>NZ_CP179732.1:674747-1012120 GCF_047426745.1 Macrococcus equi | reverse complement strand
AAGATTTCTTCAATACACACACGTAATATCCGTTTCGAGTTCTCTGACATATTGAGTGCCATAATGGATTGGAGCTGATGAACATCATAATCTTCTAAATTTCGAATCAAGTGATTGATGTATTCACCTTCAATATTTTTCAAAAATTGAATATCCGTAGCATTACCACGCCCTACACCACTACTAAAAACAATAAAGCCATCATCACTCCACTTATTAAGTAGTCGTGTTAGCTGTCTCGGTGAAATTTCAAGGAAATCTGAAACAGCTTCACGTGAAAAAGCATTGCTTTGGATATATAGATAAAGTTTAAACAGCTTTTCATCAACATCTACCATTTCAAATCTCCTTTCTTAATTAATGATTAAATCCACCTAAACCTGAAATGAAAGTTGGCAAAGCATTTTTAGGACCTGTTGGAGCAGGATCAATCGTAGCCACTAAAGGATTACTTCCTACCACATTAGGACGCTTACTATCATCACTTTTATGACTGTCAGTATTAGCGACTTCTATTGTACCTTTGTCATCCTTTTTATTTTTTGAATGCTTTGTATCCTTTTGATTAAATGTATTTTGCTTATCAACTATCGTTCCTTTTTCCTCCTTAAATGGAGACTGTAAGCCAAGTAGCTCAATTACACGCTCTGAAGATTTATCTTCAGCCTTTACATCGTCTGATATCAATGGTTGGTAAGGACTACGTAAAATACCTGTTTGTTCAGCACTCGCACGTCCATCATAAACAATACTATCCGTTACATTACCGTTAACCCCTCGCTCCTCGTCAACAATAGAACCTGTTGGGTGATAATTAACGCTGATATTCTGATCAGTGCCTTCACTATTATGCTCTGAATGACTACCAGGCTGTACACCAGGACGTTCCGTTGTTGACTCAGATGTCGGTCTTTCCGTTGTTACAGGACGTTCCGTTGTTGGCTCAGATGTTGGTCTTTCCGTTGTTACAGGACGTTCCGTTGTTGATTCGGATGTTGGAACTTCTGTCGTTGGAATCATGACTGTCGGTAATTCGGTTGTTGGTGGTTCTATCGTCGGTTCTGCTGTCGGTAGTTCTGTCGTTGGAATCATGACTGTCGGTAATTCGGTTGTTGGAATCATAACTGTCGGTAATTCCGTTGTCGGTTCTTCTATCGTCGGTTCTGCTGTCGGTAGTTCTGTCGTTGGAATCATAACTGTCGGTAATTCCGTTGTCGGTGGTTCTATCGTCGGTTCTGCTGTTGGTAGTTCTGTCGTTGGAATCATAACTGTCGGTAATTCCGTTGTCGGTTCTGCTGTTGGTAGTTCTGTCGTTGGAATCATGACTGTCGGTAATTCGGTTGTTATTGGTGTTTCTGTTGTTGGCTCTGCTGTCGGAATTTCTGTCGTTGGAATCATGACTGTCGGTAATTCTGTTGTCGGTGCTTCTGTTGTTGGCGTTTCTGTTGTCGGTGCTTCTGTTGTCAGTGCTTCTGTTGTTGGTGTTTCTGTTGTCGGCGCTTCTGTTGTCAGCATTTCTGTTGTTGGTGTTTCTGTTGTTGGCTCTGCTGTCGGAATTTCTGTCGTTGGAATCATGTCTGTCGGTAATTCTGTTGTCGGTGCTTCTGTTGTTGGCGTTTCTGTTGTCGGTGCTTCTGTTGTCAGTGCTTCTGTTGTTGGTGTTTCTGTTGTCGGCGTTTCTGTTGTTGGTGTTTCTATTGTTGGTGTTTCTGTTGTCGGCGCTTCTGTTGTCGGCGTTTCTGTTGTCGGCGTTTCTGTTGTCGGCGTTTCTGTTGTTGGCGCTTCTGTTGTTGGCGCTTCTGTTGTCGGCGTTTCTGGTAACGGAGCAACTAAGATTTGATATCTATTTACAATGTTGCCGTTTGCATATACGGGTACATCTACGATATCTGTAGAGGGTGCCCCATTACTATCAACTACAGATAGATAGAATCGCAAAGTAAAATTACCCAGAGTCATCCCTTCAAAATAGAACTCCCCTTGACTATTTGTCATTCCGCTTAACACACTGCCATCTTCACCTATCAGATCAACAGGTGTATTAGAAAGAAGAAAGTCTCTTACACCATCATTATTTTCATCATAGTAGACGATACCTTCCATGAATCTCAATGCCGGACTCTTCTGCGCTACCAAGTTATTAACGTTATAACGATTATCAAAGAAATTAATTTCCTGAGCATGTGTCACAACTGATTGATTAAGTAGTCCGACTGTACTTAAAATACTTGTCGTAGCAATAACCGACACTTTTTTAATATGTTTATTTTTTTTCATCATCTTTCACCTTTTTCATCTTCGAATAGACTGCCGACATGGTTTATTCGATAATAGAAACACCTTCAATTTTTTTATTTTATTATCCTTTAGTTCATTATAGATAAAATTATTTAATATAGATAGAATACTTAAATTTATACGTACTTTATAATTGTTTAAATATATTTTAAACGTAATAAAAAAGGAGACACTTTTTCAAAAATATGTCTCCTCTACGTTCGGAACTTAGAATATAATTTTACACTACATAATTGTTTTTCACAATACAAACCCCTTGAGAATATTTATTTTCTTAAGGATTTTATATACGAATTACATATTCATCGAACTTATCTTTTTCTAATATAATAATGCTTTTGAGAATCTTTGCGTTGTAGAATAAACATTATGGCAAGAAATGCTAATCCTAATAAAATAAATGTCAGACTTCCTACCGGAGATTTCTCATATAATGACAAACCAGCAATTATCTCTACAAAGCCCAGTACCATCATAACTAATTGTTTCATTTGTAATGTCATTGGTCTCCCCCTATCTTTTTATTACGTTGTTATATCATAACCCATTTATCATTCAAATGATATTTTGGAGACTGTGAAATTTTAGTGACAACAATTCAAGTGTTTTATCATTACATCTTTGAATTGATGAGAGTATTTATATTAATTATTTCAATAACAAAGCCGAACAAACACATAAATCAAAATTGATTTAATAGTTTGTTCGACTTTGTGTTATGGTAGAACTTTATATTCTAACCTTATGAGTTATTAATTTTCAGTTACTACTACTTCTTCCTGTTCTAACGCAGGTGCATCCTTTTCAAATTCAACACCACTATAGCGTCTCATACCAGTTCCAGCAGGGATTAACTTACCGATAATAACGTTTTCTTTAAGTCCTAATAAGTCATCACGTTTACCTTTAATTGCTGCATCCGTTAACACACGTGTTGTTTCCTGGAATGAAGCTGCAGATAAGAAACTTTCTGTTTCAAGTGATGCTTTCGTAATACCAAGTAATACAGGCTTCGCTGTCGCTGGGTGTTTTCTTTGTTTAAACACTTCACGGTTAGCATCAGTAAATGTATGAATATCAACTAATGCACCTGGTAATAATTTCGTGTCACCTGCTTCGATAATACGTACTTTACGTAACATTTGACGAACCATTACCTCAACGTGTTTATCAGAGATTTCTACCCCTTGCATACGGTATACTTTTTGAACTTCTTTAAGTAAGTAGCTTTGAGTCGCATTAAGTCCCGCTACAGCTAATAATTGCTTAGGCTCAATTGAACCTTCAGTCATTACTTCACCACGCGCAATTTTTTGACCTACTTCTACTTTAAGTCTTGCAGTACCAGGTGCTAAGTACGTACGTACTTCATTTTCACCCTTAACTTTAATTTCCTGCATACGATCTTTAACAACGTTTAATTCGATAATCTCACCGTTAATCTCAGAGATTACAGCTTGACCTTTCGGATTACGCGCTTCGAATAATTCCTGGATACGAGGTAAACCTTGCGTGATATCGGCACCGGCAACCCCACCTGTATGGAATGTACGCATCGTTAACTGTGTACCAGGCTCACCGATAGATTGGGCAGCGATTGTACCAACAGCTTCCCCAACTTCTACTTTTTCACCTGTCGCTAAGTTTTTACCGTAACATTTCTCACAAACTCCGTGACGAGAGTTACATGTGAATGCTGAACGGATATGCATTTCTTCGATACCTGCATCAACGATTTGTTTCGCGATTTCAGGAGTAATTAATTCATTTACTTTTACTAAGATTTCCTTAGTTTCAGGATGTCTTACTGTTTCACGAGAATAACGTCCTTCTAAACGCTCAATGAATGGCTCGATTAATTCAGAACCTTCACGGATTGCAGAAACAAGTAATCCACGGTCAGTACCACAATCAGGTTCACGTACGATAACATCTTGTGCAACGTCAACAAGACGACGTGTTAAGTAACCTGAATCGGCTGTTTTAAGTGCTGTATCGGCAAGACCTTTACGCGCACCGTGAGTTGAGATGAAGTATTCTAATACCGTTAAACCTTCACGGAATGATGATTTGATTGGTAACTCGATGATACGTCCAGCCGGGTTGGCCATCAGTCCACGCATACCTGCTAACTGTGTAAAGTTAGATGCGTTACCACGGGCACCAGAGTCACTCATCATGAAGATTGGGTTTAAGTCATCTAAAGAGTTCATTAACTTCGCTTGAATATCATCTTTGGCTTTCGTCCAAATTTCGATTACAGCTGCATAACGTTCACTTTCAGTAATTAAACCACGTGTGAATTGTTTAGTAACTTTATCTACTTTTTCTTCAGCTAAACCGATGATATCCTGCTTATCAGGTAATACCACGATATCAGATACACCTACAGTAATACCTGCACGTGAAGAGTACTTAAATCCTAAGTCTTTCATTCTATCTAACATCATTGATGTATCAGTAATATGGAATCTATTAAATACTTCTGCAATGATTTGTCCTAAGAATTTTTTATTAAATGGTTTTACAAGCGGTTGTTCTTCTAAATACTTTAATAAACCTTCTTCAGTTAAATCTGTTGCATCAATGAAATATTTACCTGGTGTAACAGTTTCTAAGTTAGATAATGTCGGTTCGTTAATGAATGGGAATGATTCCGGCATAATTTCATTAAAGATAACCTTACCTACTGAAGTTACTAATAACTGACTGTTTTGTTTGTCAGTAAATGTCGGATTATTAAATGATCCAGCTTGTACTGCAATACGAGCATGTAAATGCACATAACCATTAACATAAGCCATAATAACTTCATTTGCATCTTTGAAGATTCTACCTTCACCAATTGTACCTTTACGCTCTAATGTTAAGTAGTAGTTACCTAATACCATATCCTGAGATGGTGTAACAACTGGTTTACCATCTTTAGGGTTTAAGATATTTTGTGCAGCTAACATTAACATACGTGCTTCAGCTTGCGCTTCTTTTGATAATGGTACGTGAACGGCCATTTGGTCACCATCGAAATCGGCATTGTATGCTGTCGTTACAAGTGGATGTAATCGAATTGCACGACCTTCAACAAGCGTTGGTTCGAATGCCTGAATCCCTAAACGGTGAAGCGTTGGTGCACGGTTTAAAAGTACTGGATGTTCACGGATAACATCTTCTAAAACGTCCCAGATTTCTGGTTCCATACGCTCAATTTTACCTTTAGCGTTCTTGATGTTTGTAGCGATTTCACGTTCAACAAGTTCTTTCATCACAAATGGTTTGAATAATTCAAGTGCCATTTCTTTTGGAAGACCACATTGATACATTTTAAGGTTAGGCCCTACGACGATAACCGAACGACCAGAATAGTCAACACGTTTACCAAGTAAGTTTTGACGGAAACGACCTTGTTTCCCTTTTAACATATGTGATAAAGATTTTAATGGACGGTTACCTGGTCCAGTTACTGGACGGCCACGACGACCATTGTCAATTAAAGCATCTACAGCTTCTTGTAACATACGTTTTTCATTTTGTACGATGATACCAGGCGCTCCTAAGTCTAATAAACGTTTTAAACGGTTGTTACGGTTAATAACACGACGATATAAATCGTTTAAATCAGATGTAGCAAAACGTCCACCATCTAATTGAACCATCGGACGAATTTCTGGTGGGATGATTGGTAATACATCTAAAATCATCCATGAAGGATCATTACCTGAATTTCTGAAAGATTCAACTACTTCTAAACGTTTGATTGCTCTTGTCAAACGTTGACCAGTCGCAGTTTCTAATTCTTCACGTAATGACTTTAATTCCGCGTCTAAATCGATGTCCAATAATAAATCTTTAATCGCTTCAGCACCCATTTTAGCTGTAAACTGTCCTGGGAATTTATCGTAATACTCACGGTATTCTCTTTCTGAAAGTAAAGATTTTTTCTCTAAACCAGTTGGACCTGGATCAATTACAGCATAAGATGCAAAGTAAATAACCTCTTCTAAAGAACGTGGTGACATATCTAAAAGTAATCCCATACGTGATGGTATACCTTTGAAGTACCAGATATGTGATACAGGTGCTGCTAATTCAATATGACCCATACGTTCACGACGTACTTTTGATTTTGTAACTTCTACGCCACAACGGTCACAGACCATTCCTTTGTAACGTACACGTTTGTATTTACCACAGCTACATTCCCAGTCCTTCGTTGGACCGAAAATTTTCTCACAGAATAAACCATCTCTTTCAGGTTTTAATGTACGGTAGTTAATTGTTTCTGGCTTTTTAACTTCACCAAAACTCCATGAACGGATTTTTTCAGGTGAAGCGAGACCTATCTTCATGTAATGAAAGTTATTTACATCAATCAAAGCCCTACCTCCTTAGTGTATTAAAAATTTTATCAAGACTTATATATACATTTTGCTAACAGCATCATACGAGTTGCCTCGTAGATGCCTAGCAAATTATTTAAACGAGTTGAGACAGTGATTATTCAGTGATCTCAGCTTCTGGTTCTGGTTTTTTGGCAATGTTAATTTTTGAATCGATGAAATCGTCATCTTCTAAATCACGCATTTCAATCTCTTCATCTTTATTGTCCATTACTTTTACATCTAATCCTAAACTTTGTAACTCTTTCATTAATACGCGGAATGATTCAGGCACTCCCGGACGTGGGATATTTTCACCTTTAACAATTGCTTCGTATGTTTTTACACGACCAACTGTATCATCTGATTTGTACGTTAAGATTTCTTGTAAAGTATATGCAGCACCATAAGCTTCAAGTGCCCATACCTCCATCTCACCGAAACGTTGTCCACCAAATTGCGCTTTACCACCAAGTGGTTGTTGTGTAACTAATGAGTAAGGACCAGTTGAACGTGCATGTAACTTATCATCAACCATGTGAGCTAATTTAAGCATATACATAACACCTACTGATACACGGTTATCGAATGGTTCACCTGTACGTCCATCATAAAGTACAGTTTTACCATCACGAGCCATACCAGCTTCTTCAATCGTAGACCAAACGTCTTCATCGTTCGCACCATCGAATACCGGAGATGCTACATGCAGACCTAAGTTTTTAGCAGCCATACCTAAGTGTAACTCTAATACTTGTCCGATGTTCATACGAGAAGGTACCCCAAGTGGGTTTAACATGATATCGATTGGTGTTCCGTCAGGCATAAATGGCATATCTTCTTCAGGTAAGATTCGTGAGATAACCCCTTTGTTACCGTGACGACCACACATCTTATCTCCAACGTGAATTTTACGTTTTTGAACGATGTAAACACGTACTAATTGGTTAACACCCGGTGGTAACTCATCGCCATCTTCACGATTAAAGACTTTCACGTCTAATACGATACCATCTGCACCATGTGGTACACGTAATGAAGTATCACGAACTTCACGTGCTTTTTCACCGAAGATAGCGTGTAACAGGCGCTCTTCTGCAGTTAATTCAGTAACTCCTTTAGGTGTTACTTTACCAACTAAGATATCTCCATCACGAACTTCTGCACCAACAAAAACAATTCCACGATCATCTAAGTTTTTAAGTGCATTATCAGATACGTTTGGAATATCTCTAGTAATTTCTTCAGGTCCGAGTTTTGTATCGCGTGCTTCTGATTCATATTCTTCGATATGAATAGAAGTGTAAACATCATCTTTTACAAGACGTTCGCTCATGATAACAGCATCCTCGTAGTTATAACCGTCCCAAGTCATGAATCCGACAACAACGTTACGTCCTAGGGCCATCTCACCAAGTTCCATAGAAGGACCATCGGCTAAGATTTCACCTTTCGTTACGATATCACCCGCTTGAACAATAGGGCGTTGGTTATAACATGTACCTGAGTTTGAACGTGCGAATTTAGCTAATTTGTAAACATCTAAATCCGTTTCAATTTCTTTTCCGCCTTCTTCTACAATACGGCGTACTTTAATTTGGCGCGCTTCAACGTGCTCAACACGACCTTTATATTTCGCTACTACTGCAGCTCCAGAATCACGTGCTGCTACGTGTTCCATACCTGTTCCAACAAATGGTGCTTCAGGATTCATCAATGGTACTGCTTGACGTTGCATGTTCGCACCCATTAATGCACGGTTCGAGTCATCGTTTTCTAAGAATGGAATACAAGCTGTGGCAGCAGATACTACCTGCTTAGGTGATACGTCCATGTAATCCATACGTTCACGTGCCATAACTGTATTATCTCCACGGAAACGACAAACAACTTCATCATCTAAGAATTTACCATTGTCATCTAAACGCGCATTCGCTTGGGCAACAACATAAGCATCTTCTTCGTCAGCTGTTAAGTAGTCGATTTGAGAAGTAACAGTGTTCGTTTCAATATCAACTTTTCTGTATGGTGTTTCAATGAAACCAAATTCATTTACACGTGCATAACTTGAAAGTGAGTTGATTAATCCAATGTTTGGTCCCTCAGGAGTTTCAATCGGACACATACGGCCATAGTGAGAATAGTGAACGTCACGTACTTCCATACCAGCACGTTCTCTTGTTAAACCACCAGGTCCTAAGGCAGATAAACGACGTTTATGCGTAAGCTCTGCAAGAGGGTTCGCTTGGTCCATGAATTGAGATAATTGTGAACTACCAAAGAATTCTTTAATAGACGCAATGACAGGGCGAATATTGATTAATTGTTGAGGTGTTACTGATTCAGTATCCTGTAAACTCATACGTTCACGTACAACACGCTCCATACGACTTAAACCGATACGGAATTGGTTTTGTAATAACTCACCAACTGATCGTAAACGACGATTACCTAAATGGTCGATATCATCTGTAAATCCAACACCTGCTAATAAGTTAAAGAAATAACTAATAGATGATAAGATATCTGCCGGCGTAATACATTTCACTTCATCATCCGGGAATGCATTACCGATAATTGTAGTTGTACGTTTTTCTTCATCGCCAGGAACATAAACTTTAACTGATTGAATTTCAATCGGCTCATCTAATAAACCGTTCTCTAAAGTGAAAACTTTTTGATTGGCATTGTTTTCAAGGGCATCTAGAATTTGATCTAAGTTACGACGATCTAATAATGTACCTTCTTCAGCTACAATTTCACCTGTTTCAACATCAACAATCGGCTCTGCTAATGTTTGGTTGAACAGACGATGTTTTAAATGTAACTTTTTATTCATTTTATAACGCCCAACGCTTGCTAAATCATAGCGTTTTGGATCGAAGAAACGTGAGTATAATAAACTCTTAGCGTTCTCAACAGTAGGTGGTTCACCTGGACGTAAACGCTCGTAAATTTCAAGTAATGCAGCTTCAGTTGACTCAGTATTATCTTTATCTAATGCGTTACGTAAGTATTCATTGTCACCAAGTAAATCAATAATTTCCTGATCACTTGAGAAACCTAGTGCACGTAAAAGAACAGTAATTGGCAATTTACGTGTACGGTCAATACGTACAAACACAACATCTTTCGCATCAGTTTCATATTCAAGCCATGCACCACGGTTAGGGATAACAGTCGCTCCAAAGCTCACTTTACCATTCTTGTCGACTTTATCATTGAAGTATACAGACGGAGAACGTACTAATTGAGATACGATAACACGTTCTGCACCATTGATAACGAATGTGCCTGTATCTGTCATTAATGGGAAGTCACCCATAAAGACTTCTTGTTCTTTTACTTCGCCTGTTTCTTTAATAATTAATCGTACCTTTACTCGAAGTGGCGCTGAGTAAGTAGCATCACGGTTCTTTGCTTCATCTAAATCATACTTTGGCTCACCTAATTTGTAATCCACAAATTCTAATGAAAGATTACCAGTGAAGTCTTCGATTGGAGAAATGTCTCTAAACATTTCAATCAAACCTTCTTCTAAGAACCATTCATAAGATTTTGTTTGAATTTCTATTAAGTTAGGTAATTCTAAAATCTCGGAAATTCTTGCGTAACTTCTACGCTGACGATGCCTTCCGTATTGGATAAGTTGACCTGTCAACAGATTCACCCCTCAAAAATTGTGGTGCCTTTTACCTAAAACAGAAGCAATAAGACAAAAAGAAAACGGAATCACATAACTCCATTTTCAACTTTTATTTTAAACTCATTTCTCCTAAAATTAGATAGAAAAGTGCACACTTATTCATTTAAATTTTTACATTCTATTACTATAACAGACCAATTGTAGAAGGTCAACCTTTTACACTCTTTAAAATATAATAGCCTTTATCTTTTTTTAATATAGTTACATTGCCAAAATCATTTTCCATCTTCTTTTTTGCTGACGGCATACCTTGTTTCTTTTGAATCACAACATATAACGCACCCGACTCATCAAGCACTTTTAAACTATCTTCTAAGATACGATGGACTACTTCTTTTCCTGCACGGATGGGGGGATTGGTTAACACTGTATCAAACTTTTCAGTAACCTCATTTAATCCATCACTTTTATATATTTTAACATTACGAATATCATTAGATAATGCATTCCTTTCTGCAAGACCTAACGCGCGTTCGTTAACGTCGACCATATGTATAAGAGCTTCTGGATGATGTTTAGCTACCATTAATCCCATCGTACCGTATCCACAACCTACATCAAGAACACGCTTAGGACCTGCATCTTCTAAAAAAGTTTTAACGAGTAAATTTGATCCAAAATCAACCCCACCTTTAGAAAACACGCCGGCATCTGTTGTAAGTTTCAAACTATGGTTGTCCATATTAAATCCAATTGTATTTTCATTACTTGCTACTGTTTGTTCTTCGCTGTAATAATGACTCACCTTAACACCTCACTCATTTCTTCTTAGTGCAGTGTGCACACAGTTGAAATTATACCAATATAAAGCAAGAAAAACCCGTTATATACATAACGGGTTTCGTAACAAAAGAGAAATTATTTAACTTCTACAGTTGCTCCAGCTTCTTCTAATTTAGCTTTTAATTCTTCAGCTTCGTCTTTAGATACGCCTTCTTTGATTACTTTAGGAGCGCCATCAACTAAGTCTTTAGCGTCTTTTAATCCTAAACCAGTTGCTTCTTTAACAGCTTTAACAACTTTGATTTTTGAAGATCCAGCAGATACTAATTCTACGTCGAATTCAGTTTTTTCTGCAGCAGCGTCAGCGCCACCAGCAGCACCAGCTACAGCTACAGGAGCAGCAGCAGTTACACCAAATTCTTCTTCGATAGCTTTAACTAAATCGTTTAATTCTAAAACTGACATTTCTTTAATCATTTCGATAATTTTTTCGTTTGACATGATTGTATTCCTCCATTTAATTTAAGTTTTTTTATGATACTTGTTGTTCTTGGCTAAGTGAATTATGCTTCTTCAGCAGGAGCAGTTTCTTCTCCGCCTTCTTTTTGTTCTCCAACAGCTTTAACTGCGTAAGCAAAGTTACGGATTGGAGCTTGTAATACTGAAAGAACCATTGAGATAAGTCCTTCTTTTGATGGTAATGATGCGATAGCTTTGATATCTTCAGCGCTAGTCACTTTACCTTCGATGATACCTGCTTTGATTTCTAACTTTTCGTTTTCTTTAGCGAAGTCAGCAATAATTTTTGCTGGTGCTACAACTTCTTCATTTGAGAATGCGATAGCGTTTGGTCCAGTTAAAAATTCTTCGATACCTTCGATACCAGCTGCTTCAGCTGAACGACGTACTAAAGTATTTTTGTAAACTTTGAACTCAACACCAGCTTCACGAAGTTGTTTACGTAGTTCAGTTACTTGCGCAACAGTTAAACCACGATAGTCAACGATGATAGTAGATACTGAATTTTTTAATTGTTCAGTGATCACATCAGCTTTTTGTTGTTTGATTTCGATAGCTTTTGTACTCATTATGACACCTCCATTAAGATTTTCGTGCTTTTCTAATATAGATATTAAAAAAGCACTTTTCACCCATGGTAAAAAGTGCTTGAACAGTCTCAAGTCAAATTTCACCTCGGTAGGATTATTAAGCATGCGCCCCTACTGTCTTAGGTTATTTATAAAATACAAATTACACTATAACGTGAAATTTGAATCTTGTCAAATTGTTTTTTTAAAATTAGTTTCTTACTTCTGATGGGTCAACTTTGATACCAGGGCCCATAGTAGAAGTTACAGAAACAGTTTTGAAGTAAGTACCTTTTGATGAAGCTGGTTTAGCTTTAGCTAAAACATCTTTTAAAGTGTTAAAGTTTTCAACTAATTTAGCTGTATCAAATGATACTTTACCGATTGAAGCGTGAACGATACCAGATTTCTCAGCACGGTATTCAACTTTACCAGCTTTGATTTCCTGAACAGCTTTTGTTACGTCCATCGTTACAGTACCAGTTTTAGGGTTTGGCATTAAACCTTTAGGTCCAAGGACACGTCCAAGTTTACCAACTTCACCCATCATGTCTGGAGTTGCTACGATAACATCAAATTCGAACCAACCTTGGTTGATTTTGTTGATGTATTCAGCATCGCCAACGTAGTCAGCGCCTGCAGCTTCAGCTTCTTTTAATTTTTCGCCTTTAGCGAATACTAATACACGTTGTGTTTTACCAGTTCCGTTTGGAAGCACTACTGCTCCACGGATTTGTTGGTCGTTTTTACGAACATCGATTCCTAAACGGAATGCAACTTCAACAGAAGCGTCAAAGTTAACTGTGCTTGTTTCTTGCGCAAGTTTGATAGCTTCTTCTACAGAGTAGAATTTTGTGTTATCAATCTTTTGAGCGGCTTCTTGATATTTTTTACCTTTTTTAGCCATTTTTTATTTCCTCCTTATAGTGGTTTTAGCGGAATGTCCTCCCACGGGCACCTATAACAGTGCAAGAGCAGACTTAAATAAGTCTGCCGTTAAATCTTCAAGTGATATTATTTAATTTCTACACCCATACTACGAGCAGTACCAGCAATAATTCTCATTGCCGCTTCAACGCTTGCTGCATTTAAATCTTCCATTTTAGCTTCAGCGATTTCACGTACTTGATCTTCAGTTACTGTAGCAACTTTAGTCTTGTTTGGTTCACCTGAACCTTTTTCGATTTTAGCTGCTTTTTTAAGTAAAACTGCTGCAGGTGGTGTTTTAGTGATAAATGTAAATGAACGATCTTCAAATACAGAAATTTCAACCGGAATAATTAAACCTGCTTGTTCTTGTGTACGCGCGTTAAATTCTTTACAGAATCCCATGATGTTAACACCTGCTTGACCTAATGCTGGACCAACTGGTGGCGCTGGATTCGCTTTCCCTGCTGGGATTTGTAATTTAACAACTTTGATTACTTTTTTAGCCACGATGTGCACCTCCTATAATATCGTGATGTGGTCACAGGGTATGATATTTACCCTCCCACTCATCAACCGTACTAATTAGCACGACTATAAAATATTACCACTTACATCAATGAAATGCAAGTGTCAATTTACATTTTTATATTTAATTTTTTATAACTTTTCGATTTGATCAAATTCAACCTCTACAGGTGTTTCACGACCAAACATATCTACTAATACAGTTAATTTGTATTTCTCAACATCGATTTCTTTTACTTCACCAACTTGATTAGTGAATGGTCCACTTGTCACTCGGACTTGCTCACCAATTTCAATTTCGACATCGATTGTTTTCTCATTCATGCCCATAGATTTTAAGATGAACTTCGCTTCTTCAGGTAATAATGGGTTCGGCTTAGAACCTGCACCAGCAGAGCCTACAAAACCAGTAACACCTGGTGTATTACGTACAACATACCATGACTCGTCTGTCATTACTAATTCAACAAGTACGTACCCTGGAAATGTTTTCTTAATTGATGTTTTTGCTTTTCCGTCTTTAATCGTTGTCTCTTCTTCTTCAGGGATGACAACTCTAAAGATTTGATCCTGCATATTCATAGATTCAAGACGTTTTTCTAAATTGTCTTTAACTTTATTTTCATAGCCCGAATACGTATGAACTGCGTACCAATGTTTTTTGCTTTCCTCAGACATATTATGCCTCCTTAGTTAATTAATCGAATAAGTTCAGAAATACCTAAGTCGATTGCGTAAAAGAAAATAATAAAGAATAATACCGTTAATACTACGATTGTTGTATCTCTTACAACTTCCTGACCTGTTGGCCATGAAGTTTTTTTCATCTCAGAGATCACGCCTTGAAAGAAATTTTCTTTATGTTCCATGAGTATGCCTCCATCACGTTTATTAATTGATAAAAAATAGACCGAACCGAAATTCGATACTTATTTTTAATGCTATATGGTTTAAGGTATGTGTCCATTTAATTCATTCTAATCCTAGTTTAATATAACGGTGAAACGTATTTTTGTCAAACTATGATAAGCCTCTGATGAATGCTTTCACCTTAACTTTAAGCCGTGCTATCGTATTGTGAATTGTTTTTAAAGATTCATTTTCAATTGCCGCCATAGCTTTTACCGGCATCTGATCCTTCAAATACTCCATTACACGATATTCCAACGGACTCAATTGTAATGCAACAGGCGTCATACGTGACTTTAAATCCTCCAGTTCACTTTCAATACGCGGGTTAAGTGCATTGATATCCTGGAGATAGGCATCTAACGTCAAATCCTCATCATTAATAGGTGCTTCATAGCTTACAACTGGACGTGTGCGTTCCTTCTGAAGGTGTCGCACATAATCCAGCAAAGCATATTTCAAGTGATAGAAATAAAACCTTTCAAAATCATCACTTTTTAACGGATCATACGTTTGAACAGCCTGATAAAGTGAAATAAGACTTTCCTGGTACAGCGCATCATAATCTTTAAAAGAAATTCTTCTAATATGAATAGCTATCCCATTACGTAGCCTTGCCACAAGACTTTCAAACGCATCGATATTGCCATCCTGTATATCTTTAACAATTGTTTCAATAGGCTGTAGATGATATACCGTTTGTTCTTCACAAATGATTTGAGTATACGTTTTAAACATCATTTTGCTAAACCTCGGATTATGTTTTTTCTTTAGCTTAGCTGTTAAATATCATTATCTCAAACAATAAAATTACCTTGAATTAAATTTCTCCTCTTCTCAATCTTTCCAGACGCGCTTTTGTCGTTTCATCAATTTCAATACGTGTTCTTGGCTTCTGATTTCCCATACTACGCATATCTTTTGCGACATTTTTTTCTTCTTCACGTAAATTACTGATAAATTCACGTGAGGGGATTCTCAAAGCACCGCTACCAAAAATGGTGTGCTGTTCTGATAGATCACTTGTTACCACTTTAATTGTTGTAATATGTTTTTCGTACATTTCATGTACGAGCCTCTCAATGACTGCATCAGCTGTTTCCTTTTCTCTCGAGAATACAATACGAATACCATGAAACACTTCTTCACGTTCGTGTGTCTTCACATCATAAGCATCAAACACAACAATCATTTCATCAGCTATACGCGCATTGTAATTGGCGATTTCAAGTAATAGTTGCATACGTGCTTCTTCTAATGATTCTTTAGCAAGTTTTTTTAATTTTGCACTTTGACCTATGACATTATATCCATCGATGATGGTATATCTTTTAATCATTAGTCTATCGGATTCCTTTTACGATAAACTTCATACATTAATAAACTTGCTGCTACAGAAGCATTTAAACTATTTACATGTCCAACCATCGGCAAATGGATTAAAAAGTCACATTTATCTTTTACAAGGCGACTCATCCCCTCACCTTCTGAGCCAATGACAATTGCTAAATTCATATTAGCATCCATCTTACGATAATCTACGGATTGCTTTGCATCTGTACCTGCAACCCAGTATCCATTCTCTTTTAATTTATCAATCGCCTGACTGATATTTGTTACACGCATCACAGGCACATGTTCAATCGCTCCAGTTGATGCTTTAACAACCGTTTGATTTAAACTCACCGAACGTCGCTTCGGAATCATAATACCGTCAACACCAATCGCATCTGCTGTTCTTAAGATTGAACCTAAATTATGTGGATCTTCCAGACCATCCAAAATCATAATAGTACTCAATGCTTCCGTATTACGTGCACTTAAAAAATCATCAAGCTCCACATATTCATAAGGTGAAATCATCGCCATAATACCTTGATGCGGTACATCTGATAAATGGTCGAGTTTCGACTTGGGTACCGTCTGAACAATTATCTTACGCTCTTTGCAAAGGTTTAAAATACTGGAAATTTGAGATTTATTGATGCCTTCCTGAATAAATATTTTATTAATTTCATGTTCTGATTCTATCGCACTCTTAACCGCATGACGTCCTACAATAATTTCATCATTCGTTTGCTTGTTCATTGCTTACCCCTCATTTCACATAATGTTACAATTTTTTCAAGTAACACCTGTAATCTTTCTGTTTCGTTATTTAAGTGTAAATAACCGATGACCGCTTCCAGTGCAGTACTCTTTTTATAAGAGATAACATCCGTATTTTTAGCGCGCGTATGACTTTTGGCATTTCGTCCGCGCATCAATATCTCTGTCTCCTGCGCAGTAAAGTAATTTTCACCCACAAGTGTATCGAATGTCGCTGCCTGACTCTTAGCTGATACGAAAAAAGTAGCTTGACGATGTAATTCATTGGGCTTCTTGTTCATCTCTCGCACAATATAATCTCGTACGTATAAATCAAGTACAGCATCACCAAGGTATGCAAGTGTCAGTGGATTGTACAAACTTGCTTCATTAACCACGTTTAAATCTCACACCTTGTGCTGTATCTTCCAGAATAATATTTCTCTCTTTAAGCATGTCACGGATTTCATCTGCACGTGCAAAGTTTCTTTCCTTACGAGCTGCCTCACGTTCTGCAATTAAAGCTTCAATATCTTCGTCTAATAGTTCTGCTTCTTCCACAAGTTTAACCCCTAAAACATCACTGATAATTTCAAAGACCTCAAGGAAACGTTCAATAACTTTTAAATCTGTTGAATCTTTCTGATTATAGATGTTTGCCTGTTTGGCCAATTCATACCAAGCTGTAATTGCATTAGCCGTATTAAAATCATCATCCATCGCCGTTTCAAATTGTAATAATATATCATCTATTGTTTTAATCATTTCACTATGATCAACCACATCTACTGAAATCTCCTGACGCTCCTTTAAAGCTGCATATGCGTTTTGAATACGTTCTAATCCTGCTTTTGCGCTCGTCACAAGCTCCATGTTGTAGTTGATTGGATTTCTGTAATGTACACTAATCATAAAGAAACGTAACACGTTAGGGTTCACTTCTTTAATAATGTCATGCACTAATATAAAGTTACCTAATGATTTACTCATTTTTTCATTATCGATATTAATAAAACCATTATGCATCCAGTAGTTCGCAAATGTTGTGTCATTATGCGCTTCAGATTGCGCAATTTCATTTTCATGATGTGGGAACGCTAAATCAGATCCACCTGCATGAATATCAATTGAATCACCTAAATGTTTTTTCGCCATCACCGAACACTCTATATGCCAACCCGGACGACCTTTACCCCACGGAGAATCCCAGCTGATTTCTCCAGGTTTGGCACTCTTCCATAATGCGAAGTCTAGTGCATCATCTTTTAATTCACCTGTTGCAATACGCGCACCTACTTTTAACTCATCAATTGATTGATGGCTGAGCTTTCCGTATCCATCAAACTTACGCGTTCTGAAATACACATCCCCGCTGCTTTCATAGGCATAGTCTTTTTTAATTAATTCCTCGATAAACTCTATAATGTCATCCATATGATCCATTACACGTGGATGATGTGTTGCATGTTTACAATTTAATGCGCCAGTATCTTCAAAGTATGCCGCAATAAAACGATCAGCGACTTCAGGAACAGTAGAATTAAGTTCGTTTGCTGCTTTAATTAATTTATCATCTACATCTGTAAAGTTTGATACGTAGTTCACTTCATAACCGCGATATTCAAAGTAACGTCTTACTACATCAAAGCTGATAGCAGGTCGAGCATTACCAATGTGAATGTAGTTATAAACCGTTGGACCACACACGTACATCTTAACCTTACCCTCTTCAAGCGGTACAAATTTTTCTTTCTTTCGACTTAATGTGTTATATAACGTAATCATCAATAATCTCTCCCTTTTTCGTTGCCTCGATATGTCTTTCTAATTCTTTTAGTTTTTCATAAATAGGATCCGGTAAATTTGTATGATCAAAGCTTTTACCGACTCTTACACCATTTTGTTTCACGATATGCCCTGGAATACCTACGACTGTAGAGTAATCAGGAACGCATTTTAATACCACTGAGTTAGCACCGATATTCACATTGTTACCAATCTGAATATTGCCTAATACTTTAGCTCCCGCAGCAATTAAAACATTATCTCCAATATCAGGGTGGCGTTTGCCACTTTCCTTCCCAGTACCACCTAGTGTGACACCTTGATAAATCGTAACGTTATCTCCAATTGTACATGTTTCACCAATAACTATTCCCATCCCGTGATCAATGAATAAACGTTTCCCGATTTTAGCACCCGGATGGATTTCAATACCAGAGAAGAATCTTGAAATTTGGCTGATTGCACGCGCTACAAAATACATCTTGCGGTTAAAGAACCAATGTGCAACTAAATGCCACCATACAGCGTGTAATCCTGAATAAGTAAGAAATACTTCCAAACTACTTCTCGCAGCTGGATCTTGCTCAAATACCATGTTAATGTCATCTTTAATCCTTGAAAACATTCCTACACCCCCAATTATAATAAAAAGAAGCACCTCTAAAATAAGAGGTGCTTCTGCACGGTTCCACTCTGATTAGTAGATAAATCTACTCACTTAAAATATATTCAACTTTGTCTTTATAATGAGATGCATTCAACAATTAAGCTACCACATACTTTCACCAACCGTATGCTCTCTAAAGATATATTAATTATCTACTTGGTCTCATAAGTCGATTATAATTCATTCATATTAAAATTCAACTATTTTATTTCAGAATTATGCATAGACACTTAAACGTTCAATAACTTTTTCTTTACCTAATAATTCCATAGTATTTGGTAACTCAGGACCATGCGTTTGTCCAGATACCATTACACGGATTGGCATAAATAAGTTTTTACCTTTAATACCCGTTTCTTTTTGAACTGCTTTAATAGCCGCTTTAATACTTGCTGCATCGAATGTCTCTAATGCTTCTAGTTGTGCTGTTAAAGCTTTTACAAGTTCAGGTACTTGTTCACCGTTCACGACCTCACTTGCCTCTTCATTTAATGCTAATTCATCTTTGAAGAATAACTCAGAAAGTTCCACGATTTCACCGGCATAACTCATTTGCTGTTGATAAAGACTTACTAATGATTTTGCCCAAGCAAGTTCTGCTTCAGTTGGATTATTTGAAATAAGTCCCGCTTTTTCCATGTGTGGTAAAGTCATTTCAAACACAGTATCTAAATCTTTTGTTTTCATGTACTGGTTATTAATCCATGCAAGCTTTTGTTTATCAAAGAAGGCTGGGGACTTACTTAAACGTTTCTCATCAAACATTTCGATAAATTGCTCTTTAGAGAAAATTTCTTCTTCTCCTTCTGGAGACCATCCTAGTAAACCGATAAAGTTAAATAATGCTTCCGGTAAGTAACCTAGGTCATGATACTGCTCGATAAATTGAATAATTGATCCGTCACGTTTCGATAATTTCTTACGCTCTTCATTTACGATTAACGTCATGTGACCGAATGTTGGTACATCATATCCTAATGCTTCATATACCATCATTTGTTTCGGTGTATTTGAAATATGGTCATCACCACGAATAACATGTGTAATTTCCATGAAGTGATCGTCAATTGCTACCGCAAAGTTATACGTTGGAATACCATCTTTTTTAACGATAACCCAATCCCCGATACCATTAGAATCAAATGACACTTCACCTTTAACCATATCATTAAATGTATATGTTTTATCTTTTGGTACACGAATACGGATAGATGGCTGTCTACCTTCGGCAATTAACGCCTCTTCTTCTTCTTGTGTCAGATGTGCATGTTTACCGCCGTATCTTGGCATTTCACCTCGTGCAAGTTGTGCTTCGCGTTCTGCTTCTAACTCTTCTGAAGTCATGTAACAACGGTATGCTTTATCTTCAGCTAATAACTTTTCGATAATAGGATTATAGATATCTGCACGCTCTGATTGACGGTAAGGACCATAGCCACCGTCTTTATCGATTGATTCATCCCAGTCCATACCTAACCATTTTAAGAACTTTAACTGACTCGCTTCGCCACCTTCGACGTTACGTGCTGTATCAGTATCTTCAATACGGATGATGAAATCTCCGTCATTATGTCTTGCAAATAAATAGTTAAATAATGCAGTACGTGCATTACCGATGTGTAAGAAACCAGTCGGACTTGGTGCATATCTTACTCTTACTTTACTCATTATATTCACTCCATTAAATTGTTTTCTTTAATAATAATACCACAGCTTGTGCCTGGATTCCCTCTTGTCTACCTAAGTAACCCATTTTCTCATTCGTTGTCGCCTTAACATTGACGTTGAACACATCAGTATTTAAGACATTCGCGATTGATTCACGCATTGCATCAATATGTGGTCTGAATTTCGGCTTTTCAGCAATAATTGTTGCATCGATATTGCCAACTTCATAACCCATCTCTAATACGTGCTGATACGCATCTTTTAATAAAATGCGTGAATCTGCTCCTTTGTATTTAGGGTCGTCGTCTGGAAAGAATTTACCGATATCGCCTAATGATACCGCACCTAAAATCGCATCTGTAATCGCGTGTAGCAATACGTCAGCATCACTATGACCAAGTAGCCCTTTATCGTGATTTAATTCAATTCCACCGATGATTAAAGGTCTACCCTCGACTAATTGGTGTACATCATATCCATATCCAATTCTCATCATAACCCTCTTTTCTTCAGTATAGCTTCAGCAAAGAACATGTCTTCTGGTGTTGTAAGCTTAATATTGTCGTAATCACTTTCTACGATATGTACCTCTGAGATACGTTCTACAAGTGATGCATCGTCCGTACCAAAGAACTTTTCTTTGTCCGCTTTATTGTATGCATCAAGTAATAGCTGATAATCAAATGCTTGAGGCGTTTGAACTTGCCATAACTCATCACGCTTTAACGTTTCAGAGACCTTTTTATCTTGTACACGCTTAATGGTATCTTTCACTTTCACAGCAGCGATTACACTTTGATGTTGTTGTACTGATTCATGTAGTTTATGCAAAGTCTCCTGGGTAACAAACGGTCGTGCCGCATCATGCACAAATACATAGTCACACGGTTCAATTGATTTTAATACGTTTTCAATACTGTATTGGCGTTCACTACCGCCTTCAGTGATGGTACCAATTTTATCGTATGCTTGTAGCATTGATTGCATCATTTCGATTTCATCTTTTTGTGCGGCTAAATGAATCGCACGACAATTTGCATCATTTTGAAATACTTCTACGGTATGCTCAAGTATCGATTTGTCATTGAGCATCAGTAATATTTTGTTCTTTTCTGCCTGCATACGTTTCCCCATGCCTGCAGCCGGAATAATTACGTCATACATATTAGTCATTCACTTTCTTTGTGAAAATAATTCTGCCTGATGAAGTTTGAAGCACTGATTGAACCTCAACATTCACTTGTTTATTGATTAAATGTTTGCCGTTCTCAACAACAACCATCGTACCATCTTCCAGATATCCGACACCTTGATTTTCTTCTTTTCCGGCTTTCGTCACATTCAGCATAAATTTATCACCTTGTGCAACAACCGGTTTAATTGCCTCAGATAAATCATTAACATTCAACACTTTAATGCCTTGAACCTGACATACTTTATTTAAGTTGAAGTCTGTTGTAATCACGCTTGATTTTGTCTCTTTAGCCATAGTGACTAGAAGTTGATCGACTTCCTTAATATTTTTATGTCCCGGAACTATTTTTATAGGATGTCCTGTGTTTTGTAACTGACTTAGTATATCTAATCCACGCTGTCCTTTATCTCGTTTCATACCGTCAGTAGAATCTGCGATGAGCTGTAATTCGTCTAATACACCTTGTGGTACGATAATTGTTCCATCTAAGAATCCACATTCAACAATCGATAAAATTCTGCCGTCAATAATTGCAGACGTATCCAGTAACTTCGTATTATCTAATACACGTCGTTTATTCGTACTGCTCTGAAAACGTTCCGGTAAAAAACTTTGGATTTCATCACGCTTTTTAAGACCTACCTGAAACCCCAGATAACCTAATACGACCGCTAAAATCACAGGCACAGTATTTTTAAGCAATGTAAAACCCATAAAGTTAAAAATTAAACTAATCATACACGCAATCATTAATCCTAAAATCATACCAAGTGTCGCAAATATAAGTTCCATAAAGTTAATGTTTAGTAAGGACTTCTCACCTTTAATAATGAGGTTAACTACGCGATCAATTAACCAGTAAAATAAAATAAAGAAGACAATTATCCCAATCGCTCCGTCAACATAGGGGTTTTTAAAGATTTCCGGAATATTTAAGTTAAATAAACGAATAAGTTCCGGTATCGCAAAAATCCCCAAACTTGCACCAACAACAATAAATATTAATGTTACTAATTTCTTTAACATACTTTCACCTCCTTAAAATGCCAGCTTTAATGCTTCACTAATATTCGTTACACCGATGACTTCAATATTACCTGGGAAATCCCATCCTCCGATGTTATTCTTCGGTATAATGATTCGTTTGAAACCTAGCTTTTCCGCTTCCTGAACACGTTGTTCAATACGTGCTACCCGACGCACTTCCCCTGTTAATCCGACTTCACCAATAAAGCAGTCATCTCCACGTGTCGGTTTATCATTATAGCTTGATGCAATACTAATAATAATACTTAGATCGACTGCAGGTTCATCTAACTTCACACCACCGGCCACTTTAACGTAAGCATCCTGCTGTTGTAATAAATAACCTTGCTTCTTCTCAAGCACAGCCATAAGTAGTGTTAAACGGTTGTGGTCTATACCTGTCGCCATACGTCTTGGATTATGGAAAGAAGTTGGTGATACAAGTGATTGTACTTCAACAAGCAATGGTCGTGTGCCTTCCATTGTGGCAACAATTGTTGAGCCTGCCACATTTTTCGTGCGTTCCTCGAGGAACATCTCGCTCGGATTTAGGACTTCCGTTAAACCTGTGTTACGCATTTCAAATATACCCATCTCGTTAGTCGAACCAAAACGGTTTTTTACAGCTCGTAGTATACGATAACTGTGATGTGTATCTCCTTCAAAATACAATACGGTATCTACCATATGTTCAAGTAAACGCGGACCAGCAATTTGGCCTTCTTTCGTTACATGACCCACTATAAACGTGGCAATATTCATCTGTTTTGCAATACGCATTAATTCCTGTGTACATTCTCGTACTTGCGATACAGATCCTGGTGCACTTGTGACTTCCGGATGGAATATTGTCTGAATGGAGTCAATCACCAGAAATCTTGGTTGCATTTTCTTCACTGTCTCGTGAATAATCTGCAGATTGGTTTCAGCATATACATCAAGTTCGCCAGCATCTTCTTTAAGTCTGTCAGCTCTTAGCTTTGTCTGTCTCACTGATTCTTCACCTGATATATATAGTACCGGATGTCTCTGAGATAACATCGCACACACTTGTAATAGCAATGTAGATTTCCCGATACCAGGGTCTCCTCCAATTAATATAAGAGAACCCGGAACGATGCCGCCTCCTAATACTCGATCAAGTTCACCCATTTGTGTGTGGTCCCGCGGAACACTTTCCTTAGTGATATTTTTTAATTTTTCTACTTTAGAATTTGAATCTTGTTGATGTATCGCAGTCTTCGGACCTTTTTGTTTATGTTCAATAACCTCTTCCATCTGGTTCCAGGCACCACAATTTGGACATTTACCCATCCATTTTGGGGATTGATAACCACAGGCCATACATTCAAATGTTGATTTTGCTTTAGCCAACGTAATTCCCCCTGTTTTAATATGTATTTATTTTAAATCTTTTTGCATATTTAGACAATGTTATACCCTTATAATACTTCATATTCTTAATAAACTAAAAAAACTGTCGAAATGACAGCTTTCTAGACTATCATTTCAACAGTTTAAGTTGATTATTTTTTCTCTTTCGTAATTACAAATTCGCCATCTTTATAATCTATCGTTACTTCGTGTCCAGCAAGTGCTTCACCTTTTAACAATTCTTCTGAAAGTTTATCTTCAATATTTTTCTGGATAGAACGCGTCAACGGACGAGCACCGTATTCCGGATCATATCCATCTTCTGCTACTTTTTCTTTCGCAGCATCAGTTAATGTAATGAAGATGTCTTGTTCTTTCAAACGTTTCGTTAAACCGTTCACCATGAAAGTAACGATTTCTTTTAGTTGTTCTTTCTCTAATTTATGGAACACGATAATATCATCAATACGGTTTAAGAACTCTGGACGGAATTGCTTTTTCAATTCATCCATCATCGTCTTACGAATTGTTTCGTAATCTTGGGCAGCGTCATTACCACCGAAACCTACGAATTTATTATCTTTTAGTTCTTGTGCTCCAACGTTACTTGTCATAATAATAACTGTATTTCTAAAGTCTACTGTACGTCCTTTAGAATCAGTTAAACGACCATCATCCAGCACTTGTAATAACATATTAAATACATCTGGATGTGCTTTTTCAATTTCATCGAAAAGAATCACTGAATATGGTTTACGACGAACTTTCTCAGTCAACTGACCGCCTTCCTCAAAACCTACATAGCCCGGAGGAGAACCTACTAAACGAGATACACTATGTTTCTCCATAAATTCACTCATATCAACGCGAATCATTGCATCTTCTTCACCAAACATCGCTTCAGCTAATGCTCTTGCAAGTTCAGTTTTTCCGACCCCTGTTGGACCTAAGAAAATAAAGCTACCAATAGGACGTTTCGGATCTTTAAGTCCTGCACGTGCACGACGAACAGCTTTAGAAATTGATACGACTGCATCATGCTGACCTACAACTCGGTCATGTAAAATCTCTTCTAAGTTTAATAATTTTTGAGATTCTGTTTCCGCAATTTTATTTAACGGAATACCTGTCCAGTTAGCAACGACAATAGCAATATCATCCGGAGTTACCGATGTATTATTAGAGCCTTGAGTCTTTTGCCATTCTTTCTTCGTTTCATCTAATTGCTTTTCAAGTTGTGTCTGTTTATCACGTAACGATGCTGCTTGCTCGAATTCCTGAGAGTGTACCGCTGCATCTTTTTCGTTTTTAACTTTTTCAAGTTCTACTTCAAGTTCTTTCAAACTTGGAGGCGTTGTGTAATTACGTAAACGGACCTTTGAACTCGCTTCATCAATTAAATCAATCGCTTTATCTGGTAAGAAACGGTCAGAAATGTAACGATCACTCATTTTTACCGCCGCAACAATTGCTTCATCTGAAATTTTAATACGATGATGTGCCTCATATCGATCTCTTAGTCCACGTAAAATTTCAATCGCATCTTCAACATTCGGCTCATCAACCTGAACAGGTTGGAATCTTCGTTCAAGTGCAGCATCTTTTTCAATATATTTACGATACTCTTCTAAAGTAGTCGCACCAATACATTGAATTTCTCCACGTGCTAATGCTGGCTTAAGGATATTTGAAGCATCGATGGCACCCTCTGCTCCACCAGCACCGATTAATGTGTGTAATTCATCAATGAACAAGATGATATTGCCAGCAGCATGAATCTCATCCATTACTTTTTTCAGACGTTCCTCAAATTCGCCGCGGTATTTAGTACCTGCGACAACAGTTCCCATGTCTAAGCTCATGACACGCTTTCCTTTTAATGTTTCAGGAACTTCATTATTTACAATTGCTTGTGCCAAACCTTCAACAATCGCTGTTTTACCTACACCAGGCTCACCGATAAGTACCGGGTTATTTTTAGTACGACGGCTTAACACTTCAATAATACGTGTTACTTCATCAGCACGCCCGATAACCGGATCTAATGTACCATCTTTTGCGATGACTGTAAGATCACGTGCTAATCCATCCAGCGTCGGTGTCTCTTGTGATTTAGTTTCTCCAGCACCTTTTGAATCCATTTCAGGACTACCTAACAATTTCACGACTTGAGAGCGTGCCTTTGTGATATTTAAATCCAGGTTTGCTAATACGCGTGCTGCTACACCTTCATTTTCACGAATTAATCCTAAGAGAATGTGTTCTGTACCTACAAAATTGTGATTGAGTTTACGTGCTTCATCTAATGATAATTCGATTACTTTTTTCGCACGCGGTGTATATTGAATTGTACCACCCATATCTGTCCCGTGACCAATCAATTGTTCAACTTCCTGTACAACTTTATCTTCAGTGATGTTATATGCAGCAAGTACTTTTGCAGCAATACCATCCGGTTCTTTAACTAGTCCTAACAATAAATGCTCTGTGCCGATATTATTATGGTTTAAGCGAATTGCTTCTTCTTGAGCATGTGCTAATACACGTTGTGCTCTTTCTGTTAATCTCCCAAACATATTTTTTCCTCCTTACAGATGCTCTCTAAGCATCTGTGCTCTTTTTTCATCTATTTGTCTATTTTCTGTATATAATTTATCGATAAAAGGTGCTTGAATCGCAACCATTAACTCATTAAATCTAAATGGTGTATCCTTTATAATTCCCATATCAATGCCCAGTTTAACTTCACTTAATCTTAAACTTGCTTCTTCTACAGAAATCTTATGGCTATATTTCAGTATACCCAGACTTCTGTAAATTCTATCTATCGTCTCAACGTGGTCATAATTATTCATACGTTTACGCATATTGATTTCTTCTTCGATAATTTGTTCAACTACTTGAGTGAGATCCTCTATAATACTCTCTTCCGTTTTACCGAGCGTTAATTGATTAGATACTTGATAAATATGTCCTAAAGCCTGCGTTCCTTCACCATACATTCCACGAATCGTAAATCCAAAGCGGTTAATTGTCTGAGCAATGCGTGTCATACGCTTCATAATAGACAGTCCTGGTAAATGCAGCATCACACTTGCACGTAATCCGGTACCAATATTTGTTGGACACGTTGTTAAATATCCATAATGCTCATCATAAGAAATCATTAATTTCTCATCAATTTTTTTATCTATGATGCGCGCACGTTCATATAGATGATGGAGTGATAGATCATTACCTAGCACTTGTACACGTATATGATCCTCTTCGTTTACCATAATACTTTCTGATTCATCCTCATTAATAAATACTGCCCCATAATCCTTTTGAGCTAATTCTTTACTCATTAAATGTTTCACTACAAGCATCTGACGTTCTTTCATCGGCGTATCAGACATTTTGATTAGTTCATATTCATTGCCTATTACACTTGATACTTCTTCAATCACTTGCTCCGCCGTATCATCTTTAAACATCATTGGATGAACGTAGTTCTCCAGATTACGTGCAAGCCGAATGCGCGAACTCAAAATCACTGCGGGTTCATCTGCTGACTGCATCCAATCACTCAATATATTCTGTAGATGTTTATTCAGCATGCGTATCCCTACCTTCTTTTAATGCTCGTATCTCATCACGTACGACCACCGCTTCTTCAAATGCCTGAGCATCCACTAATGATTGAAGTTTTTTTTCAAGTGCTTCAATTCTTTTCTTTAAAGCAATTTTTTCTTGTGATTTATGCGGTGTAACGCCGATATGTTGTAAATTACCAGCTTGCACACGTTCGATAACTTGTGGAACGTAGTCGCTAAAAGTGTTATAACATTCATGACAACCAAATTTCCCAATATGAAGTGCCTCTCTTAAAGACAATCCACAATTCGGACATTTATCCGGTGTATGAGATGCTTGAAACTCGCCACTATTTAATAAATGTTTCAGCAACTGATTCATTGAAAACTCTTCTTCATATTGCATACAATCTCTCCTTAGCTGTAATGAATGATATTGAGTACATTACGCAATATATTCGCTCGAATATAATCTCGATACGGTACATCCACCATTAAAATATCACGATGAATGGTAGATAAGATAATCTTTTTTTCACGCTCACTAATGAGTTCATTTTGGTGCAGGCCATCAATAATACGTTCCGCATTCTGTTGAGATATTTGTTGACCTGTCAACTCAAGTAAATGTTCAATAAATGCTGCTTTATTATTCGACTCGATTTTTGTGATGCGGATATAACCACCACCACCACGCTTACTCTCAATCTGATATCCATGTTCATTGGTAAAACGCGTCTTTATCACATAATTGAGTTGTGATGGAACGCAATCAAATTTTTCTGCAATATGTGCACGTTTAATTACAACAACATCATCTTGTGCTTCATCTAATAATTGCTTCAAATATTGTTCAATTATATCTGACATATTGTGCATGACATCACCCACCTTTGACCTTCTTTGACTTTATTATATTTAATCATACTTTTTTACGCAAACAATTTGTTTTTATATTTTTTCCGTGGAGTAAAGCACAATACTAAAAATGTCCATAATAAAACTCCAGTGCATATGCACTGGAGTTTCGTCGGAGTTATTCTCCGATTGTTCCTGTATTTAAAATATCATAACTCATAATTTCTTTTACATCATGTCGACTTGATTCATGAGGTGATTTCACACCTTTTCCAATCGCAATGAACATGATCGGAATATAGCGCTCTGCATCAATATTTAATGCCTGCATCACTTCATCTCGCTCAAAACCACCAATTGGATTTGTATCATAACCATATTCTTTAGCCACTAACATTAATTGCATTGCCGCTAGATTGGCATCCATAATACCTTGCTGAGTGAAGTAAGATTGTGGCGCACTTGAAACTAATTGTTTAATAATCTGTGTGTTTTGTACCTCAACTTCTTCAGGCATATATCCAAGTTCAACATTTTTCTTCATTATCTTGTCAACATCATGTATATGATGATTGTCAGATAAAACTAATATAAATGCCGCACTCGTTTCTAACTGATGCGTATTAAATCTGACTAGCTCTTTAATCGCTGCCTTTGCTTCATCAGATTCAACAATGACAAATCTCCAAGGTTGGAGATTAATTGAAGATGGCGCTTTTGTTGCGAGTCTTATCATTTCTTCCATTGTTTCATGTGGAATCTTTACTTCAGGATCGAATCCTTTTACTGATTTTCTTGTATTAATTGCTTCTACTAAACTTAAATTTTTCAATCGTTTTACACCTCTTTGTAGAGCAATATAACACATGTTTTTCTAATTTAAAAAGAAAAGGTCTTATGATTGAACTACCATTTCTTCTATGAAATATTTCATAATCTTGATATCATCTGTCAGTTCAGGATGGAAGGAGATTCCTAAGTACTTGTCTTGACGTACTGCTACCATTTTACCTTCCACTTCACTTAACACTTCAACATTATCTCCAACTGAAACAATGTGAGGTGCACGAATAAATACCGCATTCACGTGTTCCTCAATACCTGTAACTTCAAGATCAGCTTCAAAACTATCAACCTGACGACCAAAAGAATTTCTTTCTACCGTAATGTTCATCTTCTTCAGATGACCTTCTTCATAACCTACGATATTTTCAGCAAGTAAGATAAGACCTGCACATGTACCGTACATCGGTAAATCACTTTTACGTAGGACTTCAGTGAATCCATACAGATTCATCAGTCTACGCATCGTAGTCGACTCGCCACCAGGTAATACTAAACCTTCTATACCTTCAAGGTCTTCTACACGTTTAATCAGTTTAGGTGTATGGCCACATAGCTCAATATGTCTTGCATGCTCTCTTACGGCCCCTTGTAATGCTAGAATACCTATTTGCATCTTACCAGCCACGCTCTTGCATTCTTTCTTCTAAAGAAAGTTTATTGATATCTAAACCTTTCATCGCTGCACCTAACTCTTTAGAAAGCTCACCGATTAATTTATAGTCTTGATAATGTGTTGTTGCTTGAACGATAGCTTTTGCAAATTTTTCAGGACTTTCAGATTTGAAGATTCCTGATCCTACGAATACACCGTCTGCTCCTAATTCCATCATTAAAGCAGCATCTGCTGGTGTTGCAACACCACCTGCTGCAAAGTTTACAACAGGTAATTTACCTAATGTTTTAATTTCTTTTAACACTTCATATGGTGCACCTAAAAGTTTCGCTTCAGTCATGATTTCATCATCACTCATAACAGATAATTTGCGTACTTGCGCATTCACTTTACGTAAGTGACGTACTGCTTCAACGATGTTTCCAGTACCTGGCTCACCTTTCGTACGTAACATCGCTGCACCTTCACCGATACGACGCGCTGCTTCACCTAGATCACGGCAACCACATACGAATGGTACTGTAAACTCATCTTTCTTTAAGTGGAATTCTTCGTCTGCTGGTGTTAATACTTCTGACTCATCAATATAGTCAACACCCATCGCTTCTAAGACACGTGCTTCAGTAATGTGACCGATACGACCTTTTGCCATAACCGGAATTGAAACTGCGTTCATCACTTCTTCAACAATACGTGGATCAGCCATACGTGCTACTCCACCTGCTGCACGAATATCACTTGGTACACGCTCTAAAGCCATTACTGCAACAGCCCCTGCAGCCTCAGCGATTTTTGCTTGTTCAGCGTTAACAACGTCCATGATAACGCCACCTTTTTGCATTTCTGCCATACCACGTTTTACTTTATCTGATCCTAAAATTTTACTCATGATTACACCCCTGAATAGTCTGAATTTTTGATTACATGAACTAATTTATCGCAGTTTTTGGTATTATAAAAGTGCCAGTTTTTAATTAATTTAAGGGGTCAGATAACTATGGAGATGCTTACTTATCGCTTTTCGCAAGATAAATTTTTATATACACAACTCTATCAATTGATAAAGGAAGATATTTTGAATGGAAAGTTATTATTTAACGAAAAACTTCCTTCTAAACGTAAATTAAGTAGCCATTTAAACTTAAGTATAACAACCATTGAAATCGCCTATCAGCAACTACTTGATGAAGGATATATCTATTCAAAACCAAAGGTGGGTTTTTTTGTAGAAGATATTCAGTCCATCAATATGATACCTGCTACAACGCAAGAAACATTTGAACAGCAAGAACATCGTGAGAAAATTTCTTTTAAAATTGAAGACAGTCATTTAAAATCTTTTCCCTTTCAGAAATTCAGAAAGTATGCACGTGATGCATTTGAAGTAGAACAGATTGGTTTACTTGAACGTGGAGATATTCAGGGTGAAGAAAGCTTACGCAACGAAATCAGAAGATATTTATATCATTCACGTGGTGTGAACTGTAGTAATGAACAAATTATTGTAGGTAGCTCTACAGAACAACTGTTTACATTGCTAACACGTATACTCGGCAATCGTAAATACTATATTGAGAATCCAGGCTATCCGCTGATTAAGAAAGTCCTCAAATATGAAGGTAGAGATTACATAAATGTGAACGTTGATGAGGATGGTATCATAGCAAATGAATTATTAGATGCAGCAAGTGTAGTACATGTCACTCCAAGTCATCAGTTCCCAACAGGCGTTGTACTTAAGTCTAAAAGAAGAATTGAACTGCTTAAATGGGCAGAGGCCGGCAACCGATATATTATTGAAGATGATTACGACAGTGAGTTTCGTTACAAAGGACGACCACTGAAAGCATTACAAGGTATGAGTACGGGTGACAAAGTGATATATATGAGTACATTTTCAAAATCAATATTTCCAGGTATACGCGTTGCATACATGGTATTACCTAAACTATTATTAGAAAAATATTTTACGTTAGAAAATAAACCTAACAATACAGTTCCTAGACATATGCAATTTATGATTACTGAGTTTTTGAAAGACGGTGAATTCGAAAGAAATATTAACCGTATGCGTAAGATATATAAGAAAAAGTTAGACCTCACTTTAGAGGCATTTGCTAAACATTTTCCCCACTGTAAAATCCATGGGACAGAGGCTGGTATGCACTTTGTACTGGAAACCACTGAAAGATTAAATACAAAAGACTATCATATTAATACATTGCTTGATTATTATGAAGGATCTCACACCGAATATAGTAATCAATACATTATTGGCTTCGGTAGTTTTGAAGATGATAAAATAGAAAAGATAATTAAGGCCTTATTAAATTAAATAGTGGAGGCATACATGCTACTCAAACGACACCAAAGAACATTCTATTATCATTATCTATGCAAGATAAATGGTCGGACCTTATTAGAGGATATAGACTATCAAAATCTTAAACATTATTTACTTGGATTTGACGGTGAATATGCATTTTTCGAGAGCATCAAAGATTTTGATGATTTAGTACGCATTTGGGATTTCACTTTAGACGTATTTGGAACAGCTCAATATGATTTTTTATTTATCGCTAATAATACCGTTATACATATTGATATTAAAAATTACTCAGGACTTTATCGATTTGGTAATGGTAACTTTATTAGTGATAAAGGCTATGTACATCAAGGATTGATCAGCCAACTGGATAGAGCACATCGAAAATTAGAGCAGTTTATCCATCTACACGCATATGATTATAAAGTAAGTAGCAGAATTCTTTTTATTAATTCTGAGTTTAAGTTAAAAGGATATAATGGCAATGAACAAAATGTATTTTTTAATCTAATACCAGAAGTCGTTACATATTTATGGTATCTAATGATGATGATTTGAGGTTAGGTTAATTATTAGTAGATAATCATTTGGGATGTTCCAGGAAAAATCTCAACGGATGATGCAATGTATTTGCGGTCATATGGTAGGAAAGAAAGATTATGTTATCGAGGCAATTGAAGATGTAAGTTTATTTAAGAATGGAAGCTTTACGAGAAAAGAATTAGAAGATTATACAGGTGTAAATGCGACTACCTTGAAACGGTACTTGAGAAAGTATTGTGAAAAAGTAAGGCATAACAAATCAGCAATGTATAAAATAAATAGATAAATTTTGAGTGGTCGAATTATATTAAATTTCGACCGCTCAGTCCAGTAACCAAGATAATCTAACATTTATATAAAAAAAAAGAGACCCCGAAGGATCTCTTATGAATTGCCCGGCAACGTCCTACTCTCGCGGATCGTAAGACCAACTACCATCGGCGCTAGAGAGCTTAACTTCTGTGTTCGGTATGGGAACAGGTGTGACCTCTCTGCCATCGTCACCAGACAAAGTATATTAAAGGTATTGTACCTTCAAAACTAGATAAACTTAAGAAGAAATATGATGTACCAAACATCACCGTGCAAAAAATCTTATAAAATTGATTAAGTCTTCGATCGATTAGTATTCGTCAGCTCCATACATTACTGTACTTCCACCTCGAACCTATTAACCTCATCATCTTTGAGGGATCTTATAACCGAAGTTGGGAAATCTCATCTTGAGGGGGGCTTCATGCTTAGATGCTTTCAGCACTTATCCCGTCCATACATAGCTACCCAGCTATGCCGCTGGCGCGACAACTGGTACACCAGAGGTATGTCCATCCCGGTCCTCTCGTACTAAGGACAGCTCCTCTCAAATTTCCTACGCCCACGACGGATAGGGACCGAACTGTCTCACGACGTTCTGAACCCAGCTCGCGTACCGCTTTAATGGGCGAACAGCCCAACCCTTGGGACCGACTACAGCCCCAGGATGCGATGAGCCGACATCGAGGTGCCAAACCTCCCCGTCGATGTGAACTCTTGGGGGAGATAAGCCTGTTATCCCCGGGGTAGCTTTTATCCGTTGAGCGATGGCCCTTCCATGCGGAACCACCGGATCACTAAGTCCGTCTTTCGACCCTGCTCGACTTGTAGGTCTCGCAGTCAAGCTCCCTTGTGCCTTTACACTCTGCGAATGATTTCCAACCATTCTGAGGGAACCTTTGAGCGCCTCCGTTACTCTTTAGGAGGCGACCGCCCCAGTCAAACTGCCCGCCTGACACTGTCTCCCGCCACGATAAGTGGCGCGGGTTAGAAAGTCAACACAGCCAGGGTAGTATCCCACCAACGCCTCCACGTAAGCTGACGCTCACGTTTCAAAGGCTCCTACCTATCCTGTACAAGCTGTGCCGAATTTCAATATCAGGCTGCAGTAAAGCTCCACGGGGTCTTTCCGTCCTGTCGCGGGTAACCTGCATCTTCACAGGTACTATGATTTCACCGAGTCTCTCGTTGAGACAGTGCCCAAATCGTTACGCCTTTCGTGCGGGTCGGAACTTACCCGACAAGGAATTTCGCTACCTTAGGACCGTTATAGTTACGGCCGCCGTTTACTGGGGCTTCAATTCGTAGCTTCGCTAATGCTAACCACTCCTTTTAACCTTCCAGCACCGGGCAGGCGTCAGCCCCTATACGTCACCTTACGGTTTTGCAGAGACCTGTGTTTTTGATAAACAGTCGCTTGGGCCTATTCACTGCGGCTCTTCAAGGCTTGCACCCTAAAAAGCACCCCTTCTCCCGAAGTTACGGGGTCATTTTGCCGAGTTCCTTAACGAGAGTTCGCTCGCTCACCTTAGAATTCTCATCTTGACTACCTGTGTCGGTTTGCGGTACGGGCACCTAATTTCTAACTAGAGGCTTTTCTTGGCAGTGTGAAATCAACGACTTCGCTACTATAATTTCGCTCCCCATCACACCTTGACCTTAAGAGTACCGGATTTGCCTAATACTCAGTCTCAGTGCTTGGACGTACATAACCAACAGTACGCTTCGCCTATCCTACTGCGTCCCCCCATCGTTCAAACAATCTTAGGTGGTACAGGAATATCTACCTGTTGTCCATCGCCTACGCCATTCGGCCTCGGCTTAGGTCCCGACTAACCCAGAGCGGACGAGCCTTCCTCTGGAAACCTTAGTCAATCGGTGGACGGGATTCTCACCCGTCTTTCGCTACTCACACCGGCATTCTCACTTCTAAGCGCTCCACATGTCCTTGCGATCATGCTTCGACGCTGCTTAGAACGCTCTCCTACCATTGTCCTACGGACAATCCACAGCTTCGGTAATATGTTTAGCCCCGGTACATTTTCGGCGCAGCGTCACTCGACTAGTGAGCTATTACGCACTCTTTAAATGATGGCTGCTTCTAAGCCAACATCCTAGTTGTCTGGGCAACGCCACATCCTTTTCCACTTAACATATATTTTGGGACCTTAGCTGGTGGTCTGGGCTGTTTCCCTCTCGACTACGGACCTTATCACCCGCAGTCTGACTCCCGTGTTAAATTATTTGGCATTCGGAGTTTGTCTGAATTCGGTAACCCGAGGGGGGCCCCTAGTCCAAACAGTGCTCTACCTCCAATAATCATCACACGAGGCTAGCCCTAAAGCTATTTCGGAGAGAACCAGCTATCTCCAGGTTCGATTGGAATTTCTCCGCTACCCACACCTCATCCGCTCACTTTTCAACGTAAGTCGGTTCGGTCCTCCATTCAGTGTTACCTGAACTTCAACCTGGACATGGGTAGATCACCTGGTTTCGGGTCTACGACCTGATACTCATTCGCCCTATTCAGACTCGCTTTCGCTACGGCTCCACATATACTGCTTAACCTTGCATCAAATCGTAACTCGCCGGTTCATTCTACAAAAGGCACGCCATCACCCATTAACGGGCTCTGACTACTTGTAAGCACACGGTTTCAGGTTCTATTTCACTCCCCTTCCGGGGTGCTTTTCACCTTTCCCTCACGGTACTGGTTCACTATCGGTCACTAGAGAGTATTTAGCCTTGGGAGATGGTCCTCCCGGATTCCGACGGAATTCCACGTGTTCCGCCGTACTCAGGATCCACTCAGGAGAGAACAACTTTTCGACTACAGGGCCTTTACCTTCTATGGCTGACTTTTCCAAAGTCATTCGTCTAAACTGTTCCTTTGTAACTCCGTATTGAGTGTCCTACAACCCCAGAATGCAAGCACTCTGGTTTGGGCTCTTCCCGTTTCGCTCGCCGCTACTAAGGGAATCGAGTTTTCTTTCTCTTCCTCCGGGTACTTAGATGTTTCAGTTCTCCGGGTGTGCCTTCTCATATACTATGTATTCATATATGGATAACATGACATAACTCATGCTGGGTTTCCCCATTCGGAAATCTCTGGATCAAAGCTTACTTACAGCTCCCCAAAGCATATCGTCGTTAGTAACGTCCTTCGTCGGCTTCTAGTGCCAAGGCATCCACCGTGCGCCCTTAATAACTTAATCTGTTATTAATATTGTGATGTCTACATAAATGTAGACGCGCGATTTTTTTAAGAATTCAAAAATGAACTCACTCGGTTTTGCTTGGTAAAATCTTTTATTTCTTCTTACTTTATCTAGTTTTCAAAGTACAATTTTAAAATGGTGGGCCTAAATGGACTCGAACCATCGACCTCACGCTTATCAGGCGTGCGCTCTAACCAGCTGAGCTATAGGCCCATTTTAATTTTGAATATTTAATAGATAAACATTCAAAACTGAATACAATATGTCAAACGCTATTCCGAAGGAATTTCAAGAATTCCTTTTCCGTAATATCCTTAGAAAGGAGGTGATCCAGCCGCACCTTCCGATACGGCTACCTTGTTACGACTTCACCCCAATCATCTGTCCCACCTTCGACAGCTAGCTCCTAAAAGGTTACTCCACCGGCTTCGGGTGTTACAAACTCTCGTGGTGTGACGGGCGGTGTGTACAAGACCCGGGAACGTATTCACCGTAGCATGCTGATCTACGATTACTAGCGATTCCAGCTTCATGTAGTCGAGTTGCAGACTACAATCCGAACTGAGATTGGTTTTCTGGGATTTGCTTGACCTCGCGGTTTTGCTGCCCTTTGTACCAACCATTGTAGCACGTGTGTAGCCCAAATCATAAGGGGCATGATGATTTGACGTCATCCCCACCTTCCTCCGGTTTATCACCGGCAGTCTCTCTAGAGTGCCCAACTTAATGATGGCAACTAAAGATAAGGGTTGCGCTCGTTGCGGGACTTAACCCAACATCTCACGACACGAGCTGACGACAACCATGCACCACCTGTCACTTTGTCCCCCGAAGGGGAAAGCTCTATCTCTAGAGTTGTCAAAGGATGTCAAGATTTGGTAAGGTTCTTCGCGTTGCTTCGAATTAAACCACATGCTCCACCGCTTGTGCGGGTCCCCGTCAATTCCTTTGAGTTTCAGTCTTGCGACCGTACTCCCCAGGCGGAGTGCTTAATGCGTTAGCTGCAGCACTGAGGGGCGGAAACCCCCCAACACTTAGCACTCATCGTTTACGGCGTGGACTACCAGGGTATCTAATCCTGTTTGATCCCCACGCTTTCGCACCTCAGCGTCAGTTACAGACCAGAGAGCCGCCTTCGCCACTGGTGTTCCTCCATATCTCTGCGCATTTCACCGCTACACATGGAATTCCACTCTCCTCTTCTGTACTCAAGTCTCCCAGTTTCCAATGACCCTCCCCGGTTGAGCCGGGGGCTTTCACATCAGACTTAAGAGACCGCCTACGCGCGCTTTACGCCCAATAATTCCGGATAACGCTTGCCACCTACGTATTACCGCGGCTGCTGGCACGTAGTTAGCCGTGGCTTTCTGGTAAGGTACCGTCAAGGTACGTTCAGTTACTAACGTACTTGTTCTTCCCTTACAACAGAGTTTTACGATCCGAAAACCTTCTTCACTCACGCGGCGTTGCTCCGTCAGACTTTCGTCCATTGCGGAAGATTCCCTACTGCTGCCTCCCGTAGGAGTCTGGGCCGTGTCTCAGTCCCAGTGTGGCCGATCACCCTCTCAGGTCGGCTATGTATCGTTGCCTTGGTGAGCCGTTACCTCACCAACTAGCTAATACACCGCAGGTCCATCTATAAGTGACAGCAAAACCGTCTTTCACTATTGCTTCATGCGAAGCTAAATATTATCCGGTATTAGCTCCGGTTTCCCGAAGTTATCCCAGTCTTATAGGTAGGTTACCCACGTGTTACTCACCCGTCCGCCGCTAACGTCAGGAGTGCAAGCACTCCATCTGTTCGCTCGACTTGCATGTATTAGGCACGCCGCCAGCGTTCATCCTGAGCCAGGATCAAACTCTCCATAATAGTTTGTTTGATAATGCTCTTTGATTGCTTATGGCAATCACTCTTGGGAGTGAACTAAGTTCACTCAAATTATTGGAATTAACGTTGACATATTGTCATTCAGTTTTCAATGTTCATTTTAATAAATTTATGGTGGAGACTAGCGGGATCGAACCGCTGACCTCCTGCGTGCAAAGCAGGCGCTCTCCCAGCTGAGCTAAGCCCCCAAAATTTTAGTAAGTCGGGAAGACAGGATTCGAACCTGCGACCCCTTGGTCCCAAACCAAGTGCTCTACCAAGCTGAGCTACTTCCCGTTTATTAAACGCGCCCGAGAGGAGTCGAACCCCTAACCTTTTGATCCGTAGTCAAACGCTCTATCCAATTGAGCTACGGGCGCAAAAAAATAAAAATTAAATGGTGCCGAGGACCGGAATCGAACCGGTACGGTAATCACTTACCGCAGGATTTTAAGTCCTGTGCGTCTGCCAGTTCCGCCACCCCGGCATTTAATTTTCTTAATGGAGCGAAAGACGGGATTCGAACCCGCGACCCCAACCTTGGCAAGGTTGTATTCTACCACTGAACTACTTTCGCATTATTAAGTTTTATATTCAAATAATGGTGAGCCATAGAGGATTCGAACCTCTGACCCTTTGATTAAAAGTCAAATGCTCTACCAACTGAGCTAATGGCTCTGGAAATGGTGCCGGAAAAAGGACTTGAACCCTCAACCTACTGATTACAAGTCAGTTGCTCTACCAGTTGAGCTATTCCGGCATAATAATAATTAAATGGTGGAGGATGACGGGCTCGAACCGCCGACCCTCTGCTTGTAAGGCAGATGCTCTCCCAGCTGAGCTAATCCTCCTGGGTATATATTGCCCGGCAACGTCCTACTCTCGCGGATCGTAAGACCAACTACCATCGGCGCTAGAGAGCTTAACTTCTGTGTTCGGTATGGGAACAGGTGTGACCTCTCTGCCATCGTCACCAGACAAATTTTCAATACTTATATAAGTATAACAGCTTCGAAGATTTTTTCAATAGTAAATTTTACACTGTGTTCATGAACTTTACAATTGATTAACTTTCTTAATATGTCACTCGTCACAAGCGACTTTTTAATAATACGCAATTCAATGATTAAAGTCAACGCTTTTTTATAACTTTTTTTGATTTTTTTGAAGTAAGTATATTCTGATAATTATCCGCATTAAAAAAACACGTTAAACCCCTGTTATATCAAGGGTTTAACGTGTTGAGCATCTCGACTTATTTATGTCTCATATATGGGAATAATAATACATCGCGAATAGACGCACTATTTGTTAATAGCATTACCAAACGGTCAATACCTATTCCAAGACCACCTGTAGGCGGCATACCATATTCTAATGCTTCAATATAATCTTCATCCATTTCATGTGCTTCATCATTTCCAGCTGCTTTTTCTTCCATTTGAGCTAAGAAACGTTGTTTTTGATCGATTGGATCATTTAACTCAGTGAATGCATTAGCATGTTCACGGCGTACAATAAATAGCTCAAAACGATCTGTGAAACGTGGATCTTCCGGATTTTGTTTCGCTAATGGTGAAACTTCAACCGGATGTCCGTAAATAAATGTCGGTTGTACTAAATGTTCTTCTACTTTTTGTTCAAAGAATTCATTTAATACATGTCCATACTTCATGTTTGGTTTTACTTCTACACCATGCTCTTTTGCAAGCGCGTGTGCTTCTTCATCAGATTTTACTTCATAGAAATCAACACCTGTGAATTCTTTAATCGCATCTACCATATGCCATCTTCTCCACTTTGGTGCAAGTTCAATTGCTTCTCCAGCATACTCTACAGTTGTAGAACCTGTAACTTTCTCTGCGATATGCGCTACCATTTCTTCGGTTAAATCCATGATGTCTTTATAGTCCGCGTATGCCTCGTATAATTCAATCATCGTAAACTCAGGATTATGTCTTGTTGAAATACCTTCATTACGGAATACACGACCGATTTCATACACTTTCTCTAATCCACCAACAATCAAACGTTTCAAATGCAATTCAATCGCGATACGCATATATAATTCCATATCTAAAGCATTGTGATGTGTAACGAATGGACGTGCAGCTGCACCACCAGCAATTGTATGCATCATTGGTGTTTCTACTTCTAAGAAACCTTTTGCATTTAAATAGCTACGCATTTCCTGGATAATCTTACTACGTGTGATGAATACTTGCGTAGATTCCTCGCTCGTAATTAAATCTAAGTAACGTTGGCGGTAACGTTGCTCGACATCTTGTAAACCATGGAATTTATCCGGTAACGGGCGAAGCGCTTTTGATAACAGTGTAAACGACTTAGCCTTAACAGATAGTTCTCCTGTATTCGTTTTAAACATTACACCTTCAATACCTACGATATCGCCTAAATCTGCATTATTCCATAATTCAAATTGTTCGTCACCAACTGCATCTTTACGTACATAAATTTGAATTTGTCCGTCTAAATCTTTAACATGCGCAAATCCGGCTTTACCTTTTCCACGTTTCGTCATAATACGTCCCGCAAAAGATACTTGTGATTCGTCCTCTTTATCATGCAACTCTTCTTTAGAAAAACCATCCCATTCAGTTTTTAATGATGCTGAAGTTGCTGTTCTTTCAAATTTTTGACCGAATGGATCTATCCCCTGGTCTAATAAATCTTGCATTTTTTGGCGACGCACCAACATTTGGTCGTTTAATTCTTCTGTCATTTAATTACACTCCTTCTGCGATTTTTGATTCTTGGTCTTTCTCAGATTCAATTACATATTCTTCGAATGATTTAAGTATATCAACTAATTCGTCACGTGTCTCAGCTTGGTTGATTAATTTGCGGGCTTTACCATTACCTCGAATACCTTTTAAATACCACGAGGCATGTTTACGCATTTCCATAACAGCGACTTTTTCGCCTTTTAATGCGATTAAACGATCTAAATGTAACGTAGCAACTTTCATCTTCTCTGAAATATGTGGTTCAGGCATAAGTTCACCAGTTTCAAGATAATGCACTGTACGGTAGATCATCCACGGGTTACCTAATGCTTCTCTACCTATCATTACAGCGTCAACACCTGTTTCATCCAGCATTTTCTTTGCAAGTTCCGGACTTGTGACGTCACCATTTCCGATAACAGGAATACTTACCGCTTCTTTAACTTGACGTATTACATCCCAATCCGCATGCCCTTCATACATCTGTACTCGTGTTCTTCCATGCACAGCAATTGCTGATGCTCCAGCACGCTCAATCATTTTAGCATTTTCCACTGCAAAGATATGCTCATCATCCCAACCAATGCGCATCTTCACAGTTACCGGTTTTTCAACCGCTTCAACTACTGCTGATACCATTTCATATACTTTCTCAGGGTTAAGCAACCACTTAGCGCCCGCTTCACACTTAATTATTTTTGAAACAGGACATCCCATATTAATATCGATAATATCAGCAGTCGTATTTTGATCCACATATTTCGCCGCTTCAACTAACGTCTCTTTCTCTCCACCAAAAATTTGTAAGCTTAAAGGTCTTTCATTCTCATCGATATACAACATTTTCATCGTCTTCTCATTATTAAATAGAATCGCCTTATCACTTACCATTTCAGCACATACTAATCCTGCACCAAATTCTTTAACAGTTAATCTAAAAGCCGCATTACATACACCTGCCATTGGCGCGAGTACAACTTTATTGTTTATCTCAATATCTCCAATTTTCCACATATCTTTACCCTCACTTATAAATTCTTACATCCGGGTCCATAGTTACTAATTCACTTATTTTTTTATTCATAGTAGGATGCACTGCATTCGGTGCAACCTCATTTAACGGTATTAAAACGAAACTACGCTCATGCATAAATGGATGCGGAATCTTTAAACGCTCGCTATCAATAACCTCAGCACCAAACAATACTATATCTAAATCTATCGTTCTTGGTCCCCAATGAATTTTGCGTACACGATTAAGTTTCAGTTCAATCGCCTGTATTTCATCCAACAATTCAAGTGGTGACAGTTGTGTAGTGATTTCGGCTATACCGTTTAGGAAATCATCCTGCTCGACACCTCCAACAGGTGCTGTTTCATACAATGACGATACGCACTTAACGGATGTGTCACGAACATTATCTAGTAAATTCAAAGCATCACTGATTTGCTGTTCTCTATCTCCCATGTTACTTCCAAAACTTATATATACAGTCGTCATTATTACCTCGATCTAAAAATCTCTATCCCAACTCCATCATATACACCTGGTATGGGCGGATTCATTTTTGTTATCTTAACTTTTACGGCCATTATCTGATTATAGTGACTGAAGAGTGTTTTTGCAATACGTTCAGCGACATGTTCTAATAATTTCGACTGAACGGCCATCTCTGCTTTAATATCCTCATAAACCAGTCCATAATTCACTGTATGTTCCAGCTCATCAGTTTCTCCAGCTTGCTTTAAATCAAAATCTAACTCAGTATCCACTACAAATATCTGACCAATTTCATTCTCAGCTTCAAAGACACCATGATATGCATAAAACTGCATACCGTTTAAAAATATTTTATCCATTAGCCTCTCCCTTTAACTGGTCCATTACTCGTATGAAACGTGCATTCATGAGAACATTATGCACTCGGACAGCATCAACACCAAAGTTAATACCTATTGCGGTTGTAGCAAGCGTCCCCTCATCACGTTCAGTAGGTAACGTTTCTCCACCTAATAATTCTTTAACCATACGTTTTCGACTTGTTGCCAGTAACACGCGATAGTTCAACGCTACTAATTCATCAAGACGTTGCATTACTTCAACTTCCTGGTCACGAGACTTCGCAAAGCCTATACCCGGATCAAGCCAGATTTTATCACGTGATATCCCTGCCTTTTGCGCAAGCTCTGCTTGAGTACCTAAATCTGTGATCATATGCTCCATCACATCTCCATTGACTTCCTCTTTCGCATTATGCATTAAGATGATTTCAGCATCATATTTCTTTACAACATTAAAAATTTCAGGGTCAAATTTACCTGCCCATTGGTCGTTAATAATATGTGCTCCATGCTGTAACGCTGCTTCAGCCACTTCACTTCTAAACGTATCCACTGAAATTAAAGACTTTACCTCACGAATAGCATCAAGCACTGGAATCACACGATTAATTTCTTCTTCAACAGTTATTTCACTATATCCCGGGCGTGTAGAATATCCACCGATATCAATAATATCGACACCTTCCTGCATCATTTCGTGAACTCTTTTCACTGCCGCATCAACACTATTATATTTGCCACCATCTGAGAATGAATCAGGCGTGACATTCAATATTCCCATAACTAATGTTCTTTTCATATAGACTTACCCCCACGTATTATTCATCTTATTATAGCAAAATTTATTAAATAAAAATAAGACTGAGACTTTTGTCCCAGTCTATAACACTATTTATTATTCTGCTAAGTTAGCAAATAAAGGTGTTGATAAGTAGCGTTCACCGTTACTCGGGATAATCGCAACCACATTCTTGCCTTGTCCTAATTGAACCGCTTTATCAATCGCTGCTTTAATCGCTGCACCAGATGAGATACCTGCTAAGATACCTTCTTCACGTGCAACTAAACGACTTGTCTCCATCGCTTCATCATTAGTCACTTGATTGATTTCTGTAAAGATGTCTGTATTTAATGTCTTAGGTACAAATCCTGCGCCAATCCCCTGAATCTTATGCGGACCAGGTTGCCCACCACTTAAAACAGGTGAGTCTGTCGGTTCAACTGCAACAATTTCAATATTTGGATTGTGAGATTTTAATACTTCACCAGCACCTGAAAGTGTACCACCAGTACCAACACCTGAAATAAATGCATCTATTGATAAACCTTCCATAGCTTTTACAATTTCAGGGCCAGTCGTTAGTTTATGCACTTCTGGATTTGACATATTTTCAAACTGCTGAGGCATAAAGTAACCATGCTCTTCTTTCAATTCATTAGCTTTAGCAATCGCACCTTTCATACCTTCTGCTCCAGGCGTTAATACTAAGGTTGCTCCGTATGCCTTTAGTAAAGTACGACGTTCCTGACTCATTGTATCGGGCATAACTAATGTCGCTTTATAACCTTTTGCTGCAGCAACCATTGCTAAACCAATCCCTGTATTACCTGAAGTTGGTTCAACTATTGTATCACCAGGTTTAATGATGCCTTCTTTTTCAGCACTCTCAATCATTGCTAAAGCAATTCTATCTTTTACTGAACTCCCTGGATTTTGATATTCTAATTTAACATAAACATCTGCTGCACCTTCAGGTACAACATTATTTAATTTCACTAATGGTGTGTTACCAATTAAATCTGTAACGCGTTCGACTCTTAATGACATATCATATTCCTCCAAAATGTAAAATTATTCTTACTTCTTTTATCGGAATAAGTATAACAAAATTAAACCTTAAAACAAAATAATCCGATTATGCAATAATGCTGCGTAGCTCTTCAGGTGTAAATTGATATTTCGTTCTACAGAAGTGACATTCTACTTCTGCTCCCCCGTCTTCTTCGATCATAGATTCTATTTCCGCTTCACCTAGACCTTTAATTGCTGTTAAGAATTTCTCTTTACCACAATTACATTTAAATTCTATCGGCATTGTATCTATAATTCGAATATTATCTTCACCTAAAATTTCCTCTAAGATTTGTTCTGGAGATAATCCTTTGTTGATTAAATTAGAAATCGGCTCCATTTGATTAATACGTTCTTCAAGGAATGAGATCGTTTCCTCACTCGCAAAAGGCAATAACTGAATAATAAATCCACCTGCTGCTTGTGTGAGTTCTTCAGGCGTACATAATACACCTAAACCAACAGCTGCAGGGACTTGTTCACTCGTTGCAAAATAATATGCAAAGTCTTCAGCAATCTCACCATTATGAATTTCAGTAGAACCGGTAAAGTAATCACGCATTCCAATGTCTTTAACCACATTGATGTATCCACTACGTCCAACCGCTTCACCTACATCCATCTTACCTGGACGAATAGATTCTACCTGTACATGTGGATTTTGTACGTAGCCACGCACCTCACCTTTAGCATTTGCATCGACTACGATTTGACCTAAAGGACCTCCACCATTAACAGTTATCGTTAACTTCTCTTCATTTTTAAGCATTGCACCCATCATTGAACCTACTGTTAAAGTACGCCCAAGCGCCGCAGTCCCGACACGCCAAGTGTCGTGCTTCTCACGTGCAGTTTCTACTAAATTTGTTGTTCTCACACTAAATGCACGTACTTCATCATTAAAAGCTAGCGCTCTTACTAAATAATCTTTTGTCATTTTATTTTCTCCTTTTAAAAAGAGGCGGAATCAAAGCAACGCTTCTCTTCCAGCCTCATTTTTAATTAAAACTTATCTTTGTCTAATTTATCAACATTCGGTTCTGGTTCATTTTTTGATTCTTCAATAGGAGCATCTGGATTTTTCAATTGCTCTTTTACTTCTTCATAAGAAGAGCCTGCGTCTTCAGAATCATCAACATTTTTTACTACCACTCGTGAATCATCTGATTTATCTACAACTACTTCTTTTTCTTTCATGTGGTAGAGATGAGAATCATCATAACTTACTTCAGGTAATGTACCTTTAGTAAATAATTCATTGATTTGGTTAGCGACTAATGTTTCTTCAGTTAATAAAGTTTTCGCAATTAAATCTAGCTTATCTTGATGTTGAAGAAGGATTTCTTTACATCTTGCATAACTTTCTTTAATAATACGTTGAACTTCTAAGTCGATTTCATATGCAATCTGGTCTGAATAATTTGGTTCATGACCCATGTCGCGGCCTAAGAATACTTCACCTTGAGCCTGACCGAATTGTAAAGGTCCTAACTTATCACTCATACCATATTCGGTAACCATCTTACGTGCAATACCTGTTGCACGCTGGAAGTCGTTATGCGCACCTGTCGACACTTCACCAAATGTAATTTCTTCGGCCACGCGTCCACCTAACAATCCAACAATCTTATCCAGTAATTCTGGCTTCGTCATGAAATAACGATCTTGTTTCGGTAACATCATCGCATAACCACCTGCTTGACCACGTGGTACGATTGTCACTTTATGAACCATTTCAGCTTCATCTAACACACAGCCGATGATTGTATGCCCTGCTTCATGCCATGCAACGATATTTCTTTCTTTTTCTGAAATTACACGTGATTTCTTAGCTGGCCCTGCAATAACACGGTCTGTCGCTTCATCAATATCACGCATATCGATTTTAGTCTTACCTTGACGTGCAGCAACAAGTGCCGCTTCATTTAATAAGTTTTCTAAGTCTGCACCACTGAAACCAGGTGTACGTTGGCTTAACGCTTTTAAGTCAACTGTCTCATCAAGCGGTTTATTACGTGCATGTACTCTAAGTACCGCTTCACGTCCTTTTACATCCGGTGCGCCTACTTGAATCTGACGGTCAAAACGTCCTGGACGAAGTAACGCAGGATCTAAAATATCCGGTCTGTTTGTTGCAGCAATCATGATGATACCTTCATTTTCACCAAATCCATCCATCTCAACAAGTAATTGGTTTAATGTTTGTTCACGTTCATCATGTCCACCGCCGACACCCGCACCACGTTGACGTCCAACAGCATCAATTTCATCGATAAAAATAATACATGGTGCATTTTTCTTAGCATTTTCGAATAGGTCACGCACACGGCTCGCACCAACACCGACGAACATTTCTACGAAGTCTGAACCACTGATTGAGAAGAATGGAACACCTGCTTCTCCAGCTACTGCACGAGCAATCAAAGTTTTACCTGTCCCTGGAGGACCCACTAATAAAACCCCTTTTGGAATACGTGCACCCATTTTAACGAATTTACGGTTATCTTTTAAGAAATCAACGATTTCAACTAATTCAGCTTTCTCTTCATCTGCTCCGGCTACATCCTTAAAGCGAACTTTTTTCTTTTTATCATCGTAAAGTTTTGCTTTAGACTTACCAAAATTCATCACACGGCCGCCACCACCGCCGCCTTGTGATTGAGATAGGAAGAAAATAAATACAAAGGCTAATAATAATAAAGGAATTAATGTACTTAACATTCCTAGAAATACATTTTCTTTATCAGCTGGTTTTATATCAAATTTTAAATCGCCATCTTGCTCTTCAGCAATTTTAGTAATTTTATCTAAATCTTTCTGGTTATTATACATTAATACAGATGTGAACGTTTCATTCGGTTCAGCACCTTTTAACTTCCCTTTAACCAGATATACATCTTGGCCCGGCTGGATAGTCATTTCTTTTACTTTACCTTTTTCCAGCTGTGACATTAATTTCGTGTATGTCATCTGTTTTGGCATAGAACCTGTGCCATTGATCATCGAAAACACACCGAATAAGACGATACCTATAAGCGTTACCATCAATATACTACGAAAGGCTTTTTGCATTCACGTTTTCCTCCTACTATTATGTAAAGCTAACAAAGATTTTAACACACTATTTGATGTTCAATCTACTAATTAAACTTACACATTTTTTACAGTTTTTATTTTATTTTGAGTACTATAATTCACTATTTAGAGTAAACTTCTTCTTTTAACAGACCAATGTATGGTAAATTACGATATTTCTCCTGGTAATCGAGTCCGTAACCTACAACGAAGTCATCAGGAATCTTTTCGCCTACATATTTTGCTTCAATATCAACTTTACGGCGCATTGGCTTATCCAGCAACGTGACAATTTCAATCGAATTTGCTTTACGATATTTCATTAAATCAATGATAGCATTTAATGTTGTACCCGTTTCTAAAATATCTTCAATAATAATTAAGTCGCGTCCTTCAACCGATACATCTAAGTCCTTTAAAATCTTTACTTCACCTGTAGATTCTGTTCCACCGTGGTAAGATGAAACATCCATAAACTCGATTTCGACTTGTGTATCAATATGTCTGATTAAATCAGCCATAAATAAAATTGATCCTTTTAAAATACCGATACATAATGGTAATTTTCCTTCATAATCTGCTGTAATTTCTTCCCCCAGACGTTTACATGCTGCTTCAATCTGTTCTTTTGTTAATACAATGCTTTCAATATCGTTATGCATGATTTATTTCTCCTTTGTAATGATAATTTCTTTGTTCATTGGGTGTTGATTATGCTTATAGTTACCGATGGCAATGATTTCATTATTGATACACACAACAGGTATATCATTACGCTCGTATATAGGCACTTTTTTATCCTTTAAAATACGTGATATTTTTTGATGATGCGCATTTATTTTAATTTTATCACCATCTTGTCTTGTGCGAATGGTAATAGGCTCAAAAATATTTAAAACCTGAATTATATACCCGTTAAAATGATATTTCCCGGGTGAAGTAATTGTTAGCGGTTCGTCAGTTTTTTCTTTTTTATTTCGTACTATCAATTTATCATAAGCAATTTGAATATGCCAACCCGGAGCGACTTCAAATGTTGCGTGTGTCGCTTCACTGTGTATAATTCTAATCATTTCGTTTATTAAATGATGACTCACATCTCGTCTGTGTGTATGCTTCCGAACAAGACGCACCAGAATATTTTCCACGACCAGTCGATTTTCGTTGGTCAGCATTTGACGTGATAGCTCTCCAAGCGCTATAGCAGAAGCAAAACGCTCAGCTTGTTGGTGAATTAAGACATTTGCATCTTTCATATAATCTGCAAGATGCAATAAGTTATATTTATCAAGCGTGTCATCAAGTATCGGAAGAATATCGTTACGGATATAATTTCTTATATATTTACTTTCATCATTCGTCTCATCCGTCATAAAAGGAACATTGTGTTGCTCAGCATAAATCATTAAATCCTTTTTAGATACATTTAATAAAGGACGGCATAATTTATAATTTCTATAACTCACTAGAGGCTGTATATCTATAGGCTGGTAATTATAACGATTTGTCATTAATCTAAACAGAATCGTTTCAACTTGATCATCTTTGTGATGTGCTGTCAGTAGAAATTGTATACCATACTTCTCTATAACAGATTCAAAAAAACGATACCTTACTTCGCGTGCTTCATTTTGAATACTTCTTGTAAGATCAAAGTAACCAACCGGAATAGTATGTATGATGAGTTTGATATGGTGCTGTCTACAGTAAGCATTAATCATATCCGCTTCAGCTGCGGATGCATCACGTAATTGATGATTAACATGGAGGACATAGAGTTCTTTGTAATGTTGTGACCTTCTCACCTGTTCTAAAAGAACCATACTATCAACACCACCAGAAACCGCTATTGCAATAGTGTCGGAGGTATCCCATACTATTTCCACTGATTATCATCCCCTTAACAAAAGAAGAGCATAGGGTCAGACCCTAGGCTCTTGATGTAAATAACAAACGCGTATTAACGCTTAGATCCTCTGCCGCCACGACGCGATTCTGTTTGACGTTTAATTGAAGTTAGTCGATCTTCACTGTCTTTTAAGAAATTTGATAGTTTCTTTTCAAAGTCTTCAGGCTTTTTCTCAACTTTTGGTGCCGCTGGTTTTCTTGGACGTTCTTTCGCTTTCTTAATTGAAAGGCTAATTTTACCGTCGTCTCCGATTGTTAATACTTTAACCTCTACTTCGTCGCCAACTTTTAAATGTTCTGCAATGTTTTCAACATAACTGTCTGCTACTTCACTGATATGAACTAATCCACTTTTTCCTTCAGGTAATTCAACGAATGCACCAAAATTTTTAATGCCTGTAACTTTACCTTTTAACTTGCTTCCAACTTCAATTGCCATAAGTGTAATAAATCCTCCTGAAATAATTCTTCATAATATATCATTATATGCTTGATTTCCTCATTTTACAACTTGATAAATCAAATTATCTGTGAACTCTGACTTATTCCTTACCGTCTTTCTTCTTGTCTTCTTCAGGAATTTTAAATATTACTTCCCCATCGTTACTCAGGAAATACTCACTTCTTGCGATTTTTTCAATGTATTCTTTACTATTGAGTTGTTTCAGACGTTCTTTAAGTGCAATTTCTTTATCTTTAAGTTTCTCTAATTCTGCTGTTTGCTTAGCCTGCTCCTGCTGTAACTCTTTATTTGTATGCATTTGAAACAGTAGAAGCATTGTTAAAAATAATAAAATTGCAAGTAAGATACCGCCAAATACCATCATTCGCTTTCTCACAATTCGATTACTCTTTATTTTTACACGATGCTGTTTTTGTTGTTCTCTTGTATATTCCGTATTAATTGTACGTACTTTTTTCGCCATAGCTAACCCCTCTATTCAAAAGGTTGTTCAATCTTTTCTTCCTTCTTGACTTCGAACATACCTTTCGCATTGTCTTTCGTCGCATGTTCTTTCAAATCAGTAACAACAACAGTAATAATTCGTTGACCTAAACGAATTTCTAATTCATCTTCAATCGCTACAGTACTGGATGCTTTCGCAACGTTCCCATTGATTTTTACCCTACCTTGATCACTTACTTCTTTTGCTAATGTACGACGTTTAATTAAACGTGATACTTTTAAATATTTATCGAGTCTCATTATAATTCACCTACTATTTTTTTCAGAGCATCCTCTGTAGTCATCTGATGATGATTAACCAAATCATATAACTTCATAAAGATATCTGCAAAGATTTTCTCCTGTTTTACTGCTCTTTCAATCTTACCTTCTTTAGTTTTGGCATCTTCCCAAACAGTCTCTAATTCTTCAATACTTGAAATTGACGCATCGCCAAATACATGCGGGTGACGACGAATCATTTTGTCTGTAATATTTTTAACGACTTCACGTGCATCAAACATATAATCTTTCTTTGCAATACTTGCATGGAATACAACTTGCAGTAAAATATCACCAAGTTCCTCAATCATATTATCGATATCAAGAACGTCAATAGCTTCCATTAATTCATACGCTTCTTCAATAAGATAACGTTTCAGACTTTCATGTGTCTGCTCCTTATCCCATGGGCAACCATTTTCACCAACTAATGTATCCATCACTTCGACTAAATAATTGAACTCACCAGATAGCGCTTCACCAAGAAGAGCAGGCACAAATAATGATGTTAAGTTGGATAACGCAAAATCATGATCCATTTCATATAATGGTCGCCAAATCACTTCAGCATTATCACCACGTGCACCTGTTACTATCGCCACCTGATGTTCAGGTGGATAAATTTCAAGCAATGAAACTTTAATATCACTTGCAATCAATTGATCATAAACTTGTGTAATAATTAAAGCATTCGTTGGATTGATAGACAGCGTATTTAACACTGTACCATCAAGTAACTGAAATCCATTATTCGGATCCACTTTAACCGCTTGAAACAAGTCATCGATAAAACTTTTTCCACCTAAAACTTCAACGTTCAGCTCATCATCAGCAAGCAAAAGTTCAGTTGTTGACTCAGCTACCATTGGATGACCTGGCACTGCGTACACGACATCTTCAGTGAGTGAAAGCTTCTTTAAGCGCCTCACAATCTCTTCATACACGTTGCTGAAGCTATCATGCGCTTCATATACTTCATCAAAGCTTATCCACTCAATATCCTCTAAATCTTCAACTACCGGATGACTTAAAGTTCTTACATATACTTTTTCCGCTTTATTCAGGAAGCGATATATCCCAAAAGGTAATTCATCTAAACCATAATTTCCTAAGCCCACTATTGTTATTTTATTCATCCAATCACTCTTTCATCAATTTATTCATGACACCACCAAATGGTAAATGACCCCATTCATCAGGCGTTATTATTTTCCACTTAATCATAGCACAAATGACTACACAAACACCTACAGTCACTCCTAAGAGTGATAGACATAACGCACCTGTACGCGTAGTAAATCCTATGAGCAACACACATTGAATCAATAGAGTCATCACGCCAAGTGTTGCGTTCCATTTCAATAAAAATGAGCGGAATGCAATTTCATATCTACGGACGATACCTTTATGTAATATTGCAGTATAGACTAAAAGACCAGTTACTGAAGCAATCGAAGCCCCTTTAATCCCCCAATTAGAAACCAGCAGTAAATTTAATATTATCTTCACTAAAATACCTAGACCTATCCCTAAAAGTTGAATCTTATAATCTTCAAAAATTTGAAGCATCGCTGTATACATGATAATAAATGATACGAAAATAATGGCCAGCATGTAAATAAAGAGTGCGTCAAATCCTTCAACGGATTTAAATAAAAACATATTAAAAGGTCTAATCAAGTTCATTAAACCTATCGCTGCAGCACTACTAAATACAACCGTTATTTTCAAAGCACTGTTAGCATAGCTATTCATCTTGATGCTCTCATTTTTTTGAATACACTCTGAAAGTAGTGGTATCAATACTAAAGAAAATGAAGTTGTTACGATTAACCCCATTTGAATAAGTGAAGCTCCTCGATCATATATCCCTTTTTGCTCACGTGCATCTGCTAAAGACATCAAACTTTTTAATTGATTAATGACTGTAAAGCTATCTACAAGTTGCCATAAAATCATAATTAAATAACTGAGACTATAAAAAATGATCAGCATGATAAAATTACGATAATTGCCTTTGTTATTTCCCGGGTAATGAACTTGTTTTTTCTTATGGTTCAGAACTAGGTAACCATAAGCACCAGAAAGTCCTATGAATGAACCTAAAATACTTATCGCTCCACTTTGATAAACATTTAAGTCGAGCCAAACAAACAATATAATAGCAATCAGTATCGTACCCACTCGGAGCACCTGATCAATCACTTGGGAATATGCTATTTGTTTCATTTCATGATTCAACTGCAATTTTCCTCTTATCATCGCCACTGTCGGAAATGGAAGCAGTACTAAGCTGGATATACGTATCATCTCACTTAACATGACGTCACCCATTAATCTTGCAAGCTGTTCACTAAATATTATAAGCATAAGTAAAATACATAAACTTAAAAGTGTAATGCGCTGATATAATTGCTTTAAAAACGTTTGTTGATAATAGGCCTGACTAATCACAGAAGGGATTGCATTCAGTGATAATACCGAGACAATCGCAATAATCGGATAAACTTGCTGATATGCGTATAAGCCTGTATCCCCCAGGACATTTTGATAAGGTACTCTGTAGATTGCACTTAATATTTTTACCAAGAGCATCGTTATCGTTAATACGATCACACTATTAAATGCCGGACTTTTATTCTCCATCAATCACTATTCCTTCTTGAATTTGACGCGATAATTGTACGAGCGATACTAACCAGTTCCCATTTTTCTTCAGCGTAAATGTCATTTTATTATCTTTAAATTCAATCTTTAAGTCGCGACCAAAATCTTCCGTAGCTTTAAATAAACGTTCTCCATCGATCTTTTGAGTTGTTGCAACACTAGACGTTAAGACGATTGTCTTACCAGTATCTTTTACATGTTCTATGCCAAACGCTAATGCATTTACTCGAATTTCAACGATTTTCATTAAATGATCGACAGCTTCAGGATATTCACCGTATCTGTCTGTCATTTCATCCTGAATATCGATTAGTTCTGTTTCTGTTGTAACACTACGTAATTTTTTATAAAATTCGATTTTCGCTTGTTCTTCACGAATGTAATCTGCAGGAATATATGCATCAACTTCCACTTCAATTTCTAATTGAGGGACTTCTTCAACTTGTTTTATGCCACGCTTTTCATTCACTGCTTGTTGCAGCATCTCAGAATACAAATCATATCCCACTGAATCTATGAAACCGTGTTGCTGACGGCCCAGTAGATTACCAGCCCCACGAATATTTAAATCACGCATCGCAATCTTAAATCCAGAACCTAGTTCCGTGAATTCTTTGATAGCTTGCAAACGTTGTTCTGCCACTTCAGTAAGCACTTTATTAGGTGCATGCAGAAAATAAGCATAGCTAATACGATTACTACGACCTACACGACCACGTAATTGATATAGCTGACTCAATCCGAATCGATCTGCATCTTCTATTATCAATGTATTCGCATTAGGCACATCAACACCCGTTTCTATAATCGTTGTGGTTACTAAGATATCATATTCTCCATTTATAAATCCGAGCATCGTCTCCTCAAGCTCTCGCTCTGATAATTGTCCGTGCGCTACAGCTATACGGGCATCCGGCATCATCATCTCTAATTGCTCTGCTTTCTGATAGATACTCGCAACTCGATTGTATAAATAGAACACTTGACCATTACGTGATAATTCTCTCTCCATGGCCTCTTTAATGAAATTATGCTGATATTCTAATACATACGTTTGAACCGGAAATCTATTTTCTGGTGGTGTTTCAATGACTGATAAATCACGCACACCTAATAAACTCATATGTAATGTTCTCGGAATCGGTGTCGCTGTAAGTGTTAATACATCAACATTCGTCTTTAGCGCTTTAATTTTTTCTTTATGTGTTACCCCAAATCGTTGTTCTTCGTCCACAATAAGCAAACCAAGATCTTTATAGATAACATCCTTACTGAGCAATTTATGAGTCCCTATGACAATGTCTACAAAGCCCGACTTCAATCCTTTTTTTGTTTCATCTACTTGTTTCTTTGAACGAAAACGACTCATCATCTGAATCTCAACAGGATAATCCTGCATACGTTCAATAAACGTTTCATAATGTTGCTGAGCAAGTATCGTTGTCGGCACTAAAAAGGCCACCTGCTTACCATCCATCACGGCTTTAAATGCAGCTCTTACCGCTACTTCTGTTTTACCGTAACCTACATCACCACATAACAAGCGATCCATTGGTTTGCGCTTTTCCATATCCTGTTTTATTTCATTTAAACTTTGAACTTGATCTACTGTTGGTTCATATGGAAAGTCCATTTCAAAAGTTTCCTGAGCTTCAGTATCCGGTCCGAACTGATGACCTTCTACACGTTCACGTTCCTGATATAGCTTAAGCAATTCTTCAGCGATATCTTCAACACTTTGCTGGACACGAGCTTTCGTCTTCTTCCATTCAGTTCCACCAAGTTTATTCAGTTTCGGCTCCTTATCCTCTGAACCGACAAATTTCTGTACATAGTTCATCTGATCCACTGGCACAAACAGCTGATCCGTACCTTTGTACTGAATCTTAATATAATCCTTGTGCATCTTGTTGACCAGTAAAGTTTCTACACCCATATATCGCCCTACACCATGGTGTACATGAACGATATAATCTCCAACGTTTAATTCCTGATAAGATTTTATCTTTTCTGCATTGGATAACTTCTTAGTACGTTTCGGTTTTTCCTTGCGTAATTTAAATAATTCACGCTCTGTTACAACAACAAGCTTCATAAAAGGTAATTCAAAGCCTTCTGATAAATCACCTTCAACGATGGTATTAATGCCACCCTTACTCTCGTTCACTTCAAATGTAACCGGCAAGTTCATATCTGTAAGCATAGATTTAATCTTAGATTTCCGAGTACTATTACTGGCCAGCACAATAACATTGAACTCATTCTTTCTGAAGCGATCAAACTCTGAAAACATCAAATCATATTGACCGTAAAATTGCTGTAGTGGCTTGCAGGAAAACTTAAATATATTCTTGATCTTTACAGGCATACTTGCTGTAAACAATGTGAAATAAGCAATACTATATTGATTCATTAACTGCTCTAAACTATCTTCTTTTATAAATGATTGACCAATAAAGCCACGGCCTGATTCAATGAGTGACTCCTGAAATTCACTTGATTCTCTGATACTTGATTCAAGCGCTTCATTTACTCGATTCAACTCATCGATAATGATAATGGCATCTTTACTAAAGTAATCAATTATTGTCGTCTCTTCTTTATAAGCAAATTTCACTACTCTACGCAGTATATTGTGGTTGAGTAATTCCCCCATATTTATCTTAAATGTCTGGTATGTATCGCGCAAATCATCGCGAACATTCGTTGCAATTTTTTGACGCGTCGCCTCAAAAGCTTCTGCCAAATTAGACTCTAACAATTTGATATCATCATTAGAAAAAATAAACTCACTCGCGGTAGAAATCTCGACTGAATTGATATTATTTAAGGAACGCTGACTATCAATATCAAAATAGCGAATTGCATCCACTTCTGTATCGAATAGTTCAATACGTACAGGTTCTCCTATCATAGGATAGATATCTATTAAACCGCCGCGTACAGAGAATTCTCCTAACGTTGTGACACGTTCACTTTTTTGATAACCCATATCGATTAAATCTTGTTGTAGCGCCATTATATCAATATCTTCACCGAGTGAAATCACTCTATGGTACCCCGTAAATAACTCTTTTTTACTCAGTAGTTTTTGCAATCCATTAATCGGTACTAGAAATAGCCCATGTTGGCCTGTTGCCAAATGGGTTAATGTACGTATACGCTCGCGCATCAGATCAGGACTTTTGGTTGAGAATTCCTCAATCATAATGTCTTGAACTGGAAACTTAAATAATTCATCTTCATCAATTAATTGCGCCAGATCATTTTCTAATTTTTCAGCCTGAAATAAATTGCTTGTAATAACGATCATTTGCTTTTTATGTTTTAAATAACTTTCAGCCATAATCACCGATTTAGCACTTTGATTCAGTCCGGTAACCAATATATTATCTTTACCTAAGCTACTGTTAAATTCTACAAATCGCTCATCATCATTAAATATCTTATCTATAATTTGTCTCATACATCACCGTTATATTGATTCATAACATTTTCAAACTTCTCTCCACCAATAAAAGTTTCAAGTGCTTCAATGGTATGATCAATTACCTTTTGCATCGTTATCATTTCATCAGAACTAAATTTCTGCAATACATAGTCTACGACAGGTTTACGCCCTTCAGGACGCCCAATACCTAATCTTATACGTTTAAATTCCTGCGTCCCTAAATGTTGAATAATTGAGCGCATACCATTCTGACCACCGGCTGATCCTTTTTGGCGTATACGAATGCGACCTTGTGGCATATCTAAATCGTCATAAAGTACGACAAGATCTTCAATATCAACTTTATAATAATCCATTAAGGGACGCACCGCTTCACCTGAAAGATTCATATAAGTCATCGGCTCAATAAGCAATACTTTCTCACCTTTTATCGTAGCGATAGCGTAATTACCTTTAAATTTTTGTTTGTCTAATTCAATATTATGTTTTTTTAAGAATGCATCTATCACCATAAATCCTACATTATGTCGAGTATCTTCATACTTCTTTCCAATATTTCCTAAACCAACAATACACTTCATGTCAATTTCCTCCGAATATTCATTATCACTATTATAATATAAAAAAAGAGACATACAAATGTATGCCCCTTAAGAATTGAATATTATTCAGCTTTTTCTTCAGACTTTTCTTCGCCTTCAGTTGCTTCAGCTTCTTCACCTTCAGCAGCTGCTTCTTCAGTTTCTTCACCTTCAACTTCAGCTTCTTCATCTTCAGCTGGCTCTTCTTCAACTGTTGGAGGTACTACAGAAACGATTGCTTCATCATCTTCATTGTTGATAGTATAAGCTTTATCTGTTCTTAAATCACCAACAGTGATTGAGTCACCGATATTTAATTCTGTAACATCAACTTCGATATTTTCTGGAATATCATCAGGTGTTGCAGTTACTGATAATTGGAATAATGGTTGTTGCACAACGCCACCTTCTTGAGCTCCAATTGCTTCTCCTACTAAGTTAACTACTACGTCAACTGTTAATTCAGCTTTCATATTGATAGCTAAGAAATCGATATGTGTAATTTTATTTTTGATTGGGTTGATTTGGTAGTCAGATACCATAACTTTTACTGTGTTTGAACCTACTTCAAGTTCAATAACACCGTTACGTCCTACTTCACGAATAACTTTGATGAAATCTACTTCTTCAACTTTAACTGAAGTGTTTTTTGCGCCGTAACCATAAACTACTGCTGGAATTTTTCCTTCGTTACGTACTTTGTTTAAGCTTGAACGTGTTTGTTTACCTTTTCTGATAACTGCTTTTAATTTAGTCATAATTAAATACTCCTTTTGTGCGCACTAATTTGCGCTCCTACACTTACCCATCAGTTGTGATAACCTGCTTGCAAGTGTTTATTTGTCTTAAATGCTCTTCACATAATTTATATATACCCATGCTGTTCTGATTCAAACCATTAATTTTATATTTATTTAAAATTAATTAAAAAAAGCTAAACCCTCAAGATAGCGTTTAGCTTAATTAAATTAAATATTAATCAAATAAAATACTTACAGATTCTTGTTCATAGACACGAACGATTGCTTGTGCTAATAATTCACCAACTGATAATTGTTTAATTTTCGCTGGTTTATTTTCTTCTGGTAAAAGAATAGAGTTAGTCACTACTAATTCTTTAATACTTGAATTTTCGATTCTCTCATATGCCGGACCTGATAGTACCGGATGTGTACAGCATGCATACACTTCTTTGGCACCTTTATCAATCAATGCTTGTGCTGCTAAAGTAATTGTACCTGCTGTATCGATAATATCATCGATAATGATCGCAGTCTTACCATTTATATCTCCGACGATGTTCATTACTTCAGATACATTCGGTTTCGGACGGCGTTTATCAATAATAGCAATCGGAGCTTTTAGACGATCTGCCATTTTACGTGCACGTGTCACGCCACCATGGTCTGGAGAAACGATAACTAATGAATCTTTATCAATATCCTCTTTAGCTTCAAAGTAATCTGAAAGAATAGGCACACCCATTAAGTGATCAATTGGTAAATCAAAGAAACCTTGAATTTGTGGTGCGTGTAAATCTAATGCGATAACACGATCTGCACCAGCTTTTTCAATCATATCTGCTACTAATTTTGCTGTAATTGGTTCACGGCTACGCGCTTTACGATCTTGACGTGCATAACCATAATAAGGCATTACAACGTTAATCGTAACAGCTGAAGCACGTTTTAGTGCATCAATCATAATTAATAGCTCCATTAAATGTTCGTTTACAGGATTCGATGTTGGTTGAACGATAAATACGTCACATCCACGAATACTTTCTTCGATATTAATTTGTACTTCTCCATCACTAAAACGTTTTACGCTACATTTACCTAATGGAATCCCAACTTCTTTAGCGATTTCTTCTGCTAAAGGAAGATTACCATTTAAAGAGAAAATCTTTAAAGTCGTATTTCTGTATTCATTATTCATCATCATTTTGAATTGCCCCCATTTAGATATCATATTATTATAATCGACTTAAGAATCATGACCTTAATATTATACCTTACTATTCTTTATCGTAGTAGCCTTCTTTTGTTGTTTGTCGTGCACGTCCTAATGCCAAACTTTTATTTGGCACATCATCTGTAATAGTCGAGCCTGCTGCAACAAAAGATTCATCTCCAATATGAACAGGTGCTACCAAGTTTGAATTACATCCGATAAATGAATCTTTTCCAACAACTGTTTTAAACTTATTTTTGCCATCATAGTTTACGGTGATGGCACCACAACCCACATTCGTACGTGCGCCAATCTCAGCATCACCGATATAACTTAAATGTGAAACTTTTGCTTCATCTTCTAATTTCGCCTTTTTAATTTCAACGAAGTTGCCAATTTTCACTTCTTTACCAACATCACTTCCTGGTCGAAGTTGTGCGAACGGACCGATTGCTGTGCCTTCATCCACAAATGAATCTGTAATATAAGATTGCTTAATCGTAACGTTATTCTTAATTTCACTGTTATCGATTGTCGAGTGTGCTGTAATCATTACACCTTCGCCAATTTTTGTTTTCCCTTTAATCATAACGCCAGGTTCAATAACAGTATCTGCTCCAATTTCTACATCCTTATCAATATAAGTAGATAATGGATCGACAATAGTTACACCATTCATCATGTGAGCTTTATTAATACGTAGACGTAATGTTTGTTCAGCTACAGATAAATTATAGCGATCGTTAATGCCTAACGTTTCACTGAAGTCTTCAGTGATAAAAGCTTCTACCAATTCACCTTGTGCGCGCAATAATTTTATAACATCCGGCAGGTAATATTCACCTTGGGCATTATCATTGTCAACTTTCTTCAGTAATTCGAACAATAATTTATTGTCAAAACAAAATGTCCCAGAGCTTATCTCATTAACTAACTTTTCTTCAATGTTTGCATCTTTCTCTTCAACGATACGCTCAACGGCACCGTGCTCATCACGAATAATTCGACCATAGCCAAACGGAGTATTCGTTTTAGCAGAAAGAATTGTTGCTTTCGCACCCGTTGTCTCATGGTGGGCAATAAAGCCTTGAATTGTTTCTTCAGAAATTAAAGGTGTATCTCCACAAATAACAATTGTCGTACCTTCTTTATCTGCAAGATGTTCCTCAGCCATTTGTACTGCATGAGCGGTACCTAATTGCTCTGACTGCATACTAAATAAAGACTGGTCATTTAATGCATGCTTTACATCATCTGCTCCGTAACCAACGATTGTAACAATATCTGTCACATCCGCAGATTTAATATTATCAATTACATGTTGAACCATTGGTTTGCCACAAACTGGGTGTAATACTTTATGAAGTTTTGATTTCATACGTGTACCTTTACCCGCCGCTAATATTACCGCTTGTCTTGTCATTGTCATTTCCTCCAGTAATACAATCTTTTATTTATAAGCATCGCTGTTATGATTGTGCTCAGTCATTTTTATTTTAACATACATCTTACATATAAAGAAAAACAAAAAAGAAGTAGCTTAAATAGCTACTTCCGAATTACAAATTATTTAATTTATTTTAAATCTTCTTCAGCAGTTGTCTCTGAATCAGATTCTACTAAATTAGGTGAAGCTTCACTTGTTGCATCTTGAGCAGTATCCACATTAGTATCATTACTCTTACCAAGTTCACTTGGCTCAATTGCTTCAGTCTCATCATAAACTTTCATCACGGCAGCTTGAATTTCCTGACGCATCTCACTATTGATAGGATGTGCGATATCACGAAATTCACCGTCTGCTGTACGTTTGCTTGGCATTGCTACAAACAATCCATTATTACCTTCGATAACACGTAAGTCATGGATAACAAACGCTTCGTCTAAAGTTATTGAAACTAAAGCTTTCATTCTACTATCTGTAGCTAATTTTCTCATTCTAACATCTGTGACTTTCATCTTAGATAGCCTCCTAAATAAAATGTAAGTTAAAAATCTACTTAATTTTTAGAGCTACCGCTTCAATTTCAACTTTCACGTCTTTAGGTAAACGACTTACTTCCACACAGCTTCTTGCAGGAAGATGTTCTTTAAAATATTCACCATACACTTCGTTGATGATTGGAAAATCATTCATATCACTAATAAAGATTGTAGTTTTAACTACTGAATCTAAATTTGATCCGCTTTCTTCTAATACAGCCGATAAGTTCTCTAATACTTGTTTAGTTTGCTCTGCAACGTCATCACTGATTAACTCACCATCTATTGTTAGTGGAATTTGTCCACTTGAATAAACCATATTATTCACTACTACTGCATGACAGTATGGTCCGATTGCTGCTGGTGCATTTTTTGTAATAATTGTTTCCATGATGATATCTCCTTCTATTTAGAAAATTTGTCTAAGCAATTACCTTTTTCAACTGTAAAAGACTGATTGTATTCATCTACGTCGGATAATTTAACTAAAGAGGTGTAGTCTTGAATCAAGCGATTTTTAACTTCTTTTGATTCTACTAACACAGTTACCCCTTTAACTGTTGCTTTAAACTCGTTCATCAAATTCATAACACCTATGATAGAACCGCCCGCGCGCATAAAATCATCTACAATGAGTACTTTTGAGCCTTCAGGTAATGTCCTTTTTGATAATACCATTGTTTCAATTTTACGTGAAGAACCTGAGACATAATTTATTGAAACTGTTGAACCTTCTGTGACTTTATTGTCTTTACGTATTACTACAACCGGTAAATTAAGTATGCCTGCAACCGCATTGGCCAGTGAAATCCCTTTCGTCGCAATAGTTACCACTGCATCTAATTCTTCATCCATGTACATTGTGGCAATGAGTTTCCCTACTTGATTCAATACACTAGGCGTACCTACTACATCAGACATGAATAGATATCCACCAGGTAGTAACCTTTCTTTCTCCTGTAGCATATCACACAATTTTGTAAGTAATTGATCCGCTTCCTTATAAAACATTTTATGCTTAAAAGTAACACCACCACTTGCACCTGCTGTCGTAGTGATGGTCCCTATTTCTTCTTTAATAAAAGTATCTTTAATGATTTGAACATCTTCACTAATTGAAGATTTTGCTTGTCCGAATTTCTCGACAAAATATGTGAGTGGTACTAATTCGTTTGGATGGCTTAAAAGATAACTTGTCATATAAACGATTCTTTCACTTCTTTTAAATTTCATATTAATCCCTCTTTACGCATATTATACGTTAAATATACCACAAACGTTCGGATTATGAAATCAACCCAACATTCGTACCATGTACACTTCTTTACAGCAACCCTTGAGTGCATTCACCACATTTTTCGCCTGACGTTCTTTTGCGGCAAGGCCATATACTGTTGGTCCACTACCACTCATCATAGCAGTATCCGCACCTGCCTTTATCATCGTATCTTTAAGCGTTTGAATAATAGGGTGCATTTCAATCGTTACAGACTCCAGCCTATTACCAAGATGACGAATCATCTCGTTGTAATCTCCCGCTTCAATTGCCTGAGCACAAGCTTCGCTATTGATTGCCTCATGTGGTTTTGATAAATCAAGAGCCCCATAAACTTCCTGGGTCGATACGCTAATGTCCGGCTTCGCTAAAACTACCCAACATGCAGGTGGTTTCGGCAGATGCTGTAATTTTTCTCCGCGTCCTGTACATAAACTAGTTCTACCATGTACACAAAATGATATATCTGAGCCGATTTCTGCAGCATGTTCCGCTAACGTATCTAACGATAGCCCTAATTCGAATAAGCGATTGATGCCACGGAATGTGGCTGCTGCGTCACTTGATCCTCCTGCAAGACCCGCTGCAATCGGAATCGTCTTATCTAATGTAATTGTCACACCACAATCAAGATTATATTTTTCCATCATTATCTTTGCTGCTTTATATGCTAAGTTACGATTGTCATTTGGCACATAAAGATGTTCCACTTTAAGTACAATTTGCTTATCTTTACGTTTCTCAAGCGTAAGACGATCATATAGATCAACAGTAGTCATAATCATCTCAACTTCATGGTAACCATCTTCTCTTTTATATAAAGTATCTAATGTTAAATTGATTTTGGCAGATGCATTTTCATAAATCATAATAATTCCTCACTAAAAAAAGATTTAATACTATTTTATCACAAGTCATGTATTACCATTTCAAGTTTTAAAAAATAAAAACACAAAATTAGAGCCTACTCCACACGGAATAGGCTCTAATTTTTATTGTACAAGAAATTCTTCTTGCTGATCATTTACAAATGTTACCTGCACGTTTTCTGTCAATACGTCTGTATATGTATACGACACACGTTCAAAATTATGTTTATCTTGGTCTAACTCAACCACGAAAACTGATGGATAAGTTTCTTTAAGCACACCACGGCGCTCAATTAACTTTTTACGTCCTCCATTAGCTCTTAGTACAATCTGATTTCCTAACTGACAATCAAGAATTTTTTTGATGTCTACTAATGTTTTTGGCATAGAAACCCACCTCACTATGCCTTAAATTATAGCATTTTGTATGTAAATAGTCAATAAAATTTTTAATTTTATCAATTTAATTTACACTTGTCAACATTTTAAATCACAATTTCCGGGTAATTTTTAATATTATTTGCAAGTTGTGCAAATTCCTCTAATGACAAACTTTCTCCTCGACGGGTAGGCGCAATTCCGCTTTCCTCCAGCCATTGCAAGATTACTTCTTTATATTCTTTGCTATTTGGAAATAAACTCATATAGTTATTTAGAATTGTCTTCCTGCGTTGTACAAATGCGCCTCTTGTTAATTTAAAATACAGCTTTTCATCATCCACTTTAACACGTGGTTCTGGCAAGGTCGTCAATTTTACTACAAGAGAATCAACATTCGGCGGGGGCATAAATACGCCCTTAGGTACAATCATCACACGCTTCACATCTGTATAATACTGAATCGCAATTGATAAAGATCCATAAGCTTTGGTAGAAGGCACTGCTGTTAAGCGCTCTCCCACTTCTTTTTGCATCATTACTACATAGCTGTTAATCGGTAAATGCTGTTCTAACAAGCCCATTAGAATAGGTGTTGTAATATAATACGGTAAGTTAGCCACTACAAAAATCTCATCACAATCTGACAGATGTTCATCTATTGCAGCCTTAACATTCGCTTTTAGAATATCTTCATTGATGACAGTAACGTTATCATATGGACTTAAAGTATCTGCTAAGATTGGTATTAAACGTTGATCAATTTCAAACGCAAGGACATGTTTTGCTTTGCGCGCTAATTGTTCAGTCAAAGAACCCATACCCGGACCAATCTCAATGACTCCGCACGTCTCATCAATCCCTGCAGCATCAATAATATTACGAATGACATTCGGATCTACTAAGAAATTTTGTCCTAAACTTTTCTTAAATTTAAAACCGTATTTATTTAATAATTCTTTCGTGCGGGTCGGTGTTGCAATGTCGTTAATTTCCATTATGATTCTCCTTATATTCCAAATTCATAGCGTCTAATACATCTGCTTCAGTAATACCAAAAGCATTTAGTCTGTGAAATAATTGTTTACCATTACAATAACCAATCTTTAGTTTTCGACATAAATCCTTACGTTTAGATGCCGCGTGTGGACCAATAATGAGCCCTAAATCTACAAGCAATGCTTTAGAAACCGTCTCAGAATCGTGCTCAAAAGGTGAAGACACACTTAACAGTGCCTCTCGAATCGCTTCGACCGGAGCATGCTCAATACCTACCTTACCACGTTTATTACGAGCAATATCTGCATCGATAAAAGCATGCTTTACACCTGGAACTTGCTGTTCAATTGTTTTTCTGATTTTATTTCCCGGGTAATCTGGATCAGTCAATACGATAACACCTCTTACACTTTTGGCAAGAGCAATCATATCAAGCGTTTCCTCATTAATTGCTGAACCATTCGTTTCTATCGTATCACATTCAACTGCCATCTTCACTCGCGTCGTATCATCTTTACCTTCAACGACAATCATTTCATTGATCTTCATATTTATCTTTCCTTTAACTAACTTATATACAATATTACAATTATACTTGATATTTTTGAAATGGATAGATTTATTTATATAAAAAATAAGCAGAGACAAAAGTCCCTGCTTATTTTCCTAGTCCGTTAAACAATTTCTCTGCATTTTTCGTTGTTTGTTCAGCCACTTCTTCATAACTGATACCACGTAATGCGGCAATTTCCTCTGCAACAAGCTTAACATGCATCGGTTCATTACGTTTACCACGGTAAGGATGAGGCGTTAAATACGGTGCATCTGTTTCGACGATTAGCTTATCAAGCGGCACATGTTTTGCTACTTCTTTAGGCTGCTTTGCATTCTTAAAAGTTACAGGTCCACCAAGAGAAATAATGAAGTTTAACTTTAGTACTTCATCACATGTCTCCGGACTGCCACTAAAGCTATGCATTACTCCACCGACTTCATGTGCTCCTTCAGACTTCAGTATTTCGATAACATCAGCAGTCGCTTCTCGGTTATGAATTACAATCGGTAAATTTACTTCTTTAGCCAGTTTAATCTGGCGTTTAAACACTTCTTTTTGGACATCTTTCGGTGATTTATCCCAGTGATAATCGAGCCCCATTTCACCGATAGCAACAATTTTTGGATGTTTAGAAAGTTCTTTAATCCATTCATAATATTCATCAGTGAAATCAATCGCATCAACCGGATGCCATCCGATGACACCATACACAAAGTCATAGTCATCGATCAATTGCATCGTACGTTTAATCGTGACTTCATCAAAACCGACTACGATCATACGGTCGATTCCATTTTCTATTGCTCTATCTATAACTTCCTGTAAATCTTCTTCATATTGATCTGCGTTTAAATGAACGTGTGTATCAATTAACACATCATCACTCCTCGTGTTATTATTTAACGATTGAGCCGTTCTCAATTGCATTTGGTACACTCACAAGCGTAAGTGCGCCGTCTTTTTCAGCTGACAGAATCATTCCTTCTGATTTCTCTCCACGTAATTCTACCGGTTTTAAATTTGTCACAACAATTACTTTTTTACCGATAATATCTTCTGGTTTATAGAATTCAGCGATACCAGATACGATTTGTCGTTGTTCGCTACCTAAATCTACTTGTATTTTTAATAATTTTTTAGCTTTTTTCACGTAATCAGCATCAATAATCGTTGCAGTTTTAAGTTCTACCTCATTGAAAGTATCGATTGTTATTTCCGGTTTAGATGGTACTTCCTGTTCTTCTTTTACTGGTGGCTGCATTGTACTTTTAATAAATTCAACTTCAGCAGCTGTATCTAAACGCGGGAAGATAGGTGTTGCTTTTTCTACAACTTTTAATTCAGTAATCATACCGTATTGCTCTAGGCTCGTTAATTCAAACAACGTTGGATCCTGAATATTTAATTGATTAAAGATTTTTGTAGGCGCTTCTGTTAAAAATGGACGTAATAATACGCTTGCAAAACGAATATTTTCAACTAAGTGATACATTACGCTTTCTAATAATTCTTTTTGTGTTTCATCTTTAATTAATATCCAAGGTGTTGTTTCATCAATATATTTATTTGTTCTTGAAATTAGTTTCCATACTTCTTGTAATGCTACTGAATACTGTAAGTTGTCCATTGCAGTATCATATTTTTCTTTTGTTTCTAAGGCTAAAGCTTCAATTTCAGCATCTACTGTATGCATTTGACCTTTATAACCCGTAAGATGGCCATCGAAATATTTATTAATCATTGCGATGGTACGGTTAACTAAGTTTCCTAAGTCATTGGCTAAATCAAAGTTTGTGCGATCAACGAAAGCTTCAGGTGTAAACACACCGTCTGAGCCAAACGGCAGTTCGCGCATTAGGTAATAACGTACTGCATCTAATCCGTAACGATCAATTAATATATGCGGATCAACTACATTCCCTTTAGATTTACTCATTTTCCCATCTTTCATTAAAATCCAACCATGCGCAAATACTTTCTTAGGTAACGGTAAATCAAGTGCCATCAACAGAATTGGCCAGATAATTGTATGGAAACGTACAATTTCTTTCGCCATAATATGCACATCTGCCGGCCAGTATTTTTTGAAATCTGTATCGTCTTCTGAAAGATACCCTAATGCAGAAATATAGTTCGTTAAAGCATCAATCCATACATAAATGACATGCTTAGGATTTGAGGGGACTTTGATACCCCAATCAAATGAAGTTCTTGAAACCGCTAAATCTTCAAGACCTGGTTTAATAAAGTTATTTAACATTTCATTTTTACGAGATACAGGTTGAATAAATTCCGGATGTTCCTCGTAATATTTAACTAATCGATCTGCATATTTACTAAGTCTAAAGAAATAACTTTCCTCTTTTACTAATTGTACAGGGTGACCAGAGTCAGGGCTTTTGCCACCTACAATTTTGTCACCTTCCATGATTGGATCTACAAGTTGTGTTTCTGTATAGAATGTTTCATCAGGTACTGAATACCATCCTTCATATTCACCAAGATATATATCATCTTGTGCTAATAATTTTTCGAATACTTTTTCAACAACAAGTTTATGACGTTCTTCCGTTGTTCTTATAAAATCATCATTAGAAATATCAAGCTTTTTCCATAACGCCTGAATATCTTCAATAATTTCATCTAAATATTCAATTTCTGATTTACCTGCTGCAAGAGCCTTTTCCTGAATTTTTTGACCGTGTTCATCTGTTCCTGTCAGATACTTTACATCATAGCCCTGCATTCTTTTATAACGTGCAATTGCATCTCCCGCAACAGTAGAATAAGCATGTCCAATATGCAACTTTCCACTCGGATAATATATAGGTGTTGTTATATAAAAAGTATTGTTTGTCATGTTCGTCCTCCTAGTGATATCTATCTATTAAATATACAGAAGTTTTTGCTTTTTTTCAATATGACTAATCTTTACAATTCGACAAGTAAATTAATTTATTAATTGTAAAATGTAGTAAAATATCTAATAACAGAATATTACATTACATTACTAAACCATTACAAATAAAGAATTTAAAGATATTTTGTTGACAATGTAAAATTACGGTAGTACACTCTTATTAAGACAAATGTCGAACTTTAAATGAATATTTGTCGAATTTACACAAATTACTATTACAACAATTTCTGGAGGAAATATATTATGAAATCTACAGGTATCGTAAGAAAAGTTGACGAATTAGGACGCGTAGTTATTCCTATCGAATTACGTCGTATTTTAGACATCGCTGAAAAAGATGCTTTAGAAATTTACACAGATGCAGATAAAATTATCTTAAAGAAATATAAACCAAGCATGACTTGTGCAGTTACAGGTGATGTTTCTGAAGACAACTACTTATTAGCTGGTGGTAAATTAGTATTATCTAAAGAAGGTATCGAACAAATCTTAAAAGAGATTGAAGACAAAGAAAAATAATTTGCATACAAAAAAGAGATTCAGGATAGTCTGAATCTCTTTTTTGATGTATTTAATCAACATGATAAATTTGATAGACTTCATTTTTTTTCATCTCACGATCAAGTGCCACTTGTTTTATTGCATCCTTATTTCTCATGCCCTCTTTCACATAATGGTTAACATGTCCTTCTATAGAAAGTTCTGACCACCAGTTGACATCGTTATCCCCTGAACTCCCTGCTATCACTATTACAAACTCACCCTTTAATTTAATATCTTCATCTAGTCGTAATAATAAATTAGAAACTGTATCTGTTTCAACTTGTTCAAACTTTTTAGTCAGTTCACGAGATATAGATACTTTACGTTCGCTATCTATCTTCTGAATAGTCTCCAATGTGTGTTTCACACGAAACGGCGATTCGTAAATGATAATCGTATGTGCCAATGACATAATGCTAATCAAGCGCTCTTTTTTTTCATTATCTTTACGTGGTAAGAAGCCGTCAAACAGAAAAGAATATGAGCTAATACCACTCGTCATTAATGCTGTTAACGCAGCATTCGCTCCTGGTACAGTCTCTACTTTAATTCCTTTATCTCTCGCAATAACTACTAACTCATACCCTGGATCACTGATCAATGGTAAGCCTGCATCAGAGACTAAAGCGATGTCATTTCCGTTGAATAGCATTTCTATTATATCTTCTGTAACTTTTGCCTGATTATGTTCATGGTAACTTTTTAACGGTGTTTCAATTTCATAATGCATTACCAGTTTTTTTGTAACGCGTGTATCCTCACATAGAATTATATCTGCCTCTTTTAATATTCTTACTGCTCTATACGTTATATCTTCCAGATTTCCGATAGGTGTACCAACTAAATACAAGATTCCACTCATACAGTATCTCCTTGAATTAATTTTATTTTTTGAGATCGTGTTAACTGTTTTATAGCATACTCTCTTTGCATTGCTTCTCTTTTCGTATGAAATATTTCTTCATATACACGTTTAACAGGAAGACGCATTCTCGTGTACTTTGCACCCTTTCCCGCATTATGAGTATCCAGACGTTTATCCAAATCATTTGTATAGCCTGTATATAAAGAACCATCACTACATTCTAATATATATATGAAGTGTTTATCCATAGTAGACCTCACACATTTCCTGTGAATACTCATTTTTTCCATCATAGATATAGAAAGGAGGCATCACTTTTGCATCTGGCTTACCACCCTTTATCCCTTCAACAACAATTGTAATTGCCTGAGGCTTATTCGGTGATGAATAAATTGAATATATACGTTTCGGTTCGATATTTTGCGCTCTCATATCCACCAACACATCTACAAGCCGATCAGCTCGTTGCACTACTACCATCTTACCACCTTGCTTGAGTAAATGTTGGGCAGCACTTACACAATCCGCAAAAGTACATAAGATTTCAGTTCTGGCTATACGATGTGCTTCTTTAAGATGCTGGTAACTTTGATTGGATCTAAAGTACGGAGGATTACACGTTACAACATCATATTGACTCGGAATAAAGTTTTTTTTGACATCTTTTATATCCATTGCATGCATTTCGATTTGACTTTCAAGATGATTATACTGAAAGGAACGTCTAGCCATATCTACAAGTTGAGACTGAATTTCAATACCTTCAATTGGCATATTCGTTTTGTGGGAAAGCAGTAACGGAATAATGCCATTCCCTGAACAAATATCCATCACCTTATCCTTCTTTTTCAATGTTGTAAAATGCGCTAGTAATAATGCATCTGTTGAAAAAGAGAATACTTCATCATTTTGAATAATTGATAAGTTTTCTTTAATTAGCTTGTCTAATCTTTCGTTTTCAAGCAACATATCTATACCTCCAATAAAAAAAGGCTTTCGCCCTTTTTTATTCTTTATCTGACAGTAAGCTTAAGCAAAAAATACAGTCCCCGCCACCACGGTGTTTTCCAAATAAATCTGTAGGACAGATATGGAAGCCTTCCGCATATAGCATTGCTAAATTATCTTTACTTTGAAGTACTTTACTGTTATTTTTTTTCGGTTCTTCTTTTGGAACTTGTATAAAACGCTGTAAATTATCGTTCTCAAGTTTTAAAGCGACATTTTCTTCAACTAAGGCAACTGTCATTTCTTTTAATGCCTCATAACTCTCATTAACACCATTAATTTGCTTCTCTAATTTCGTCAAAGCATTAAATAATTCATCGCGGTTCATCATAAACCTCCTAAACTTCTACCTCATCAATATGATAAACGACTGGCGTTTCCATACCCTTTAACTTCACTTGCATTGTCACATCTAAAATATTTAAGCCGATTACTCGTCCCAATCCTTCAGGCGTTTGTATTTCCTGGCCGATGTCGGGTAACAAACGTCGAGTTTCTTCATAATAATCATTTTCATATTTTAAACAGCACATTAGCCTGCCACATGCACCTGATATTTTAGTTGGGTTAAGTGATAGATTTTGATCTTTGGCCATTTTAATAGAGACAGGTTCAAAATCACCTAAATAAGTTGCACAACATAAACTTCTACCACACGGTCCAATCCCACCAAGAATTTTAGCTTCATCTCTAACACCAATTTGACGTAACTCTATACGTGTTTTGAGATCATAAGCAAGGCTTTTAACGAGCTCACGAAAATCTACACGTTCATTAGCCGTAAAATTAAAGATTATTTTAGCTTTATCTAATGTATAAGTCGCATTGACTAATCGCATGTCTAAATTGTGATTCTTTACATGCATTTTACACAATTCTAATGCACGATCTGCATCTAACATATTTTGTTCATATTTTAATATGTCTTGTTCAGTTGCTCGTCGGTGAATCATTGGAACCGGCATCACAACATCCTCTTCTGAAACTAATTTATTTGCTATAGTGACACGCGCAAGTTCCACGCCTCTTTTTTTATTATCAATCACTGCAAGTTCATTCACTGCAAATTGTTCATCACCAGGCTGATAATATTCTGTTTTACCTGATTTCTGAAACTTTACTCCTATAATTTCAATCATTATTTCACCTCATCAAGCATTTGAATCGCTAACGCTTCATATACCAATGTAACGTTTACATACTGTAATAACTTTTGTTTCGCTTCAAGCGCATGGTCTATCATTTTGACACACTTATCAATTGTGACTCGTTTTGCCTGTTGCTGTAGTATATCTGTACTTTCTGGATAACACGTAATTTCATGATCAATTAATATATACATTAAATCTTGAAGATATAGCTGTATTAAATCTAATCCTACAAGTTGTTTATCACGACTATCTAGTGTTTCAAGTAAATTCACAATTTGAATTAAACCCATTGTATCACTGTTGAGCAAAGTTTGGCACCACTTAATTATAACAGACTTTATTTCAGAAAAGTTTTGTTCTGTACTCCACTCTTTGGCATCTTCCACACTAAAATTAAGACCGTTCATTGTAGCTAGTATAGATTTAGGGATGTCTAGATCCGTTCTTTCAGCCAGTTTATTTTCTGAATCTTGTATATGGATATGCTGACATCGTGAGTGTATTGTAGGTAGTATTAATTTTGGTGATGATGTGACTAATATTGCTACAGTATTTTCAGGTGGCTCTTCTAAAAACTTTAAAATACTATTCTCACCCTGAACAGTTACTTTATCAAAGTCCATGATAATATAAACTTTATAACTACCTTCGATTGGTTTTTGATTCATCCGATGCAGGACATCTTCAATCATTTCTTTTTTTATCGTGGCTTCATTGGTTTCAAGCATTAAGAAATCAGCATAGTTTAAGTTTGCAACACGACTCTGACAATTTTTATTATCACCACAAAGTATGTTTGAAGCGAAGCGCATGGCCTCTTCTTTCAATTGATTTCTATTTTGCCCTTCAAATAAATAAGCATGGCTTATCTTTTGATTATCGATTAAAGTTTGAAGGTGATCATGCATCTCATCTACTCCTTTATATAATGAAAAAGCTGCACTAGGCAGCAAATTTTTTAAAACTGATGAAATTGTTCAATAGGCATCACAAATACTGTCGCACCGCCAACTTCGACTTCTACTGGATATGGAATATATGCATCTGCATTGCCTCCCATGGGTGTAACAGGTGTTACGATTTGTTCTCTATTACCACATGTGCGGTCGATTAAAGACATTAATTCATTGACACGCTCATCATCGACACCACATAAAAATGTAGTGTTTCCAGCTCTTAAGAATCCACCGGTTGATGCAAGTTTCGTTGTTCTAAAATTATTTTTAGTCAATACATCCGAAAGACTTTGGCTATCTTGATCTTGTACGATTGCTATTACCATTTTCATTGCATACACCTCTTATCATATATCCTAAATTATATCATAAACTACTTTAAGCATTCATAAATTATCTCTAAACAATCCGCTAATACTTTTTCAACAGATTGTGCAGCATCAACTAGTTTAATACGTTCAGGATACATACTTAACAATTGATCATAGCCTTCTACTACATGTTGATGAAATTCAATCGTTTCTTTATCTAATCGATTGATCTCTCTAGCATTTTCTCTTATACGCGATAAACCAACTTCTGGTTCAACTCTTAAATAAAGTGTTAAATCAGGATATTTACCTTCTATAGCGAACTCATTAATTGTACGAATGTCGTCCATACCAATACCACGGGCATGACCTTGATAAGCTAATGAACTATCAATGAAACGATCACATATAACAATCGTGCCCTCATTCAATGCCGGTAATACCTTCTCAACTAAGTGTTGCCTGCGACTTGCTGCAAAAAGTAATGCTTCTGTTCTATAATCCATTGCATTTGCATCATCAAGAATAATATTGCGGATATCTTCACTAATTTTAATTCCACCAGGTTCACGCGTTGTAATGACTGGATACTTTTCACTTAAAACTTCTTTTATCTCATTCACTATCGTACTTTTTCCAGACCCTTCCGGACCTTCTATAGTAATAAATAAACTCATTATAATCTCCTATTCAAAATCACACGAATTTTACCATGATGTACACCATGTATATTGCCACCTAAGTTTAAAAATTTAGCAATTTCTTCGATATGTTCTTTTCTTATATTCTCTCCCGCTAAGATATATGGAATGCCTGGTGGGTAAGGGATTATGTTATCTGCTACTTTATAACCCTCACTCTCTTCTAAATTACATTCCTTGATATCTTTGTTTTCCTGGGAAATATAAATACCGTCTTTTTGATTATATAATAATTCTTTATGCACTTCACTTCTGACCTTTAATGAAGAAAAGTGTAATGTATCAATACTTTCGACTAAACTATTAAATAAATAATGGTCTCCAATATGCCATAGAGGTAATACACATAATACAAACTTTTCATTTGAAAGCTCCGTATATATCCCATGTTTTTCTAATAGTTCAGCAACCTGTCTACCCGTATAATCATTATGTGCTATCATAATTTTGAGTGGATCTGAAACCTCAATCACATTAAATTTCTTTCTTAAAGTATTCACTAAAATCTTTCTTCTTTCAAAAAATAAATCATCTTTATAAGCTTGAAAGAATTCATTTGCATGCTCTAAACCAAGCATTAACAGATAAGAGGGACTAGACGACTGTAATACAGATAGAAAATGATTAACACGATAAACGAAGCTATCATCTAGCCTATTATTCATATACATTACTGAACTCATGGTAAATGCAGGCAAAGTCTTATGAAATGATTGTACGACAAAATCAGCATTAAAGTTTAAAGTACTATTAGGAAATCTATCTGTAATATCAAAATGTGCTCCATGTGCTTCATCAACTAGAACAGGAATATTATAGCTATGAAAATACTCTATGACAGATGCTATATCATATGTTTCACCATAATAGTTCGGATAAGTTAAGACTGCTAGTTTAATATTTTTAAGCAAAGACTCATTGATTGCTTCTAAATTAACACCACTAAATTCCTGAGTAATTTTTGAAACTTCTGTTGGCAGGATATAAGCACTGCCTTTACCTAAATTAATAGCATTATAAATAGATTTATGAGCATTTCTCATAATAGCAATTGAAGGTGCATCTTTAGATTCTATATATGACATAATTACTGCAAGTAACCCCACCGTAGTGCCATTCACAAGAAATCGCGCATGATATCCTGGTTTCTGTAAAAGCTCTTCACTATGCTTTATAATACCATTCGCATGATGATAATCATCCATACCTGAAATCTCTGTAATATCATATTTTAAATTCAGGGCTTTTAAATTCCCGATTGTTTGATAATGATGTCCAGGAACATGTAATGAGATAGGCTGCTTCGTAAAATGTTTACGCATTGCCTCAAACATCTTCATAAATAGAACTCCTTTATTGACTACTAATTTCAAATTATTAATTGAAACTTATTAGTATATTCTATCAAAAATGATAGAAAAAATAACATATCAATAACATTACTTAAAAAAAAGCAAAAAAAAAGAGACCTAACAGGTCACTCGTTTGCGGCTCATCGCATCCATTTAAGGTATTACTATAAATCTGCCCGGCAACGTCCTACTCTCGCGGATCGTAAGACCAACTACCATCGGCGCTAGAGAGCTTAACTTCTGTGTTCGGTATGGGAACAGGTGTGACCTCTCTGCCATCGTCACCAGACAAAGTATATTAAAGGTATTGTACCTTCAAAACTAGATAAACTTAAGAAGAAATATGATGTACCAAACATCACCGTGCAAAAAATCTTATAAAATTGATTAAGTCTTCGATCGATTAGTATTCGTCAGCTCCATACATTACTGTACTTCCACCTCGAACCTATTAACCTCATCATCTTTGAGGGATCTTATAACCGAAGTTGGGAAATCTCATCTTGAGGGGGGCTTCATGCTTAGATGCTTTCAGCACTTATCCCGTCCATACATAGCTACCCAGCTATGCCGCTGGCGCGACAACTGGTACACCAGAGGTATGTCCATCCCGGTCCTCTCGTACTAAGGACAGCTCCTCTCAAATTTCCTACGCCCACGACGGATAGGGACCGAACTGTCTCACGACGTTCTGAACCCAGCTCGCGTACCGCTTTAATGGGCGAACAGCCCAACCCTTGGGACCGACTACAGCCCCAGGATGCGATGAGCCGACATCGAGGTGCCAAACCTCCCCGTCGATGTGAACTCTTGGGGGAGATAAGCCTGTTATCCCCGGGGTAGCTTTTATCCGTTGAGCGATGGCCCTTCCATGCGGAACCACCGGATCACTAAGTCCGTCTTTCGACCCTGCTCGACTTGTAGGTCTCGCAGTCAAGCTCCCTTGTGCCTTTACACTCTGCGAATGATTTCCAACCATTCTGAGGGAACCTTTGAGCGCCTCCGTTACTCTTTAGGAGGCGACCGCCCCAGTCAAACTGCCCGCCTGACACTGTCTCCCGCCACGATAAGTGGCGCGGGTTAGAAAGTCAACACAGCCAGGGTAGTATCCCACCAACGCCTCCACGTAAGCTGACGCTCACGTTTCAAAGGCTCCTACCTATCCTGTACAAGCTGTGCCGAATTTCAATATCAGGCTGCAGTAAAGCTCCACGGGGTCTTTCCGTCCTGTCGCGGGTAACCTGCATCTTCACAGGTACTATGATTTCACCGAGTCTCTCGTTGAGACAGTGCCCAAATCGTTACGCCTTTCGTGCGGGTCGGAACTTACCCGACAAGGAATTTCGCTACCTTAGGACCGTTATAGTTACGGCCGCCGTTTACTGGGGCTTCAATTCGTAGCTTCGCTAATGCTAACCACTCCTTTTAACCTTCCAGCACCGGGCAGGCGTCAGCCCCTATACGTCACCTTACGGTTTTGCAGAGACCTGTGTTTTTGATAAACAGTCGCTTGGGCCTATTCACTGCGGCTCTTCAAGGCTTGCACCCTAAAAAGCACCCCTTCTCCCGAAGTTACGGGGTCATTTTGCCGAGTTCCTTAACGAGAGTTCGCTCGCTCACCTTAGAATTCTCATCTTGACTACCTGTGTCGGTTTGCGGTACGGGCACCTAATTTCTAACTAGAGGCTTTTCTTGGCAGTGTGAAATCAACGACTTCGCTACTATAATTTCGCTCCCCATCACACCTTGACCTTAAGAGTACCGGATTTGCCTAATACTCAGTCTCAGTGCTTGGACGTACATAACCAACAGTACGCTTCGCCTATCCTACTGCGTCCCCCCATCGTTCAAACAATCTTAGGTGGTACAGGAATATCTACCTGTTGTCCATCGCCTACGCCATTCGGCCTCGGCTTAGGTCCCGACTAACCCAGAGCGGACGAGCCTTCCTCTGGAAACCTTAGTCAATCGGTGGACGGGATTCTCACCCGTCTTTCGCTACTCACACCGGCATTCTCACTTCTAAGCGCTCCACATGTCCTTGCGATCATGCTTCGACGCTGCTTAGAACGCTCTCCTACCATTGTCCTACGGACAATCCACAGCTTCGGTAATATGTTTAGCCCCGGTACATTTTCGGCGCAGCGTCACTCGACTAGTGAGCTATTACGCACTCTTTAAATGATGGCTGCTTCTAAGCCAACATCCTAGTTGTCTGGGCAACGCCACATCCTTTTCCACTTAACATATATTTTGGGACCTTAGCTGGTGGTCTGGGCTGTTTCCCTCTCGACTACGGACCTTATCACCCGCAGTCTGACTCCCGTGTTAAATTATTTGGCATTCGGAGTTTGTCTGAATTCGGTAACCCTAGGGGGGCCCCTAGTCCAAACAGTGCTCTACCTCCAATAATCATCACACGAGGCTAGCCCTAAAGCTATTTCGGAGAGAACCAGCTATCTCCAGGTTCGATTGGAATTTCTCCGCTACCCACACCTCATCCGCTCACTTTTCAACGTAAGTCGGTTCGGTCCTCCATTCAGTGTTACCTGAACTTCAACCTGGACATGGGTAGATCACCTGGTTTCGGGTCTACGACCTGATACTCATTCGCCCTATTCAGACTCGCTTTCGCTACGGCTCCACATATACTGCTTAACCTTGCATCAAATCGTAACTCGCCGGTTCATTCTACAAAAGGCACGCCATCACCCATTAACGGGCTCTGACTACTTGTAAGCACACGGTTTCAGGTTCTATTTCACTCCCCTTCCGGGGTGCTTTTCACCTTTCCCTCACGGTACTGGTTCACTATCGGTCACTAGAGAGTATTTAGCCTTGGGAGATGGTCCTCCCGGATTCCGACGGAATTCCACGTGTTCCGCCGTACTCAGGATCCACTCAGGAGAGAACAACTTTTCGACTACAGGGCCTTTACCTTCTATGGCTGACTTTTCCAAAGTCATTCGTCTAAACTGTTCCTTTGTAACTCCGTATTGAGTGTCCTACAACCCCAGAATGCAAGCACTCTGGTTTGGGCTCTTCCCGTTTCGCTCGCCGCTACTAAGGGAATCGAGTTTTCTTTCTCTTCCTCCGGGTACTTAGATGTTTCAGTTCTCCGGGTGTGCCTTCTCATATACTATGTATTCATATATGGATAACATGACATAACTCATGCTGGGTTTCCCCATTCGGAAATCTCTGGATCAAAGCTTACTTACAGCTCCCCAAAGCATATCGTCGTTAGTAACGTCCTTCGTCGGCTTCTAGTGCCAAGGCATCCACCGTGCGCCCTTAATAACTTAATCTGTTATTAATATTGTGATGTCTACATAAATGTAGACGCGCGATTTTTTTAAGAATTCAAAAATGAACTCACTCGGTTTTGCTTGGTAAAATCTTTTATTTCTTCTTACTTTATCTAGTTTTCAAAGTACAATTGAATGTATGGACCATCGGTCCTATAAACATTCAAAACTGAATACAATATGTCAAACGCTATTCCGAAGGAATTTCAAGAATTCCTTTTCCGTAATATCCTTAGAAAGGAGGTGATCCAGCCGCACCTTCCGATACGGCTACCTTGTTACGACTTCACCCCAATCATCTGTCCCACCTTCGACGGCTAGCTCCTAAAAGGTTACTCCACCGGCTTCGGGTGTTACAAACTCTCGTGGTGTGACGGGCGGTGTGTACAAGACCCGGGAACGTATTCACCGTAGCATGCTGATCTACGATTACTAGCGATTCCAGCTTCATGTAGTCGAGTTGCAGACTACAATCCGAACTGAGATTGGTTTTATGGGATTTGCTTGACCTCGCGGTTTTGCTGCCCTTTGTACCAACCATTGTAGCACGTGTGTAGCCCAAATCATAAGGGGCATGATGATTTGACGTCATCCCCACCTTCCTCCGGTTTGTCACCGGCAGTCTCTCTAGAGTGCCCAACTTAATGATGGCAACTAAAGATAAGGGTTGCGCTCGTTGCGGGACTTAACCCAACATCTCACGACACGAGCTGACGACAACCATGCACCACCTGTCACTTTGTCCCCCGAAGGGGAAAGCTCTATCTCTAGAGTTGTCAAAGGATGTCAAGATTTGGTAAGGTTCTTCGCGTTGCTTCGAATTAAACCACATGCTCCACCGCTTGTGCGGGTCCCCGTCAATTCCTTTGAGTTTCAGTCTTGCGACCGTACTCCCCAGGCGGAGTGCTTAATGCGTTAGCTGCAGCACTGAGGGGCGGAAACCCCCCAACACTTAGCACTCATCGTTTACGGCGTGGACTACCAGGGTATCTAATCCTGTTTGATCCCCACGCTTTCGCACCTCAGCGTCAGTTACAGACCAGAGAGCCGCCTTCGCCACTGGTGTTCCTCCATATCTCTGCGCATTTCACCGCTACACATGGAATTCCACTCTCCTCTTCTGTACTCAAGTCTCCCAGTTTCCAATGACCCTCCCCGGTTGAGCCGGGGGCTTTCACATCAGACTTAAGAGACCGCCTACGCGCGCTTTACGCCCAATAATTCCGGATAACGCTTGCCACCTACGTATTACCGCGGCTGCTGGCACGTAGTTAGCCGTGGCTTTCTGGTAAGGTACCGTCAAGGTACGTTCAGTTACTAACGTACTTGTTCTTCCCTTACAACAGAGTTTTACGATCCGAAAACCTTCTTCACTCACGCGGCGTTGCTCCGTCAGACTTTCGTCCATTGCGGAAGATTCCCTACTGCTGCCTCCCGTAGGAGTCTGGGCCGTGTCTCAGTCCCAGTGTGGCCGATCACCCTCTCAGGTCGGCTATGTATCGTTGCCTTGGTGAGCCGTTACCTCACCAACTAGCTAATACACCGCAGGTCCATCTATAAGTGACAGCAAAACCGTCTTTCACTATTGCTTCATGCGAAGCTAAATATTATCCAGTATTAGCTCCGGTTTCCCGAAGTTATCCCAGTCTTATAGGTAGGTTACCCACGTGTTACTCACCCGTCCGCCGCTAACGTCAGGAGTGCAAGCACTCCATCTGTTCGCTCGACTTGCATGTATTAGGCACGCCGCCAGCGTTCATCCTGAGCCAGGATCAAACTCTCCATAATAGTTTGTTTGATAATGCTCTTTGATTGCTTATGGCAATCACTCTTGGGAGTGAACTAAGTTCACTCAAATTATTGGAATTAACGTTGACATATTGTCATTCAGTTTTCAATGTTCATTGTGTTAGTTTTTCTGTCTCACAAGATTTAATTATACTCTCTTGCGATTTGAATGTCAACAACTTTTTTAAAAAGTTTTTTAAGTTGTCTTTCGAAGTGCTTGTCCTGTATGAGTTATCTCTACCGGACAAGATATAACTATACAGGGTTTCAAACACTATCACAAGCGTAAAAATTACACTTTAACCACTTTTTTAAAAGTTTTTTATTTTTCTTCTGATTCCAGCCATTTCTTTATCTCTGAAAGCTTATCTAGTGCATCCTGATAGCCTAAATCATACATTGCAGAGAGTTTATTACGGTCCTTCTCCATACGATCAACCTTTAAATCTTTAGATGGTCTGATAACTATAGCATGTCCACTTTGTTCCTGGTGATCTACATATCGAAGTGTTTCATTGTATAAAGAAGGTCTTTTTTGCATCGCTTCATCTACCTTCTTATAACCTTTTACTTTAAAGTATTTTGACAATCGACTTGAACGTTTTACATATCCTTTAGGACGAGTTAAAACCACTACATTATTAATCATTCCATCTCTTTGTGCTTTCTTTAAAGGAATTGGGTCAGTGATCCCTCCATCTAAAAGCTTCTTCCCATCATATTCTACAATAGGAGCCATCAACGGAAGCGAACTTGAAGCACGAAGTATTGTCATTAAATCTTTTCTTAAATACGCTTTATTGAAATATTCTGTTTCACCTGTCTCACAATTTGTACAGGCAATAACGTATTCGCCATTATATTGAAGAAAGTCTTCCATATTGAAAGGAACATGTTCTCTTGGAATTTCATCAAAGATGAAATCCATTCCAAACATCTCCTTATTCTTAATGTAATTGGATAGAGATAAATAGCGTTTATCATCTAAGAAATCAAGAGACACCTTCTTATTTCGTCCTTTTTGTTTCGACAGATACGAAGCCGCCATATTTCCACCAGCTGATACCCCAATGACATAATTAAATAAAATATCATGTTCTAGAAAACAATCAAGCACACCCGCAGTATAAATACCTCTCATACCGCCACCTTCCAATACTAATCCAGTTGTCATTTTTTATCACCTCATATTTTATAATTATAACAAGTTGCAGAAGTTATTTCTTAGTAATTGTTTACTAAAAAAGAGAACAGAGTTTATCTCCATTCTCTAAAAATAGTTTTAAATCATTTAATATTTATAGATTCAGTGTATTTATTAGTATTCCCTTGCTTTAACCTAATATTTGCATCTCCATAAATACCAGATTTCGTCTTGGCATCGAAAGTAATTTTTGCTGTACCAGCTGCATCAGTAATTAAAGTAAATGCATTACTATAGCCGTATGAATTCCAACTTCCCCCTAAACTGAAAGATCCAATTTGCGTTCCCCCGTTATTATAAATAACTACTTTGAAATATCTTCATAGGTTATCGCCCTGTTTTGTCTTGATTCTTTTACTGTGTAACCTTTACCAGCAAGTCCATGAGCAAAATCAGAAAATGCACCATCAAACACCCAATCTGCCGCTCCTGCAGTTTGTCCATGTGTATTATCAACAAGAATCGACTTACTATTGGAATTAGCAGGATTTATTATAGGTGCTAGGTCCCTATAACTTTCTGCAAAAACATTAGTTGTTAAAGTAAAATACATAAATGATACAAAAAGAAGCTTTCTTTTCATAAATCGATTCCTCACTTTAAATAATATTTTTAGAACAATTTAGATATATCATATTAATATTAAAACTAAATTTCTGTTTCATATTTTTACGAATGGTACTTTTAATATAATTTACAAAAACTTTACTTTTTATCCTTTCAAACTTTGTTAATATAGGTACTGTAATCAATTCACACTTTTAAAAGGAGATTTTAGAATGTTCAAAAACACAATTAAAACAGCTGTTCCAGTTATCTTAGCAGCTGCTGTATTAGGTGCATGTGGCGGAGATAACTCTAAAGGCGGATCAAAAGAATCAGGTAAAGAATCAGCTGGTTATACTCCAGAAAAGTTAACAGTTCAATTCGTTCCATCTCAAAATGCTGAAACATTAGAAGCAAAAGCAAAACCTTTAGAAAAGTTACTTAAAAAAGAAATCGGTATTCCAGTAGAAGTTTCTGTTTCTACAAACTACAACACAATCGTAGAAGCTATGAAATCTAAAAAAGTTGACGTTGGTTTCTTACCCCCTACAGCTTATGTGTTAGCACATGATCAAAAAGCTGCTGATGTATTACTACAAGCACAACGTTATGGTGTAAATGATGACGGAACACCAACAAAAGAATTAGTCGATTTCTACAAATCTCAATTTATCGTAAAAAAAGATTCAGATATTAAAAGCCTTAAAGATATGAAAGGCAAGAAGATTGCAATGCAAGATGTAACCTCAACAGCTGGTTATGTATTCCCTGCAGTTGAATTAAAGAAAGAAAAAATTGATCCTTTAAAAGATATGGAAGTAACTACAGTTAAAGGTCATGACCAAGCAGTTATTTCATTATTAAATGATGATGTAGATGTAGCTGTTACATTCCAGGATGCACGTAATATCGTGAAAAAAGATCAACCTAACGTATTTAAAGATACAAAAATCGTTAAGTTCACTGAAAAAATTCCAAACGATACTATTGCTGCACGATCTGATATGACAGATGAGTGGAAAAAGAAGTTAACAGATGCATTCATCAAAATCGGTAAAGATAAAGAAGGCCAAAAAATTATCCGAGAAGTATACTCACATGAAGGTTACGTTAAATCAGATGATTCTAAGTTTGATATCATTCGTGACTACGACAAAAAAGTTAAAGAATAATTTAAGCGTTAATAAGAATAATTAAATTAAGCTAAACTCAATTTTGAGTTTAGCTTTTTCTATCAAGAGGAGTGAAACAATGGCACAAATCATTTTTAAAGAAGTAAATAAAGTTTATCCTAATGGTCATGTCGGATTAGACAATGTTAATTTAGAAATCAATAAAGGAGAATTTATCGTAATTGTAGGATTATCAGGGGCTGGTAAATCTACTTTACTGCGCTCTATTAATCGATTACACGAAATTTCTTCCGGGGATATTTCGATTGACGGAGAATCTATCACTCAAGCGAAAGGCAAGAAGTTACTGATGATGCGCCGAAATATCGGGATGATATTCCAAAGCTTCAATTTAGTCAAACGTTCATCTGTTATACGTAATGTATTAAGTGGGCGCGTTGGTTATCACCCAACCTGGAAAATGATTTTAGGACTATTTCCTAAGAAGGATAAGCAAATTGCACTAGAAGCTTTAGATAGAGTTAATATTGTCGAGAAAGCTTATAGCCGTGCAGATGAATTATCGGGCGGACAACAACAACGTGTTTCTATCGCACGTGCATTGGCTCAAGAACCGAAAATAATCTTAGCTGATGAACCCGTTGCATCTCTAGACCCACTCACAACAAAACAAGTAATGGATGACTTGAAACGCATTAATCAGGAGTTAGGTATTACAGTCATCGTCAACCTACATTTTGTTGACTTAGCAAGAGAGTATGCAACTAGAATCATCGGGCTTCGTGCAGGAAAAGTTGTATTTGATGGACCTGTAGAGCAAGCTACAGATGAAGCATTCTCAAAAATTTACGGAAGAGAAATTAAAAATGAAGAGTTGATGGGGGTAAAATGATGAAAAATCCCGAACTCAAATCGACCGGCCATATTAAAGCCGCTTTTTCCTTATTACTTATTTTAGCTTTAATCATCTGGAGTGCCTGGAAAACAAAATTTAGTTTATCTGGACTCGCAATCGGCGCACCTGAAATGATGAACTTAGTAAAAGAAATGCTACCGCCAGATTGGAGCTATTTTAAAGAAATTGTAGATCCTATGTTAGATACGATTCGTATGGCTGTACTAGGAACAACTTTCGGTTCATTGCTTGCAATTCCGGTTGCCTTATTATCTGCAAGTAATGTATTTAAATCGAAATGGATTAATGTACCCGTTCGACTCTTATTAAATATAATACGTACAATTCCCGATTTATTACTCGCATCCATCTTCGTTGCAGTGTTCGGTATAGGTGCACTGCCCGGAATATTTGCTTTGACAGTATTATCATTTGGTATCGTAGCGAAACTCTTCTACGAATCACTGGAAAATATCGATAATGGACCACTAGAAGCAATGACCGCGGTAGGTGCCAACAAATCGAAATGGATTACATTCGGCGTCCTTCCACAAGCGATTGCCCCCTATTTATCATTTGTATTGTTTACATTTGAAATCAATATTCGTGCCGCTGCTGTATTAGGTTTAGTAGGTGCTGGTGGCATAGGGTTATTCTATGATAAAACACTCGGCTACTTTGAATATCCTAAAGTAACAACAATCATTATATTCACCTTACTAATTGTTATGGTGATTGATTATGTTAGTACGAAAGTGAGGGAACATTTACTATGAGTAAAAATTATGATTATTTAAAACCTAAGTCTTCAGTTCCTTCTATAATACGTACTGTATTGATTATCTTTTGCTTACTTGCAATTTATATTTGGGCATTTAGTGGTATGCCTAAAATAGAAATTAAGGAAAAATCATTCGAAATTCTTTCAAATATTTGGGATGGTCTTATACATCCAGATACTGATTATATATATATGCCTGAAGGGGAAGACTTATTACGTGGATTATTAGAAACTTTTGCAATCGCGTTTTTAGGAACGATTATCTCAGCAGTATTATGTATTCCACTTGCCTTTCTATCAGCAAGAAATATTTCAAACCGCTTCCTATCTGAAATTAGTAAATTTATCTTGAGTTTAATACGTGTATTTCCTGAAATTATCATGGCCTTATTATTTATTAAAGCTGTCGGGCCAGGAGCATTTGCTGGTGTTCTTGCTGTAGGGATTCACTCTATCGGGATGCTTGGTAAATTGTTTGCTGAAGATATGGAAAACTTAGATATGGGCCCGTCAGAAGCATTAATGGCAACAGGTGCAAACAAGACAAAAACTTTAATGTTTGCTGTCGTACCACAAATTCTACCTGCATTTATATCTTTTGTTCTGTACCGATTCGAAATTAACCTAAGAAGCGCTTCAATACTAGGACTGATTGGTGCTGGCGGTATAGGTACACCTTTAATCTTCGCCCTTCAAGGCCGTACATGGGATCGAGTAGGCATGATTTTAATTGGTATCGTTATTATGGTTATCATTGTAGATACATTGTCTAGCGCTATTCGTAAAAAATTAGTTTAAGTGCTATCTAATAGAAATTCAACTAGATTATCAAAAAATAAGCATCCTCAAAAATATGAGGATGCTTATTTTTTATATCTCCGTTCTACCCGAGATTGCTTTTGATAGTGTCACTTCATCTGCATATTCTAAATCTCCGCCCACAGGTAAACCGTGCGCCAGACGTGTAGTTTTAATACCGATTGGTTTAACTAATCTAGAGATATACATTGCAGTAGACTCACCTTCGATATTTGGATTGGTTGCAAGTATTAATTCTGTTACTTCTTCATCCTTTAATCGTGTAAGTAAGGATGGAATATTAATATCTTCCGGCCCAACACCTTCCATCGGTGAAATTGCGCCATGTAATACATGATACATGCCTTTGTATTCTCGCATCTTCTCCATTGCGATAACATCTTTTGTCTCTTCGACGACACATATCATAGAACGATCGCGTGTTTTATCACTACATACATAACAAGGATCAGTATCCGTTATATGTCCACATACTGAACAGTAAGTGAGTTCGCGCTTTACATCAACTAATGCCTTCGCAAAATTCATTACATCGTCTTCTTTCATATCTAAAACATGAAAAGCAAGACGACTTGCTGTTTTAGGTCCAATGCCTGGTAATTTCATAAAACTATCGATTAATTTCGATATAGGTGCAGGATAATGCATCTTACATCATTCCTGGAATGTTTAATCCTTTAGTATGTTGTCCTAAACGTTGTGCAGTAACATCATCTGCTTTTGCTAATGCATCGTTTGTTGCAGCTAATACTAAGTCTTGTAACATTTCAATATCTTCTGGGTCTACTACTTCTTCTTTAATAATTACATCTAATACTTCTTTATGACCTGAAACAACAACAGTCACCATTCCGCCGCCTGCAGTTCCTTCAATTCGTTCCTCTTTTAATTTTTCTTGCTCTTCAGCCATTTTCTTTTGCATTTTTTGCATTTGTTTCATCATTTGTTGCATATTTCCGCCACCGCGCATATTCATTTCCTCCTAATAATTTTAATCAATAATATTAATTGCATCTTCGCCAAATAAATTAGCCGCTTCTGATACAATATCAACTTCAGCAGGTTTCTCTTCCTGCTTAGGTTGTTTTCTATTCTCAATATATGTGTGTCTAACCTGTAACCACTGAGAATCTGGTACTCCTACCATTTTAACTTGTTTTTTTATAATTGTGTATACTATCGACTCAATCTGTTCTCTTTTTTCATCATTATTGTTTACCATATCACAATGAATTTCTTCAGCAAATTTAATCAGAACATGTGTGTTGCTCGCTGCAACAGGTTCAGAATGATGTAATAAGCTAACTAAAGAACGCTGACCTTGTGATTCAACATGTGCGAGCAACTCTCCCCAATTTTGTTTAAGGAAGTTAAGGTCTTCGCGATTAGCATTATCAAGAACCGTTTCTATCTGACGCATAGAAAATGCATTTTTGTTCTTCTTTGGTTCCTTTTTCGCTTTTTGAGGTGCCTGTGCTTGAGGTACACCTTGATTCATGCGCGATTCTAATGCATTGATACGCGCTTCTATATGGCTAGTGTCTATCGTCTGATGGGAAGTATCATGACTGATTGGTGTAGCCGTACCTGATTCATTTTGTTTTATTAACTCAGAAAGCTTTACGATTAACACTTCAAAATGCACATTAGCATTTACAGAGAAACGCATCGACACAAGGGTATCGTTAATTTTATCAATCATTTCATAGATGGTTGGCAGTCCAAGAGAATAGATTGCTGATTCTCCTTTTTGATCGGTCGCAAACTCTACAATCACATCGCGCAAGAAATAAATTAAGTCATTCACTAAACGTGTCACTTCTTTGCCATCAGCTAATAACTGATGATATTGTTCAAATGCACCCTTAACGTCATGAACAATAATCTTATCCATGAGTGACATTAAATCATCTCGACCGACGCTACCAGTTACGTTTAGTACATGATCCAACGTTAACTGCGCTTCTCCAAAAGCAATCGCCTGATCCAGGATACTTAAAGCATCACGCATACCACCCTCAGCACTCGTCGCTATAAACTCTAACGCTGCATCTTCATATTCAATACCTTCTTTATTACAAACAAAAGCCAGATGTTCCTTAATATCCGGTAAAGCAATCGCCTTAAAGTCAAAACGTTGACAACGAGAAATAATCGTAGCCGGAATCTTGTGTGGCTCAGTCGTAGCTAAAATAAAAATAGCATGTGCAGGTGGTTCCTCAAGTGTCTTCAATAAGGCATTAAATGCACCTGTCGTTAACATATGCACCTCATCAATAATATATACCTTATACGTCGACTCGCCAGGGGCATATTTTACTTTGTCACGAATATTACGTATCTCATCAACACCGTTATTACTCGCAGCATCTATCTCGATGACATCTGAATTTGTCCCGTTAGTAATAGAAATACATGTCGGACACTGGTTACAAGGTTCGCCTGTTTCACTTTCGGTACAGTTGATTGCTTTTGCAAAAATTTTAGCAATACTCGTTTTTCCTGTACCACGTGGACCATTGAACAAATAAGCATGTGAGATTTTATTTTTTTGAATTGCGTTCTTTAAAGTTGTCGTAACATGCTTCTGTCCCACAACTTCCTCAAAAGACTGTGAACGAAACACACGATATAAAGCTTGATAACTCAAGTGAGTCCCCTCCAACAAATTATTAATCTTATTATAACACTGAACAGAACCTCGTCATATTAATAAGTATATAAAAAAGCCTGAGGAAAAATCCTCAAGCTCTTGTTTAGGAACGAATTATTTAACGACAACGTAACGCGTCTTCTTAGCAGTATTACCTTTGCTATCTGTTGCAGAGTAATAAATTTTATATTTACCTTTTTTACTTGGATTCACTTTACCTTTGTAAGTCACTTTAACAGACTTCTTATCTACATAATCGTAAGCTTTGATCCCTTTAGTGTAAGAGAATGTCTTTTTGTTATATGTTGTGTTTTTCACACCTGTGATAACCGGTGCTGAGTCTACTACAGTCGCAGTGTTTGAAACGTAGATGTAACTTCTTTCTTTACCTTTATAATCTTTTAATTTTCCACCGTTTTTATCATAAATAGCAAATTTAACAGTATAGTTACCAGGCTTAGTAAATGTTACTTTGTTATCTTTAACAGATAATTTCTTTTTGCTTCCTGCAGGTGTAACACTCATAACTTTAATAGTGAAATCTTTATTATTCATTTGAATGTTACTGTTTGGTTGTTCATATAACTCTACATAGACTGGTAAAGTATATTTTTGACCTGCTTTAAATTGGTACCCATTAAATGAAGACATTCCAGGACCGTCAACAACGACTGGTGCCGGTGGTGCTTCAGGTTTTTTAATAAAGTTAATTTCTGCTGTTTGATAGAAATTATCTTTATTAAATGTATATTTAGTAGTTGCAGGATCTACGATGTAACCCTCTTTTTGATAGTATGTTTTAATATCTTTTAACTGATCTGCAGTTAACTTATCCATCACTTCTGAATATTTATTTTCAAAATTAGTTTCTTGTAACACAGTAAAATTCGGAATTGCTGAATCAATAACCTGTCCATCACGTTTTAAAGTGAATGTAACTAATGCTTCACTATATTGATGACCTGGTGTTTGTTTTAATTCTACTTTAGAGAAGTCAGATACTTCTTTTAATGGCTTGTCTGGGTTCGCGAACTCAAATCCTTTAGGTAATACAAGTCCATATTTTGTTAAATCACGTAAAGTATTTACTTCGATATATTTAGTTCCTTCTTCAGGTGTTACAACACCACTTGATACTAATTTACCAGCTGAAGCTGGAAATTGAGTTCTTCCATCTGCAGTTTGGAATTTCACAGTTGTAGTACCTTCTAATGGAATTTTCACAACTGTACCAGCACTCAACAAATCATTTGTAGCTTTTGTAAGTACTTCTAGCTGTTCATTATATGCTTTAGCCGGTGTTGTAGACTTTTTAAATAATGCTTGAGCATTTGTTATTTCTTTGTTTAACGTATCTTGTAATTTCTGCGGCTTATTCGGTGTATCTTTTTGTAGTCTTGCAAGTTTCGCTTTTTGGATTGCTGCTTCCACTTTATCTTGAGCAATACGAATTTCTTTCTTTACAATCACTGGAGCTAATTTTTCATCTAATACTTTACGAGCTGATTTGTATTGATCTACTGTGCTAGAAGCATTTCCTGATACTCTTTCTGCAGAAGAAGTTTGTGTTTTTAAAGCGCTATAATCTAAATCAAACTTCATAACATTGTCATCTTTGTAAGCATCAATGATTTCTTTTGATGTTTTAATAAGTACATCTAATTCAGCTTTCGCAGCTGTTTGTTCTGCTGTTAATGCAGGTGTTACCGTAGTCGTTCCTGTTGACGGTGTTTCTGTTGTAGCTGTTTGAGTAGTATCAGCACTCGCTACCCCAGTCAATAAGGTTGTTGATAATAGTGCAGCTGCGATGCTTGTAGAATAAAGTTTTGTTACTTTCATTAATTCCGCCCCTTTTTATAAAAGTTTTCTATCAACTTCATTATAATCAAATCAATATAAATTATCCATATTATTTACAAGCATTACACAATTTTTACATTAAAAATTATTTTTTATCAAATATAAATTTACGGAGTTACTGTTTACTTTTATCGTTACTTAACTCATTTTTTTATATTTAAATCTTATTTTAATTGTACTTAAATTGATTGTATTTTATAATTTGATTGTAAAATAACACTTATACCTTTCTGATATTTTTGATTTTAAAAAACTTTCGGAGGTCCTACATGCAGTTCATTTTCATTTCAATCACTATTATGTACATACTGCCTTTGTTGTTTAAAAGATTTAGAACAAAAGTTTTCTTTACCGAAATGGTGTTAGGCGTTATGTTCACTGCTTATCTTTCCTGGTTGTCTAATAACGGAGAACATTTATTTACGATTTTAATTATTATGCTGAGTGGTGTCTTAATTATTCCCTGCATCAGTAGATTATTATTTCAGTCTTATAAACGGCGTTTCGTCTGGCTAATTCCTATTGTCCTCTTATTTTTTACATCCTGGCTGCTATTAAGAAGTAGTCCTGAAGATATTTCTAAAATTATCAAGAGTGGTAAAGGTAGTGTTACTTATATTGAGAATAACAAGGAAGTACTTAATATTGATGGTCATCGCCCCCAACCTTTAGCCAGTGTCATCAAAGTGATTGTTGCTAAGGAATATGCGCATCAGGTTGTTAATCATCGCATTAATCCTAATGAATCGGTTAATTATGATGAAATCTTAAAATACCATTTGAATAATACAGATGGGGGTGCACAGGCTGCTTTTGAAGAGAAGTATGATACTAGTCACCTTACTTTAAATGATGTCGCTAAAGGCATGATTAGATATAGTTCGAATGCTAATACTGATTATTTAATTGATAGATTGCAACTTGATAACGTTAATAAGCAGATAAAATCTTTGAACATGAAGCGTCATTCACAAATTTACTCTCTTATCGGTGGGATGGTGATGGCGACCGATATTAGTGAAGGTGATTTATCTGCGAAGATAACTGATAATCAGTTAGTGAAGGATTCGATTAAATATAAAGATGATTATATAACGGGTAAAATCAAAGAAAAGGATGTTTTAAAAAAGTTCGACATGAAACGTCAAAGCTACTGGTCAGATCATTTAACACACGGTAGCACTTCAGACTATGCTCATTTAATGAACGATATTAATCAGGATAAATTCAATGAAAAAGAAACAAAAATATTGAGGTCATTAATGGAGCAGATAAAAAGTCAGCCCATAAAACAAAAATATCAGCATTATGGATATAAGGGTGGAAGTACTGCTAAAGTGATTAATGGTGTTTATTATGTTACAGAGAAGAAAAATAATAAACGGAAAGCTTTAGCATTCTTTCTAGACGATTTAAACATGTGGGAGTCTTATAAAGCTCAAAAAGCGATGAAATTATTCAGAGATAAGATTTTTGAAGATGAAGATTTTAGAGCGTCTTTAAAGAATATAGAGTGATATCTCATTTAGGAGAAGTTCTAATTTTAGAATCAAAACAAAAAAGATACTGCAAAGGCATCTGAACACATGTCTTTACAGTATCTTTTATTTATATGAAGTAAGTTATTTAAATATAAGCCGTGCACCTTTGCTTTGAATAATAAACACAAGCGTTACCCAAGTCGACAGCTCAAAGCCGGCTACCCCAGTCACATACAAAGTACCACTTAATGCTGCTTCCTTCCGGACCTGACATGATTCATGGGTTTATATTGGCTAGGACCGACTTCTCAACACTACGTATCTGGGTCAGACCTCACAACTTATTATCCGAGGCAAAGGGATTAGGTCTTGCCTAAGCGGATTGCAAGTACAGGGAACCGCTAACTCCCCACTTAGCACGGTAATATTTATGATACTAAATCTAACTATAGATTGCAACAATAAACTTTACTTATCCTTGATTACGTTTCTTCTGGAGAAATCTACAAACTTAAACTCACTGGCTCTATGTTTTGAGATATTATATTGAAATGGTGTAGCATCTGCCAGATGTACTACTGAACGTACCACTGCTGCATATGGAGGAGTTGCTTCTACGAACAAAGAAACTTCCTCTTCCGTCATTGGTTCAAATGTAATCGCTTTGTTTGAATATGCAATTTTTAATCCTAATCGATTTTCAATGTAATCATATATTGAACGTTCGGCAATCTCTCTAGATAAAGCCGGCATCATTTCCTGAATAAAATAATCTGTATCTACAATATTCACTGTATGATTTTTTCTTCTTGAACGCACCACTCTAAATAACTTTGTTTCATCTGTGATGTTCAAAGCATCTTTCACTTTTGGATGATCTTTCGCCAACACAGTTTCAAAACTTTCAACCACTGTATGATAATCCATATTCAATGATTGCTTAATTTCTTCAAAGCTAATCAGTTGTGACACAGGGAAATTCATAGACTGATTATAGATGACTACAGAGCCTTTCCCTTTTAGCTTTTGAATGAAACCATTTGTTTGGAGGAGACTTAATGCTTTTCTAACTGTTTCACGTGATACACCATATTTTTTTACCAATAAATTTTCTGAAGGTAATTGATCACCATGTTTATAGTCTTCATTAATAATCTTTCCACTTAACTCTTGATAAATCTTTCGATACTTATTACTGTTCATAAGACACCTCTAATTATTATGAGTCATTAGCATCAAAAAGTGAGTCTCTATCGAAGTATCGCAATCGCTTGATAAGGTTCTAATACATTTGAATGGAAAGTACCATTATTAATTAATACGCTTCCCTCAATATCAATTGAAGCGGGCACATCCACTGGTTCAGCTGTAAAATTCGCTAAAACTAATAATGACCTCTCATCAAGTATTCTTTCATACGCAAAAATATGCGGATGGTCTTCTAATAAAGGTTTCACTTCTCCATAAGTAATAATATCTAAGTTATGGCGTAATTCTATTAACTTTTGATACGTATAAAATACAGAGTTTTTATCAGCTAGTGCTTGTTTCACATTTATTTTCTCGTAATTCTTTGCCACATTAATCCACGGTGTACCTGTTGTAAATCCTGCATTGATGCTGTCATCCCACTGCACCGGACTTCTCGAATTATCTCTTGATTTATCTTGTAATATATCTAATATTTCGTTATTTGTAAACCCATTTTCTGACATGATTTGATATGCATTTGTCGACTCTACGTCACGGTACTGACTGATATCATCTAAATACAAATTCGTCATTCCAATTTCTTCGCCTTGATAAATATATGGTGTTCCTTGCAGAAAATGAAGTGTGATGGCCAACATTTTCGCACTCTTCACACGACGTTCCTCTGTAGAATCATCCCCAAAACGACTCACCACACGTGGTTGATCGTGGTTACACCAGAAGATTGCATTCCAGCCTCCACCTTTTGATATACCCACTTGCCATTCAAATAGGATGCGCTTTAATTCAACGAAATCAAATGTCATTTTCGTCCATTTTTCTCCGTCTTTATAATCCACTTTTAAATGATGGAAGTTAAATACACTACTTAATTCATGTCGATCCTCACGTGTATAGTTAATACAATGCTCAAGTGTTGTAGAACTCATCTCACCAACCGTCATAAAACCTTCTTTTTTCCCAAAGGTATTACGATTCATTTCATGGATAAATTCATGCACACGAGGACCATCCGTATAGAATTCTTTACCGATTTTATCCGAATCTTTAAATTCAGACTTTGAAATTAAGTTGATGACATCAAAACGAAAACCATCCATACCAAAATCTATCCAGTAATTAATCATATCGTAAATCTCTTTACGCAGTTTTTCATTCTCCCAGTTCAAATCAGCTTGTGTGACATCAAATAAACGCAAATAATACTGATTTGTCACAGGATCTAATCGCCATGCGTTACCACCGAACTTAGACTCCCAGTTCGTTGGCGGCTGTCCGTCTCTACCATCTTTCCAGATATAATAATCACGATATTCATTGTCGAGTGACTTTCGAGATTCTATAAACCAATTGTGTTCTGTACTTGTATGATTGATAACAATGTCAGACATAATCTTAATACCTCGAAGATGCGCTTCATCAATCAAACGCTTGAAGTCTTCTTTTGTACCGAAATCTGGATTAATTTCATAATAGTCACTTATATCATAACCATTATCATTCATCGGAGAACGATACACAGGCGTTAACCATAGATAATCAACACCGAGTGTTTTTAAATAATCTAATTTTTCTATGATACCATTTATATCGCCTTGACCATTACCTGTTGTATCGTTAAATGATTTTGGATAGATTTGATAAACAACTGACTTTCTCCAATCAGTAACTGCCATTATTAAAACTCCTAACGTTTTTTTGATAATATAAGTTTACAACGAACAACCTGTAAGTACAAGTTGCTCGTTGATTAATTCATTAACTATGAAATTTTATATATTTTTATCTGATACGATAGGCTCCGCTACATCTTCACCCATCTTTTTCTTAGCGAAGTTTGAGAAGATTAATGTTAATACGATAGGTAAGACGATTGCAATAATCATACCGATTAAGAATGTACCACGGAAACCATCATTGATTGAGATGATACCAGGAACACCTCCGACACCAACTTTACCTAATACTTGTTGAGAACCAAAAATTGCGCCGACAATACCTGTCGTAATTACTGCTGCGATAAATGGATATTTTAATGGAATGTTAACACCGAACATTGCTGGTTCTGTAACTCCTAACCAACCTGAGATACCAGAAGTTAATGCTAAACCTTCTTCTTTAACCATTTTTTTGCGTTTATATAAGAACCAAGCTGCAAATGCTGCTGAACCTTGAGCAATATTTGAGATTGCTAAGATTGGCCATAAGTAAGTTCCGCCTAACGGAGAACTCATTAACTGGAAGTCAACTGCTAAGAACATATGGTGTAAACCTGTAATTACAAGTGGTGCATATACCAGGCCGTATACTAATCCACCTAACCATCCAGCTGATTCAAAAATCATTTGAATGAAATCAGTGATTTGTGTACCTAACCATAATGCTACTGGACCAATAATGATAAATGATAAGAAACCAACTAATAATAATGAGACAGGTCCTACAACTAACATCTTAATTGAATCATGAACACGTTTATTTAACCATCTCTCAACTTTAGCTAAAACCCACGCCGCGATTAATACCGGTAAGACTTGACCTTGATAGTTTAATTTATTAATCATCAAACCAAATACATCCCATTGAGGAATCTTTGTTAATTCACCTGTTTCTGCGTTACCTAATGAGTATTGAGAAGCAAGTCCAGGGTGACAAAGAATTAGTCCAAGTACTAAACCTAATAACGGACTACCACCAAACACACGCATCGCACTCCAACCAATTAATGCTGGTAAGAAGATGAATGGTGCTGCTGCAATGAAGTTAATGATTTCTGCTAAATCTTTTAATTGTGGGAACATTTCCACTAAAGATTGCTTACCGAATAATCCTCCCGCTGTTAATACGTTGTTTAGACCTAATAATAAACCGGCTGTTACGATTGCAGGTAAAATTGGAATAAATACATCACCTAACGTTTTAATTGCGCGTTGTAACGGGTTCATCTTTTCTGCTGCTGCTGCTTTTACATCATCTTTTGAACTTTCTCCAACACCTGTTTCATCAACGAATACTTTGTAAGCTTCGTCAACTGTACCTGGCCCAATAACGATTTGGAACTGGTTATTCGCCGCAAAAGATCCTTTTACTAAATTGATTTTATCTAAAGCTACCTTATCTACTTTTGATTCATCTTTTAATGCTAAACGTAAACGCGTAACACAGTGTGTAGCTGCTGAAACATTTTCCTTACCGCCAATTGCACTGATAATATCCTTAACTTCTTGCCTGTTGACTGCCATACTGGTCAACTCCTTCACTATAATATGAATTAATTGTACAATGTCTATACAAGTATGTAAAGGTTTTCAGAAAGCGTATTCAGCATTAATTTTTTTATTTAATCTCCATTATAAAAAATAAAAAAGAGAACTAACTTAGCGTTAGCTCTCTTCTATATATAATATTCATTAATTAGTCTAAATAATGGCGGAGGAAGAGGGATTCGAACCCCCGCGAGCCGTTAAGCCCCTGTCGGTTTTCAAGACCGATCCCTTCAGCCGGACTTGGGTATTCCTCCAAATAAGACAATATCAATCTTATAATAAACCATTCTCACTGTCAACATTATTTACTAAAAAAATAATAAAAATTTAATACGTCGACGCTTCCACGTGTGATATCTTCCACTCTTTTTCGAATTTCACCATCGTCATCGTAAGTTCCAATGGCCAAATATTATGTGAACCATATATACGTGCATCGACCCTATTCTGAGCTATGAGTGTAGCTTTCTTATCTTTCATAAGTATTTCAACATTCTCTTCTTTAGTTGAATAGTATTTCATTGATTGATCTTCAATAGCTTTAAGCCACTCTCTTTTCGGTTGCCTGACGCCTGTCATATGGACCAATATACTACCATCCATCATCAGATTATCAATCACATCAAAATTTTCATCAATCATCGCTTTATAAAGGTTAACATATATCTCATATACTTCTTGTTCAGGAGTTAACATATAAATCGCTCCATTCGCTTTTATGATATACAAATTCATACCCTAATAATTACAATTCTACACAATATAATTTTAATTTTTTAATTTTATATACATTATTAAAGACAAGCTAATCTCAGCTTGTCTTTAATAATTCATATTTATCTAAAATTTACACAGCAACTTCCTGAATATTACGTAATTTTTGAACGGCCGATACTAACGTCGTAAGTGCAGCGACTACTTCTTCTTCCTTACGCGTTTTTAAACCACAGTCTGGATTTACCCAGAATAATGAACGATCAATTTCTTTAAGCGCTCTATTAATCGCTGTTGTGATTTCTTCTTCTGTCGGTATACGTGGGCTATGAATATCATATACACCAAGTCCAATTCCTAAATTATACGTAATCGATTCAAAGTCTTTAATCAAGTCACCATGACTTCGTGATGTTTCGATTGAAATGACATCTGCATCAAGTGCCTTAATGGCATGTATAATCTTTCCGAATTGAGAATAACACATATGCGTATGAATTTGTGTTTCATCTTTAACTGATGATGTTGCAAGTTTAAACGAATGGACTGCATCTTTTAAATACTGTGCATGATATGACTGATGTAACGGTAATCCTTCTCGTAGCGCCGGTTCATCCACTTGAATAATCTTTATTCCGGCTGTTTCAAGTGCTTCCACTTCTGCTCTGATAGCTAGTGCAATTTGATTTTGTACTTCGGTTTTTGGAATATCCACACGTTCAAATGACCAGTTTAATATCGTAACCGGTCCTGTCAACATTCCTTTAACCGGTTTATCAGTTAAGCTTTGCGCATATACTGTTTCCTTTACTGTCAGTGGCTTTGTCCAATAAACATCGCCATAAATAACAGGTGGTTTTACAGCGCGTGATCCGTATGACTGTACCCAGCCATACTGTGTTACTAAGAATCCTTCAAGTTGTTCCCCAAAGAATTCCACCATGTCATTACGTTCAAATTCACCGTGTACAAATACGTCTAACCCAATGCGTTCCTGAATTTCAATCCAGCGTTTAATTTCCGCTTCGATAAATGCTTCGTACGCTGCTTGATCTTTACGTCCTTTACGATAATCTGCTCTGTTCTTCCTCACTTCTTTCGTTTGAGGGAACGAACCGATTGTTGTTGTTGGAAGTTCCGGAAGATGTAATCTATTTTGTTGCTTCAATTTACGCTCAGCAAAAGGTGTATTTCTTTGCGCTGGAACACTGTCAAAATCAAATGTTTTTTGTTTAAATGGTTGGTTAGAGAAACGGATGTACTTTTCTTTTAACGCATTATATAACGTATCATCATTATCATTGAATAGCTTCTTCAAAGCGTTGAGTTCATTTAATTTCTCAGTCGCGAAGCTCAACCCTTCCCTAATCTTCTCATCAATTGTTTCCTGTTCAAATGATAACGGCACGTGTAATAGTGATGCAGAAGGTTGTAACACGATATCTTTAACGTAGTTCTGAAGTTTTTCAACTAAGTTCTTTCGTTCTTCAATATCTGACGCCCAAACATTTCTACCATCAATAATACCTGCATATAATACTTTATCTGACGGCCATTGCTCTTCTTCGATTTGCTTAAGATTAAATCCGTGATCATGTACAAAATCAAGTCCTAATCCGTATACTGGCAAGTCTCTCACAAATGATAAATTCACACGTTCAAAATATGTCTGAATAACTAGCTTTGCTTCTGGTACATGCGTATTGAAGTGTGTATAAGCTGTTTTTGTAATATCATAATATGCTTCTGCTTTATCTGTCGCAAGAATCGGTTCATCAACTTGAATGTAAGTTACGCCTTGTTCGTTAAGAACATTAAATAGTTCCGTATACAATGGTAACAATGATTGTATCTTCTCTTCTTCCGACTGCGAACCACCTTTTGATAGTGCTACAAACGTTACGGGGCCGACAACGACTGCATGGGATTGTATGTTTAACGACTTTGCTAACTTCACTTTTCGAAGCAATTGATCTGCATTTAATTGCGGTGTCGCCGTATCCCATTCCGGTACAATATAATGATAGTTTGTATTAAACCATTTCAGAAGTGCACTCGCTACGTTCTCTTTATTGCCTCGTGCTATATCAAATAGGAGGTCATCGTCTATTGGTCTTCCACTAAATCGTTCAGGAATAATATTAAATAATAGTGCCGTATCTAATATATGATCATACAGCGAGAAGTCTCCAACTGGTACTGAATCTAAATCATAGCTTGCTTGTACTTGTAAATTATCTTTATGAATTACATTTAATTGTGTGTTAAGCGTATGATTATCAATTTCATTACTCCAATATTGCTCAATCGTCTTCTTCCATACTCTGTCTTTTCCTAATCTCGGGAATCCTAAATTTGCTGTTTTAATTGTCATTATATGACCTCCTCAGTATATTGGTTATTTGTAATTTCTTTTGCGTATTTTGCAAGTTCTTCTGTCATTTCATATTTCATAAATGGTGTCACGAGATACAATCCATTAAAGTAACTGTATACTTCATCGATCAATCGTTTTGATATCTTTATAGATACCGCTTTTGTCTGTTCTTTATCTTCCTGAACCGCTTCAAACTGTTTGAGTATATGTTCTGGTATCTTTATACCAGGTACTTCATTGTGTAGAAATAGTGCGTTATTATAACTTGTAATCGGCATAACACCGATAATAATCGGAACATCTAAATGCTTCGTCGCTTCATATATCTCTTTTATTTGTGTGCGATCAAACACAGGTTGTGTAATGAAATACGACATACCCGCTTCTATTTTCTTAGTGAGACGTTCAACTGCGCGTTGTAAATGCTTTGTATGTGGATTAAAGGCACCTGCTACAGAGAATGTTGTCTTCCGTTTCAAATTCGCTCCATCGGCATTAATACCTTGATTGAATTGCTTTATAATCTCGGATAAGCCGCAGGAATTCACATCAAACACACTTGTTGCTCCCGGGAAATCTCCTATCTTGGAGGGGTCGCCGGTTACTGCTAATACATCATCGATACCTAGTAAAGATAACCCGAGTAAATGTGACTGTAGTCCTATTAAATTATGGTCCCGGCAAGTTACATGTACTAAAGGGCGGATATTATATCGTTGCTTTATAATACTCGCAGCTGCAATATTCGATATTCTGACATTTGCGAGTGAATTATCAGCTAAAGTAACAGCATCAACGCCTGCTTCTTCGAGCGCTTTTACCCCTTTAAAAAAGGTAGTAGTATCAAGGTGTTTCGGTGTATCCAGTTCAACGACTACAGTTGGACGCTCTTTTACGAGGTCACCGATATGCTTTTTACGCTCACCAGGTCTAAAGTTATGATGGCGTTCAATGGGAATAACATCTTTATTGGTCACAGGTGCTAAATGCGATACTGCTTCACTAATCTTCTTAATATGTTCAGGCGTCGTACCACAACATCCTCCAATTAATCTCACGCCTTCTGCTACTAACGATTGTGCAGCATTGCTAAAATATACAGCATTGTCACTATACTTAATTACTTCATCTTCAATATCTAATAGACTCGCATTCGGGTAACAACTTAAATATGCATGCCTTGGTATATCCAAATGTTTAAATGTCTGGATCATATGATGCGGACCATGGTGACAATTCAAGCCAACGACATCAGCACCTATATCTATGAGTTGTTGAATTGCTTCCGGAATCGATTTCCCGTCTTTCAAATACTTTGTTGTACTTGCCGTTAACTGCGCAATAATTGGGAGTTGATAAGTTTTTCCTATATTAATTACGTGCAATAGTTCTTCGAGATTATAATATGTTTCGAATAGTAATGCGTCCACACCCGAACTTGCCAGCGTTTCGATTTGAAGTTCTGTGTGATAAGCAATCGTTTCAAGCGAAAATGACTCTTTGCGTGTACTCCTAAACCCACCTATCGTTCCGGCAATAAATGTGTCCGGCGTCGCAACTGACTTTGCAATTTGTACTGCGGATTTATGGATATCTTTCACACGATGCTCTAATCCATATAATTTTAATTTCTCGAAATTTGCGCCATACGTATTCGTCTGAATAAGATTCGCACCTGCCTGAATATAGGAGTGATGTATTTGAGCAATTTTTTCAGGATGCGTTAAATTGTAATGTTCCGGACATGTGTTCAAACCTTCTGAATAAAGTATTGTTCCCATCGCACCGTCAGCCACTAATATACGTTCTTTCATCGCCTTGAGTATCGTCATATACACCCCTCCTTAATGCAAAATCTAAATCATTAATAAGGTCTTCTGGATGCTCCAGACCAACCGATAATCTAAATAATCCATCGGTGATACCACGTTTTCTTCTCACAAATTCAGGTACTGCTGCGTGGCTCATCGTTGCCGGATGAGATAAAATTGTTTCTACACCACCTAAACTTACAGATACTAACGGTAATTTTAGGTAATCTACAAATTGTTGTGCTTTCGTTTCATCTCTTATTCTGAATCCAATGACTGCACCACCACACGTCGCTTGTTTCACGTGAATTGGATTATTCCCTGGGTAATAAACTTCTTGTACAGCAGGGTGAGTCGATAGAAATTGATAAATGCTTTCGGCATGCTCAACACTTTGTTGAAATCTTACTGGTAATGTCTTTAAATGATTCGTTAGCGTCCATGCATCGTAAACACCTAATCCTGAGCCTGTCCCATTTTGTATTAAATATAATTGATCTGCACAATTTGCATCATTCGTAATTACAGCACCAGCAATTACATCACTATGGCCACTTAAAAATTTTGTTGCAGAATGAATCACGAAATCTGCACCATGCTCTAATGGTGATTGTCCAAGTGGGGTCATAAAGGTATTATCGACTGCAACCAAACATCGATGTTGCTTCGCAATGTTACAAATCGCTTGAATATCTGCTACTTTGAATAATGGATTTGATGGTGTTTCTACATAGATAAGTCGCGTATTCACCTGGATTGCTTGTTTAATTTGTGCTAAATCAGATTGATCAACAACTGTAAATGTCAGACCAAACTTTGAAAGTATTTGTTCTGTTAATCTGAAAGTGCCACCATAAACATCGTCAGGCATAATAACATGGTCTCCAGCTTTCAATGTTAGAAACACTGCCGACACCGCTGCAATACCAGAGCTAAAAGCAAATCCATATTTACCACCCTCTAAATCCGCTAACTGTTCTTCAAGATATTTTCTATTTGGATTACCACTTCTTGCATAATCAAATGTTGTTTCACCACCTAACTGATCTTGTTTATACGTCGAAGCATAATAAAGTGGAATACTGCTTGATGCATAGCCTTCTAATTGATGATGCTTTAATAATTGCGTTACTTTGTTCGTCATACAATCACCTCTACTGCTTTAGATTTCGTAAGTGCTTGTAGTATATCTGCATTTATATCTTCAAAATCTTCAACACCGACTGAAATGCGGATAAGCTGCTCATTGATACCTCGCTTCTCTTTCTCTTCATCCGGCATATCGATATGCGTCTGTGTGTATGGGAATGTAATAAATGTTTCAGTTCCACCAAGACTCTCAGCGAATATACAAACTTCTAAATGCTTTAGAAATTCCCGTGTATTATAAGCTTTATTAAGCCTTACACTTAACATTCCAGTTGTACCTGCATACAACACATCATCTATCGCCTCATTCTCATTCAGCACTTGGGATAACCGTTTAGCATTATCAATTGACCTATCCATTCTGAGGTGCAGTGTCTTCAGTCCTCTTGCTAACAAATAACTATCAAATGGGGAAAGCGTTGCCCCAATCATGTTGTGAAATTGACCGAGCTGCACTGCGAGCGTTTCGTCTTTTACTGTTACTACACCTGCCAGTACGTCGTTATGTCCCGAAATATATTTCGTTGCGGAGTGGAGTACAATATCTGCACCGTCTTCAAGCGGCGTTGATAAATAAGGAGTTAAAAAAGTATTATCGATAATCGTAAGTAATCTAAATTCTTGTGCAATTTCATATATAGGTTCAAGCGCTACACTCTGCATTTGTGGATTTGAGATAGGTTCTATGAAAAGCGCACGTGTATACTCATTAATTGATGCGCGAACCCGTTCGAGATCATTAAAGTCAATGTAAGTGAATTTAAGTTGATATTGCTGTTCATAGAAATCAAATAAACGATACGATCCACCATATAAATCAAACGATACGAGTATTTCATCGTGTGGTTTAAATAAATTAAGAATCAGCTGAATACTCGCCATACCACTTGAAGTCGCAAATGATGCGATACCTCCTTCAAGACGAGCAAATGCATCTTCAAAATGCAATCGCGTTGGGTTCTTAGTTCTGGAGTAATCAAATCCAGTAGAATGACCTACCGCTTCATGCTGAAACGCTGTGGCTAAGTAAATTGGATTACTAGTAGCTCCCGTATAATCATGAGATGTTGAAATTTGAGCAAGCTGTGTACTTTTCATGTAGTAACCTCCCTTAAATTAAAAAATAAAAAAGCCTTCGTCCTGCAAACCTGAATAATCAGATTTAAAGGACGAAAGCTTCTTCCGTGATACCACCTTTATTCGCCACTATATTACTATAGCGACCTCTTCCAGTACGCAGTTAAATAAACTTTAATACTGTATCGCTATAACGGGCGAACCCGTTGACACCTAAATATCGGCGTCACCACTCAAAGGCCATTTTCAATCATGCTTTCATTATTTCCTTTCAGCAAACGGAAACTCTCTGTGAATGCAGGGTATGATTTACTTTCCTTATTACTGTGAATTTGTAATATTTCATTGTGTAATTTGTTATTTAAGAGATTACTACCTTTAAAAACAAAAGTCAACAGTTAAATCAGAATTTTTTGATTAATTAGTTTTTTTGTTTGATAAAAGCTAATAATATCAAGGGTTTCAAAAAAAAAAATTTATAAAAAAAGATGAGCACATCGGCTCATCGTTAAACTTTATATTCAGTTTTATTATTCTTCGATAATATCAGTTGCAATCTCACTAATTGCTTCTGCGCATAATACCGTACCATATGCAATTGCTGAAGCACCAATTACTTTTAAAATACCGTTCATTTCAATCACTCCTCAATAGTTTTTTTACTCTTTGGCTGTTTGAAACGAGTTATAGTATTGTATACCTGATATTGAAAGGCTTAAACATTGGCGATAATTATTGTGAACGAACAAGACCTCACAACCATTATGGCTGTAAGGTCTCTTGAATTTATTATTCTATTCCCACTCAATCAAAATTAATGGTTAACGTTATTTCACGACTTTTCAAAATGTTGATATAACAGCATTTTAAAGCACTTAATTTATTTTGATGATTTATGAACATTTATGTTTTGCCCATAATATGCCCATTTTTTGCCCATTAAAAATTAAAACCACATGTTTAATAAAATGTGGTTTTAAAAGCTCTGTTCAATTATTTGTGGAGTAATCTCACGATTAAATCCCTTTTTATAAACTCTTGACCAAGGTGAACCCTTTTTATGTGTAATGTCTACCAATTCATATGCAGAATAATTTATATAATTTTTTAAAGTTTCCAAAATCGATTTCATAGCACCTGTTCCAGCTTCAGAAAATATAATCTTACTAAAAGAAGGAGTAACTTTTACATCAATTTTAGAAAAATAAACTGTATTATCTTCTTTAAAATCTATTTTTTCTCTACCTTTATTTGAATACTTATCATAAACACTCTTTATTACTGGTCCATAAGGAAAAGCATATATCTTATCTTCGAATAATGGAGCACCTGTCTTTAATAAGAAATCTTCATAACATAAATAAAGTAGTTTTTGTAATTTTAAATGAGTGATATCATCATAATGACTAATTATAAATGTTGCAACATCAGAAGCCGTTAAAATAATTTCGCTTTTATAAGAATCAATGAAATGCTTTTCATCTTCTATAAATACTATATCTTTAAAAAACAGGTCTTTTTCTTTTATAGATTCAACATCCATACTTTCTGTAGTTATTATATGCGATGATACATTTAAATCTCCAACTTTTTTTTCGACTTGATTCAAAACTTTTTCAACATAATCAAAATCATCTTGTTCATTTAAAAGCTTATGCCACGCTATCCTGTGACCAATCTTATGAAATGGAGTAATTAATAAAAAATGATCATACATATAATTCACCTCTTTAAATATTATTTTAACATGATTTCTGGCCATTTTAAGTAACTTTGTTTATGTTTCGCATGAGAAAGTTTATTTCTCTCTGCTACGTCCTTATGCCATAGTTGAATTTCCCATGGAAAATAAGTTTTATTTAGTCCCATACAATAAATGTGTATTGCTTCATAAACTTCGTTACACTTTTTTGTTATTTTTAAATTCTTCTCATCTTTTAATTCTTCTTTCAAGCTTTTCTCAAGTTCATTAATGTCATTATACTCTAAAATTAATCTACAACCAAATAAATCATTCAAACATTTATTCATTGGTAATTTACCTATTTCTTTTTTTTCAAATCTATAAGTTAATAATTTTGATAACCTTGACTGTGGTTGTTTTACTCTAGATGAAAATTCATACTTCAAAAAATAGCCCACTTCTTGTTTTATTAATAGCTGAGTATATGTTAATTTTCTACAATAATTAATTAAATAGTCTTCAAAAATAAAATCAATTTCAAATTCATTTTTTTCACCAATAATTACGTGATTTACTTGAGTTTTTCTTAAATTAATAGGTGTAGGATACTGTAATAAAAAATTTTTTGAATATTTTAAATGGTATTTATTCATAATAGCTACTACTTTTTTTATAGTTAATAAATCAGTATTCTCACCCATTATTTAAACCTCAATCCATATAATTATTTAATTCAATTATACACATATATCTATTAAACGCTATTATTATTTTATTTGATTTGCAATTCATGAAATATAATTGCATCACTGTTTTAAGTATGAGTTTCACTACTTTAATACCGCTTTACTTATTGCAAAAAACTTCTCTCTAGCCTTAATCTGTACGCTAATATATTTAACTCTTAGTTCAAAATACTTACGTTTATTCATGTACTTGCGACGTTCTGGGCATGGTGTATCTAATGATCTAACTTTAAAATTAGGGTCAATCTTGCGTCCTACCTTCTCTAATAAATGAAATTCATAATCAAATTGCGTCTTTGTTGCTTGCTGTGAAATGTAATTAATACCGATACAGTGACGACAACCTATTTCACTCATTGGGGACGGTTTAGGGGACATATACAGCTTACTGACTCGACTGTTGCAATGAATACACCTAAAATACAAACGGACGCCGTAACCTACCTTTAAACCCTCAATTTTGCATGGTTTAGTAAAGTCACCGAAATTTATTTCTGTCTTTTTCACGCCTACAAATGTTCTTTTATCTATTTTTGGTATTTTATTAATATCAATTTCAAATAATTCACCGTGATAGAATTTTCTTTTTCGATTCCTCATCTTATACACCTCTATATAATATATTCTTTTTATGCTACATCTACATAAATAATGTACAAACACCTAAATATTAAGCATTTTAATAATTTTGGTTAACTCTGATTGCCATTTTAAGCACGAAAACTATACATTTACCTACTCTTATACGTAAACTTGCTTTAAAAACGGCATACCCCCCTATAATATTTAAAAAGTTTAGGTTTTTTTAACATTTAAATTAAAAAAGCCCCAGTAATTGGGGCAATAATTTATTCTTTAACGGTAAATGGTACGCCACCATATCCCGACGTTTTACGTGATCTATCATCAATATCATTTTCACGATACATATTTTGAACAAATACAGCACACTGATGATTATATTGTCGGCTTTGAGAATTGACCTTTTCCATTTCCGCTTCAATCTCTTTTAATTTTTGCTTCGCTTTTTCATAGTCATCAATCAATGATTTATTTTCTTCATAAAAATCTTTGTGTATGTTCAGTAATACACTGTTCATCTTTTTATCAACTTCTAAAGTAACATCAAACATTGCATGTTCCATTACTTTTAATCTATTTTGCTTTGCTCTTATTTTCGACTGTAACGCTTCTATTTCGTTAAATAACTTATCTGCTTTGTCATGTTCATTATTCATGATTAACGTCTTGTAATGTGCCTGTGTGTCGTTTAGAGAAGCATTGTCTTTTTCTATATCTGAACGTAATGTATTAATTGCTGTTTTTTGTTTTGTGTATGTGCTTTTGCATTCCTCGATAAATTGTTGTTTCTGTTTTAAGTTTGTCATTTTAAATTCCTCCTAAAAATTAAATAAATGTCTGTTTTGCTCGATTAACTCGGCTTGTCTTGTTGGATCTTTAACGGCTAAAATTTCATCTTTAGTAATTTTCTTTTCAACCTTTTTCGGTTGTTCTTCCGTCTGTTTCTCTTGCTGTTCTAACTGATTAATTTTATATTCGCTTTTTACTACACCTAACACTAATTTTTTTTCATATTCTGTAACGCCTAAAGCGTCCAATATTTCACTCGTTTCTTTAAATTCCATTATTAACGCCTCCGTTATTGATAAATTTTTCGTGTAACTGTTCTAATGCTGTTAACCGCTTCTGATTTTCATTGATACGTGATTCAAATGAATGTTTAGCAACTTCAAAATCACGGTTATCCTTACAAATGTAATAGCCCTTACGTGTCATACTTGATGATGATCCAATAGGCACTTCATAAGTAACAATCAAATCAAAGATAATTCGGCTCAAATCACGGGCATTTATACCCGTATGTTTTAACCGCTTCAAAATCTTTTCTCTGGTGATAGCATTGTCCGACTCTTTAATTAACTCATAAACTAACAAATGATTATCTGGAATATTTTGCGTTTCTATCATACTTAACCTCCAACTGTACCGAGTCGTAATAAGATATTTCCTTTATTACAGCCCGTTGATTTTTATATCTACGCTTCAAACGTTTTTCACTCATTGCATTAATGCGTTCTATTTTGCGTTTCGTCATAAATTCAAGATCATACTTCTCAACCAATTTCATTTCACGGTTACTAATTCTGCTGTACGATTCAACCACTTTAATACACCCCAGACGTTGATATTTGATAAAATGGATATATAAACGGCTAGTCTACGTTAGTGAATAGCCTGTTCATATATTCATCATTTGCAAAATCTATAGGGGAACATTCACCGTTATCAATCTGGCGTTTTACTTCCAGACCGAATTTTAACCATAATTCTTTTAATAACGGATCTGTTTCATCTTTGTACAACGTCCTTAGTTCGATTAATAAGTCATCTATAAGAAAATCATCAATCATTAGTAAAAACCTTGAACACTTTTATAGAAGTCTAATAACGCTGTACCCGTTGCACCGTCTTTATTCTTTGCAATAATGCATTCAATTTCTGATTTGCTAAAGGTGTTTACTTCTATTGGTTTGTTATAGTAATCCTCTCGGTACAATAAGAAAATCATATCGGCGTCTTGTTCGATTCCGCCCGCTTCTCTTAGATCTGACATCATTGGACGTTTATCATTCCTGGACTCTACACCCCTAGAGAGTTGAGAAAGTAAAATAATAGTGCAATTAAATTCTTTTGCCATTACCTTTAACTTACGTGAAATATCTTCAATTTCTAAACGACGATCTTTAATATTACTATCAGATTTCATAAGGGTTAAAAAGTCGATTATAATAATATTGTTCTCGCTTTTTTCGGACATTTTAATTAATTCTTGTCGAATGGTTAAAGGCGTCGCTTTTGAGTCGTCAACAATATTTATATTCAACTTCTTTAATTTTTCTACAGCGATATATATTTTCTGTATTTCATCTGGTAAAAATGATTCTGGAATACGAAATTTTGATAACTGTATTTTTCCTAATGTTGATAACATACGTTGATTGATTTTCTTGGTTGTTGTTTCTAAACTGAATACAGTGACATTGTTGCCATTCTCGGCTTGTTTGATTGCCATATTCAAAGCAAACGCCGTTTTACCTACAGAAGGACGAGCAGCAATCACAACCAACTGTGACGGCTCAAAACCCCCGATTAAATTATCAATTTGTTTAAAGCCCGTTTTGTATAACTTCGGTTGTTTTTCAAGCGTGACCTCGTCTAAGATTTCTAACAAAGCTTCATCACTATTTTTACGATTATTAATATTTAAAGAAATCAAATTATCAATCTTATCTTTAACATCTATATATTTAACTTTGCCGTTTGATTGATGTATCTCATTTGCAATATTTAAAAGTTCTCTTTGTTTAAAAGCTTCTAAAATATCAATTTGATACTGCGTAAAATGATTTTTAGAGATAAACGTTTCTTTTTTCAAATCTTTTATTAGTTCTGGTGGCATAAAAGCATTATTTTCATTAACAGCCTTTTTGTAAATTTCATTAACATCAATTTTTCCACGATTATTGATATATTCAATAAAATTTATTGCGTATGGATCTAGTAGCATATACGACTCTATTTTTAAGTTTGAATATAACTCTGGGTACTTTATTAAAGCACCTATTAATAAGTGTTCATTATTGATATAGTTCATTCCTAATCGCCTCTTTTAAAGTTATTAGGTCGCTTAAATGTTTATCTTCTACTTTATCGAGGTTGTTTTTCGCAATATCTTCCTGTATCTGCTTACTTTCAATCTCCGCTTCATTTACTACAATTCTTACAGCAATATCGGTTATATGCGGTTTATAACGTGAATTAGTATAGTGATAAGTTAAACGGTCATTAGTACGTTTAAAATCACATTGCTGTAAATAATCTGCCCACACTTTAGCCATTTCTTGAGTCATGTTTATATTGGGATATAAATCATTAACTCTTTTAATAATGCTTACTGCCTGTTCTCTATTCATATTATTCACCCTCTAACAAATCGTTATAATCTATTGATTCAGACGATTTATTTTTAGTAAATGTGTTGCTATTAAGATATGACTCGAATTTTGTGCCAAACAATGTTTCTGGTCTTAAATATTGATTCATATCATCATTGGTTAGCCATTCACTACATTTTTTATCTATAACTATTTTAAAATCATCTACTGTAAAACCCTCTTTAAATCTTGCATTAATTAATGATTGAGTTTTTTTAGTAGTATATTTAAATGATTTATTAGCTAAGCTGTTGAGGTACTCAACTATAGTTTTAATGTTTTCTAATTCATTTAATGTATTAGTTGTGTACCGTCCGTTGTCCTGTGGGTTGTCCGTCTGTTGTATCGTCGGTTGTACTATAGGTTGTTTTTTATTTAATGAAAAGTCTTGATAAACGTTGTAGTTATGCACTTCTATCGTTGTACCGTCCTTTGTACTAAAAACGCTAATCATTTCATCATCTTGCAGTAATTTTAAAAATCTTCTTACTGATCCTCTTGACGTTTTCCAACGCTCACTAAGTTTTATTTCTGATGTGTGAAATGTACCACGTTTAATAGTCTTAACTTTTCCGTTAAACATCATTTTTTTGTCTGTATGATTAGTTAATAAAATAATGTCTATCCACCACTGAAACTTTTTAGGGTCTTCCCAGATCCAGTGATTACGTATTTTTCTATGAAGTAGGAAGTAACCCGAATTGTCCATTTTCCTCCTCTCCTTTTCTATTTATTCATGTTATTATTGCAATAGAATATTTTGATATTCTGTTGCCCTATTCTTATGCTTGCCTGCTCTGGATAGGGCTTCTTTGCGTTTCAAAGATACTTACTGTCAATATCTTTTAAAAAGCGTTCAAACTCTGTGATTTTAATTAACACCTTTGTTGCTGAAACTCTAACTCGCAACTCGTATCCGTCATTTACAGCACGATCAACGAGGCGTCTTACAGTACTTGCACTCATACAAAACATACGTGCTATAACGTTGTAATCACCGTATAAGGGCATAACTACAACCTTATCTGGATCTAAAATGCTATTTTGTCTTGTTGGTGTTTCATTTAAATTAATTACACTCATTTTTTAAGCCTCCTTAATTTTTATTTCAAATAAATCTTCTATTTCACAACCCAATAAATCAGAAATAGCACTTGCTAATTTAGGACTAGCATTTGATGTACCATTTCTTACATTACTTAAATGCTGTTGAGATACACCAACCTTTAAAGCTAAAATCTGATTGTTCATACCTTTAGACATCATACGTTTATCCATTATATTTCTACGAACGAAGTATTTATACATTCAACACACCACCTTATTATAATTTTTGTGATAAAAATATATTTATCACATTTTTTATGATAAATGTTTTATAACAATAATACAAGTTTTTTATCACAATTTTTAATTTTTCTTATGATATTTCATTATTTTGTGATATATTTGTGATAACAAAACAGATAAGGAGTTTGATTATGATAAACGAAAACGCTAGGAAACTAGGGGAATTTATAAAAGAATTAAGAAAAGAAAAAAAAGTATCTGGTAAAGAATTAGCTAGTTATGTTGGTTATAGTCAATCTTATTTAAGTGCCATAGAAAATAACAATAATAATAATGTTCCTAACAAAAAAGTATTATCGAAGATTGCTGAAGCTTTAAGCCAAATTGGATATGAATTTAATGACATAGAAAATCAATTATTCATAATTGCTGGTTATCCTCCAATAAAATCAGACACATTAAATTTAGGTTATAGCATGGCACATGATTACAATAAAAAACTTGGTTATTTCGACAACCTATCAAATGAAATGCTTAGTAAACCATATCTCGATTTGAATTATTTATTAACTAATGATTTCGAATTGAAATTTACTATGGATCATAACGGAAAAAAATATAGAATTTCCTTAAATGAAAAACAAAAAAGCTTTATCAATAATTTAATCAAAGAAATGTTGGTATTAAGTGACGTACAAAACGAAATCAATTCAATAGAAAGTAAACAGAAAAAAATTGATGAGTTTAAACCTTTACAGTTTAATATAGGTGTGAAGATTGAAGCACTAAAAAACGATCTAAAAATTTTATATGAACTACAAAAAGATTTTAACAAAGATCATTTCAGAAAAATCTTAAATGAAAATATTAAATCAATAGAAACCAATCATATTAATAGTTATAGTCTTAATGATTTAGAAAATGTAATCTCTTTAATTACTAAAGAAATCGAGAAACTCAATAAAGAGACTTTAGAAATAGATAATAAAATTGATAATTAATAAAAGGAGGATTAACAATGTGGTGTGAGGAACGTACAGACAAAGACGGTAAAACGTATTATCTGTTCATAGAAAAGTACAAAGACCCTCTTACAGACAAATGGAAGCGTACAAGCGTTGCAATGAATAAGAATACTAGACCGTCACAAAAAGAAGCACAACGACGTCTTGAAGCTAAAATAAAGGGCATTGTAGAAGATAAAACCCCAAACAGTTTAAAGACGCTTACGTTTCATCAAGCTTGTGACGAATGGTTTGAACATTACAAGCTTATTTCTGGTACAAAACAATCTACACAGCTAACGAAATTTCATAAGATCAAACACATTAAACGTAATATTGATAGTGATATACTCGTTAAAAATATGAATACGGAAGTTGTACAGCAATTAATTGATAATGCTATGAATGATAATTTAAGTCATAAAGTAGTAAGGGACGCTTTGAGTATCATTAGAAACATCATGAAGCATACACAGAAAAAGTATAAATTAAACGATATTTCATACTTAGAGGACGTTTATATCCCTAAAAAAGCTAAAACTAGGGACGAAATAAAAGCAAAACGCGAAAATTATTTAGAAATGCACGAAATTAATTTAATAGTGGATAAGTTAAATGAGATAGCAAAGACAAAAAGAAGCTTATATATGAAGCGTGCTTATGAAATGACGGCTTACGTGGTGGAATTTCAAGCCCTAAACGGTATGCGTATAGGGGAATTGTTAGCAATACAGCCCGAAAACATTGATTTTGATAAGAAAACACTCGAAATTGACGGCACAATCCAATGGATCAATGACGAAAACGGAAACCAGGGCCTTAAAGACTCTACAAAAAACGCTTCATCATATCGTACTATTTCACTTACTTCACGTTCTATTGATATTTTACGTAAGTTGATACTTGAAAATAAGAAGTCGAAACAGTGGGAAGATAAATATAATGATCGTGGTTTTGTATTTACTAATCATTATGGCAACCCTTTAAACAAAACTACAATCAATCATAATATTAAAGTTGCTGTAAGTGAGATTAAGGACGACAAAGGAAAATTAATTATTAATAAGCATATCACCACTCATACGCTTAGACACAGCCACATATCATTATTAAGTCAATTAGGAGTGTCATTACGTACGATTATGGATAGGGTGGGACATACAGACCATAAAACAACATTGCAAATATACAGCCATGTTACTGAACAAATGGATAAAGACATGATGAGTAAATTGGAAAGTGTGAGTGGATAAAAGTGAATAGACATAGTATATTTTCTTATCATTACTATCACTCCATGAATTATATTTTATTAGTTTATTTAAATATAAATCTAGTGTTACTTTCTACATTTTTTTGGGAAATTGACGGAACATCAATAGATTTGATTTTTATCATTACTCAAGTGTTATTAACTGGTATGTTAGAAGCCAAATATAATTTAAGCATAGAGAGAAATTCTCATAGAGTATCAATTATGCCATCTGCCGTGAGGCATGAGATAAACTATTTAAAGTTAATGGGTGGTATTTTCATTACATTTTTTTCAATTCTATATCTTATTATTAATATTATAGTCGAATTTTTAAAAGATAATAATAACCAAATCCAAATTAATAATTTAATAATGTCCAAAGGCGGACTAATAATAACTTATAATCCAATAAAAGTTGGATTCTTAGATTTTAATACAAAGTTGATTTTTACTATTTTATTATGGGTAATAGCTTATTTTATAGTATTTGTAGTCGAAAAGAAAAGATCGTGGTATTCTATCAGCAGTTTAGAAAAACAATTAAAAAATAATAAGCTTTTAGTAGCAAAAATAGATTACTATATCCAATGCTATCAAGAAAAAATATCTTCAAAATATTTATTAGTATATATAATTAAATATCTATATTTTAATGTCCGTATTAAAAGAATGAAAAAAAGAAAACAAAAAGTTTTAAATACATTGAAATATACCGAAAGATATTATAAAGGTTATACTCTTTATGGGTATAATAAGAAATGACGTTCACACTTTGCCCATTATCTGCCCATTAAAACATTTAAAATCAAAGAAAAGAACCCTATAACACTTGCTGTTAAAGGGTTCTTTTTATCCATTATTCTATTCCCACTCAATCGTACTTGGTGGCTTAGATGTAATGTCATACACAACACGGTTAACGTGTGCGACTTCATTAACGATTCTGCTTGATACTTTCTGTAATACTTCCCAATCAATGCGTGCAAAGTCACTTGTCATACCATCAATACTTGTAACCGCACGTACACCTACTGTATAGTCATACGTTCTGTAATCTCCCATAACACCTACAGAGCGAATGTCAGGTAATACAGTGAAGTATTGCCAGATATCGCGTTCTAATCCCGCTTCAGCAATCACTTCTCTTAAAATCGCATCTGATTCACGCACAATTTCTAATTTTTCTTCTGTAATTTCACCTAACACACGGATACCTAATCCTGGGCCTGGGAATGGTTGACGCCATACTAAATGCTCAGGAATACCTAATTCAATACCTAACGCACGTACTTCGTCTTTAAATAATGTATTTACCGGCTCAATTAATTCAAATTGCATATCTTCCGGTAATCCACCTACGTTGTGGTGTGATTTGATTGTTTGAGCTGTCTTTGTACCTGATTCAATGATATCAGTATATAACGTTCCTTGTGCTAAGAAGTCAGCATCTTTTAATTTAGATGCTTCTTCGTCAAATAAGTAAACAAATTCGTTACCGATAATTTTACGTTTCTTCTCAGGATCTGATACCCCTGCAAGTTTACTCATGAAGCGTTCTTTTGCATCTACACGAATGATATTCATGTTGAATCCTTCACCGAACTGTTTCATAACCATATCGCCTTCGCCTTTACGTAATAAACCGTGGTCAACGAAGATACATGTTAATTGATCACCAATTGCTTTATGAATTAATACAGCAACAACAGAAGAATCTACGCCACCACTCATTGCACAAATAACTTTTCTGTCGCCCACTTGCTCGCGAATTTTTTCGATTTCAATTTCAATGAAGTTTTCCATCGTCCATTCGCCTGTACATTTACAGATTTCACGAATGAAGTTACGTAATAAGTCATTTCCGTATTCTGTGTGACGTACTTCCGGATGGAACTGCACGCCGTATAGATTGCGTTCAGCATTCTCAATAGCTGCATATTTACAGCTCGGAGAATTTGCAATCATTCTAAATCCTTCTGGAATGTTAATAACTTTATCACTATGACTCATCCAAACTGTTTGTTCTTCCGGTAACTTAGTAAATAATGAATGTGTTTCTGCAGTAATTACAGCTTTACCGTATTCACGTTCGTTCGCACGTTCAACAGTTCCACCTAATAATTTAGTCATTAACTGCATACCATAACAGATACCTAGAACGGGTACGCCTAAGTCAAAGATTTCAGGGTTAACTGTAAATGATCCTTCTTCATAAACTGAATTAGGCCCGCCTGAAAGAATAATCCCTTTTGGATTCATTTTTTTGATTTCTTCAATTGAAATCTCATGATCATGTAATTCCGAATATACGCCCATTTCACGAATGCGACGTGTGATTAACTGGTTGTACTGACTACCAAAGTCTAATACGAGAATTAATTCCTGTTCAAATGCCATTTCCATAAGTGATGTTCTCCTTTAGATAATAATTATAATGAGTAGTTTGGTGATTCTTTCGTAATCTGTACATCATGAGGATGACTTTCAATTAATCCTGCACCAGTCATTTTAATAAATTGTGCTTCTTCGCGTAAAGTTGCTAAATCTTTTGAACCAGTATAACCCATACCGCTTCTTACACCACCAAGTAATTGGTAAACAGTATCTTGTAATGCACCTTTAAATGCGATACGCCCTTCGATACCTTCTGGTACAAACTTCTTAGAATCCTTATCATCCTGGAAGTAACGGTCTTTTGATCCTTGTTCCATTGCACCAAGTGATCCCATACCACGATATACTTTATATTGTCTGCCTTGGAAGATTTCTGTTTCACCAGGTGATTCAGTTGTTCCTGCTAATAATGATCCTAACATTACTGCATGTCCACCTGCCGCTAAAGCTTTAATGATATCGCCAGAGAATTTAATTCCACCGTCAGCAATAATCGCTTTACCATGTTTCTTCGCTTCAGTTGCTGCATCATAAATTGCCGTGATTTGTGGTACACCTACACCCGCAACTACACGTGTTGTACAAATTGATCCTGGTCCAATACCTACTTTAACGACATCTGCACCCGCTTCAAATAAAGCACGTGTTCCACCTGCTGTAGCAACGTTACCAGCAATTAAAGTTACTTCAGGGAAGTTTTCTTTTAAAGCTTTAACCATCTCTAATACGCCTCTAGAATGACCGTGTGCGGTATCAATAACTAATGCATCTGTTCCCGCTTCTACTAATTGTTTAGCACGTACTAACGTATCTTTTGCAATACCTACAGCTGCTGCTACTAAAAGACGTCCATGCTCATCTTTTGCTGCATTCGGGAATTCAATCACTTTTTCAATATCTTTGATTGTAATTAAACCTTTTAAGATACCAGCTTCATCAACGATAGGAAGCTTTTCAATTTTATACTGTTGTAACATTTTTTCAGCTTGTTCTAAAGTTGTACCTACCGGAGCAGTTACTAACTTTTCGCTAGTCATAACATCAGAAATTTTAATTGAGAAGTCTTCAATGAAACGTAAGTCACGGTTCGTAATGATACCTACTAATTTTTTCTCTTCAGGATTATTTACGATAGGTACCCCTGAGATACGGTATTTACCCATTAAGTGTTCTGCAGCAAATACTTGTTCTTCAGGTGTTAAGTAGAATGGATTCGTAATGACACCATTTTCAGAACGTTTAACTTTTTGTACTTCATCAGCTTGCTGCTCAATACTCATGTTCTTATGAATTACACCTAAACCACCTTGTCTTGCCATAGCGATTGCCATTTTAGACTCAGTAACAGTATCCATACCTGCTGAAAGAATAGGGATATTTAATTTAAGCTTTTCAGATAGTTCTACACTTAAATCTACTTCATTTGGTAATACGCTTGATTCTGCTGGCACTAATAGTACATCATCAAAAGTTAAGCCTTCTTTTTGAAACTTGTTTTCCCACGTCATTATAATTCCTCCATTGTATTTTATTACTTTCTATTATTTCATATTTTTCGCATTTTGTTTATTGTTTAATTAGTTAATTAATAAACTCAGGAAAAACGTTAAAATATACAAAAAAACTCATCTATAAAAGATGAGCATAAATAAAACTAAACAAATAGCGATATTCATTACTCATAGTCACATCATTTACGGTAATGTGGTAGAAACGCTAAAGCCATATCCTTTAATTTATATGAGTTATTTTTATTAATAATATTTTTAGATAATATCAAAGTTATCGCTAATAAGCAATACCATTTCCTTTAAAATCATTCAACTACAAAATGTCTAACTATTCTAAATAATTGATAGTGAATATTAATCTTTTTAAGCACTATACACTATTTTGATTCATCCATTGTGTTATCTAGCATACTTATTACTCATTCTGTGATAAAACATTAAATATTTTTAAAATTATTTTGTGAAAAAAGCATGCTTTTCTTCTATATAAATGTATCTAATTTTCCAACGAATTAGAATATTTATTTTCTTTTTTGTGTTTACACTTTCAGTTCACGGGTATCTATTTAGCATAACAACAAAACAACAGACATCACGAATTGCACAAAACAACCAACTTGGAGGTACGATTAAGATGAGAAACTTAGAAACATTTTTAAATGAAGAAAGTTTATTACGTAGAATCGACCAACTAAAATCACAAGGTATTGCAGAACATGACTTACATGTCATTTCTAAAAACAAATTAAATGGTTCAGCATTAGATTACACAGATGTTCAATTTAAAGATGCTGAAGGTTCTTTCGGTGATAAAGTTGCAGCTTTCTTCACTGGAGAAGATCCACAACACAGAGTATTCGATAAGTTAGATTTATCTGAATCTGAGCGTGTTGAATATGACAAAGCTGTAGATAGCGGCAAAATCTTACTTTACGTAGATAACGACGCTTATTACAACGATGGATTACACACTCACTCAGAAAACAACGAATACCGCACTGGTAACACAGTTGCAGGTTACACTACTGGTGTAGCTGCTAATGAAACAGATGCTGATTATGCATCAACACATCGCACAAATAACTTAAATAACAGAGAGGAAGTAGTAGACATGAACAACAATAACTATAACAATTCAGGATTAAGCTATGAGGAATACAACAAATTATCAAGAGAAGAGCGTTTAAACTATTTAGATACTGATTTAAGAGACCGTACTGATATTTCAGACGACGAAAAAATCAAATTACATGAAGAGCGTTTACGTGTAAACAAAGATGTAGTACAATCTGGTGAAGTTACTATCGACAAAAACGTAGTATCTGAACGTCAAGAATTTGATGTACCAGTATCTCACGATGAAGTTACTATCGAGCGTCGTAAAGTTAACGAAACTGCAGCGCCTGGTCACTTCGATAACGACTTAGAGGAAGAAACAATCCGTGTACCATTAACTGAAGAACGCGTTTCTATCGAAAAAGAAAACGTTGTTGCTGAAGAATTAACAATCAACAAAAACCGTGTAACTGACACTGAGCATGTATCTGAAGAAGTACGTCGTGAAGAAGTTGAAATCGACGACACAAATGCTCACCGTCGTAACGATTTAGATAACGACTTAACTGACCGTCGCTAATCAATTTATCAAAAAGTCCTCATAATGAGGGCTTTTTTCTTGTGTTTATACTAATGTTTATTGATTGATGTGAGGGGTATATTTATTACAAATAAAATCAAAGAAGGTGCTCAATCTATGAATAATGAATTAAACGATAATTTAAATGGTGTGAATAATAATGATACTATTAAAGTGGGATTGGCTGAAGAAAGATTAAATATCACTAAAGAAAATGTAGTAACTGAAGAACTTGTGATAAGAAAATCTAAAGTTCATGGTACTCAACATATTTCTGAAATTGTACGTCGTGAAGAAGTAGATATTAATGAAACAGATACTCCACAAGGATACTAAAAGAAAAGCATATGCTTTTCTTTTTTTATATTGGTTGTAATGATACAATATAGTTATCAAATAATGTAAATGGAGTATTATAATGAAATTTTTACATCTAACAGAAACCGACCATTATTTCCACCAATGTATGGATTTATATCGTACAGAATTTGATTATGAAATCCGTGAACCTGTTGAAGTATTTGATCACTCTTTTGATATTAAGAAAAGAGACGAAGAAAGATATCATTTTATTGCAGCATATTTAGACGATGAACTATGTGGATTTATTGCTTTCCATCTGGAAGTTACATATCGTATTGGTTATATTGTCTATCTTGTTGTCAAACCACAAATACGAGGCAAACAAGTTGCTCGACAACTCATGGATACTGCTGAAGATGTGATGGTTAAAATTTGTGAAAATAACGGTACATCACTAGAACATATTATGCTTGAATGTGAAAAAGATGAAGATGGTAATAGCCCATTAGATACATTCTACAAAAAGTTTGGTTTTGCTAAATCTGATATCAATTATTATCAACCAGGCCTACATGATGATGCACCTGTTCCTATGAATCTCTACTTAAAGACAAGTGATCAACAAACTTCTAAAGAAGCAATTCAGCATATTTACCGTGTTAAATACACACAATGCAATAAAATTGATGAAGCAATCATTGAACAATTAATACACCAAATGTAAGAGGAGAATAGGTACTTACCTATTCTCCTCTTTCGTTTATTCTTAAATTATAAATTACTCTATTTTAATATCTGACATAGTACTTCAAAAGATAAGTATGAATCAACTTTGTTATATTCATATACTCGTAACATACGCTGGTAAGCTTTGATGCTAGCAGGTTTCGTAGTAAGATTTCTAAATAGTGTCAAATCCAGTTTCCCTTCAAACTGACACATCTCATTAAGATAGAAAAAGGCGTAACATTCATAATCCGTTTCCTGATTCAGATTAAACCCAAGAAACGAAAAATAAGGATGTTCTTTTAATACCTCAATTTCATCTCTTGTTAATGCACAATATGATTTCGTCATATGTGCATACATTGCAACAACTGCCTCAACAAAACCAGTGACATGAGAAGGAATTTTATCACATTCCAGAGTTAATTCCTCTAAAAGAATATGATTTTGAGAGTCTAGACCATCTCTAACGATCTTCTGGTGTAGTCTATGCATTTCAGCATTCTTCGGATCAAGCTTTTCTAAGATTAGATAGATTTTGTACAAAATCAATCGGTTAAAAGGATTCAGTTCAAATGAATGATTTGTATCCAACCAATTGTTCATAATGGTCAACCTCCCTCCCTATATTTTTGCAATTATCAAAAGATATTAATAATTACAAAATTTATTATATTTACTTTTAATAGCATTTTCAATACTATAAATGTAAATTAACACTGAATATATCATTAATTTATTTAAATAATTTTATAGTAAATGAATTTTCAGTAAATAATTTTTAGTTTTTATCTTTAATATTAAAAAAAATAAGCCATAACCTAAAGGTCATGACTTATAAAATATATTCTATTGCTCGTCTTTTACATATGGTAATAATGCCATATGACGTGCACGTTTGATTGCTACAGTTAACATACGTTGGTATTTAGCTGAAGTTCCTGTTACACGACGTGGTAAAATTTTACCGCGCTCAGAAATGAATTTTTTAAGCATTTCTACTTCTTTATAGTCGATATGTGTAATTCCGTTTGCTGTGAAATAACAAACCTTTTTACGACGACGACCGCCTCTTCTTGGTCCACCTGCCATGATTGTTGCCTCCCTTACTTAATTATTTCTTTATTAAAACGGTAAATCATCATCACTAATATCAATTGGTCCAGTTGCATTTGCAAATGGATTCGTTGAAGGTGCTGATGTATTTGATTGTTGTTGATTATTCGATTGATAATTCTGACCTTGAGTTTGTTGTCCATAATTTCCTTGATCATAACTAGAATAGTCCTGACCTGAATCATTATTAGAACGGCCTTGATTTGCGTTTTTCGGTTCTAAGAACTGTACTGAATCACAAACGACTTCCGTTACATATACTCTGCGGCCTTCCTGATTATCATAACTACGTGATTGCAATCTGCCATCTACCCCAGCTAAGCTACCCTTGCTTAAGAAGTTATTCACATTCTCAGCTTGCTTACGGAAAACAACACAGTTGATAAAATCAGCTTGTCTTTCACCTTGCGCATTTGTGAATGTGCGATTAACTGCTAATGTAAATGTAGCAACTGACACGCCTGATGGTGTGACTCTGTATTCTGGATCTTTAGTTAAACGACCTACTAATACAACTCGGTTAAGCAAATAAATCGCCCCCACATGTTAGGTTTATTTTTCTTCTTCGCGAATCACGATATGACGGATAATGTCATCGTTGATTTTTGCTAAACGATCGAATTCGTTTGTAGCAGCATCAGTTGAGTTAACTTTAACGATTTGGTAGAAACCTTCTTTAAAATCGTTGATTTCGTAAGCTAAACGACGTTTACCCCAATCCTTTGATTCGATGATTTCCGCTCCGTTAGAAGTAAGAATCTCTTCGAAACGCTCGATTAAAGCTTTCTTAGCATCTTCCTCAATGTTCGGACGTACGACATACATAATTTCGTATTTTCTCATCATTTACACCTCCTCATGGTCTATGCGGCTTTATTATTAAATAAAGCAAGGAATAATTTTCATTACTCACAATAGAGAATTATAGCATAGTTTACTTTTTTCATCAATCATTTGTTTACTTAATTACTGAAGAACTTCTTTTAATTGATACGTTACAATTTCTTTCGTATAGAACAACTTAATGTCTCCTGAACGATAAAGATATAGATACTCTTCAAAATCTGTATCATTCGGATTAATTTCATCAGTTTCAACGACATCTAAATAACGTATAGCAGTCTTAGGAAATGATACTTTATTATATATTGAATCATTCAGTTGAATAGGCTGAGACAATTGTACTGCCTGTACCAAGTAATGATAGGTCACATGATACATAGGGTTCACTTTGTCTTCTGATTTTATGATAACTTTTATACAATATATGATTCTTTTTAAAGGTTGCATCATATCCTCCTCAAGTGATTATACGTTAAATCTAAAGTGCACAACGTCTCCGTCCTGCATGATATAATCTTTACCTTCAAGTCTTACGCGTCCCGCTTCTTTTGCAGCACTCATACCATTATGTTCGATTAAATCATCATAACTTACTGTTTCAGCTCTAATAAATCCACGTTCAAAATCAGTATGGATAATGCCAGCACATTGTGGAGCCGTCATACCACGTTTAAATGTCCATGCACGTACTTCCTGAACACCCGCAGTAAAGTAAGTTGCTAATCCTAATAAATGATAAGAAGCTTTGATTAATTTATCTAGCCCAGACTCTTCAATCCCTAAATCAGCTAAATATTCTTTTTTATCTTCTTCATCAAGTGACGCCAATTCTTCTTCGATACGAGCACTTATAATGATTACTTGAGAACCTTCGTTATCAGCATATGCTTTAATCGCTTTAACGTGTTCATTTTCTTCGCCTGCTACAAGATCATCTTCAGAAACATTTGCTACGTACAGCATCGGCTTAGCTGTAAGTAAATGCATACCTTTTACTAACTTTTCCTGTTCCGGGGTAAATTCAATACTTCTTGCCGGACGTTCATTTTCCAGAGCTTCTTTAACAATCGAAAGAACAGCTTCTTCTGCCATTGCATCCTTATCTTTTTGTTTCGCCATTTTTTGAACACGTGCATAGCGTTTTTCTACTGATTCTAAATCCGCTAAGATAAGTTCCATATTAATGACTTCAATATCATCTACCGGATTAACTGTTCCAGAAACATGCGTAATATTCTCATCTTCAAAAGCACGAACAACCTGACAAATTGCATCAACATCACGGATATGAGATAAGAACTTATTGCCTAATCCTTCACCCTTTGATGCACCTTTAACGATACCAGCGATATCTGTAAATTCAAAAGCAGTTGGTACTGTTTTCTTAGGTGTTACAAGTTCAGTTAATTTATCTAAGCGTACATCTGGTACTTCTACAATACCTACGTTTGGGTCAATCGTTGCGAATGGATAGTTCGCAGCAAGTGCCCCAGCTTTCGTAATCGCATTAAATAATGTTGATTTTCCTACGTTTGGTAATCCTACAATTCCTGCTGTTAAAGCCATAATTTCTTCTCCTTATTCGGCATGTGCCGTTATCTTTTTAATTTTTTTATTGAACTCATGTCGTGGTAGCATAATACTACGTCCACAACCTTCACACTTTATGCGAATATCTGCGCCTAGGCGAATCACCTTAAATAATTTTTCACCGCAGGCATGGGGTTTTTTCATTTCAACAATCGTATTTAAATCATATTCATTTTGCATTGTGATCCCCCTTATTAGGCTGATTATACATAACAACTCTAGGCATAGGGACATGGATACCAAATTGATCTAAATATTCTTTAATATCACCACGTAATATTCTAGATACTTTCACATGATTATTAGGTAAAGTTTCAGCTGACATTCTGATTTTAGTTTCACCAGCACTCACCATTTCAACACCTAATAATTCCGGCGCCTTCACTAAATCGGCATATTTCTCGGGTAATGTTAATAAATAAGGCTGTAGTATGCTTTCTACACGAGATATATTTTCTTCGCTGGAAACTGAAATATCAAAAATCGCAATTGAATTATTAACAGAGAAATTCACAATTTCATTCATCGTACCATTTGGTAATATCGTTAATTCTCCCGTAAATGACTTAATACGTGTAGAACGTAAGCCGATTGATTGAACTGTCCCTTCAGCAACAGTTGTTCCAGTCGTGTTAATTCTAACATAATCACCTACATCAAACTGATTCTCAAATATTATAAAAAAGCCTGTAATCACATCTTTAACAAGTGTCTGTGCACCAAAACCAATCGCAACCCCTGCGATTCCGGCCCCTGCAATAATACTTTCAACTTTGACACCAAAATTACTAAGAATCGTTGTCAGCACAATGAACCAAATCACATAGGAAGCAATATTTTGAAGCAACTTAATCAATGTAGTATCACGTTTGGTTGATTGAGAGAGATTTGTCTTTCTTCTTACTCTAAAGAACTGTTCGATAAATTTATGTACCACTCTGACAATCAACATTGCAATAATAATGAGTAAGAAAGACCACAGAATATTTGTAGCAATATTCATCCACATCTCAGCATCTAAAAATGTGCGTTTAAATTCTTCAATAATTTGATTCAAAAAAATCACCTACTGTGCATTTTCTAATAACGCGATTAGTCGATTAAACTCTTCTTCTGATGTAAATTCAATCGCTATTTTCCCCTTTTTACGCGATTTAGAAATCTCAACTTTTGTTCCTAAATGACGCTTAAGGTTTTCTTCGTGTTTCACAAGAAATGTTGGTTTCTTTTTTTCTTTTTTAGGTTGATCAGGGGTTTGATTTAATTCTTTTATATACTTTTCTAACTCACGTACGCTCATTGATTCTGCAATTACTTTTTGAGCGACTTTAATCATCTCATCTTCTGATTTTAGACCTAGTAGTGTACGGCCGTGACCACCTGTAAGTTTCTTCTGATCAATAAGATCTTTAACTTTTTGCGGTAAATTCATTAAGCGAAGCATATTTGCAATATAAGGTCTTGATTTACCTAATCGGTCAGCCGTCTCAGATTGCGTCAAATTTAATTTATCCATTAAAAACTGGTAACTTTTCGCTTCTTCAAGAGGATTTAAATCCTCACGCTGTAAGTTTTCAATCACTGCAAGTTCCATCATCTGTGTATCGGTTAATGTCTTCACAATTGCAGGAATTTTTACTTTACCCGCTAATTTACTTGCTCTGAAACGTCGTTCTCCTACTACAATATCGTAACCTGTAATTGATTTACGTACGATGATAGGTTGTAATACCCCATGAATTTTAATCGATTCACTCAATTCATTTAAAGCTTGCTCATCAAATTCATGTCGCGGTTGATAAGGATTTGGTCGTAACTCAGAAAGATTAATATCTTCTACCAGTTCATCCTGACCATTTTCCTGAAATAATGCATCTAATCCTCTTCCTAAACCTTTACCTAAACCTCTAGCCATTGTTTACAACCTCCTCAGCCAAACTCTTATAAGTTTTGGCTCCAGTTGAACGAGCATCGTATACATTAATCGGTTGCCCGTGCGAAGGTGCTTCAGATAAACGCACATTACGTGGAATAATCGTTTCATAAACTTTTTCGCCAAAATGCTCTTTCACTTCCTGAATAACATCATTACCTAAATTTGTACGAGCATCTAACATCGTCAACAATACACCTTCAATTTCTAGAGATTGATTTAAGTGACGTTGCACTAATCGAATGGTATTCAGTAACTGACTTAATCCTTCTAATGCATAATATTCACATTGGACAGGAATAATAATACCATTTGCTGCAGTGAATGAATTAATTGTTAGTAAGCCCAGTGAAGGAGGACAGTCTATAATTATATAGTCAAAATTAATGTCTAGTTCTTTAAATGCATATTTTAATCGCACTTCTCTGCTCATCGCAGATACAAGTTCAATCTCTGCACCTGCTAAGGCGATATTGGCAGGGATGATATGTAAATTCTCAACAGCTGTTTCCAGAACACATTGATTAATATTCACATCTTCAACAAGCATATCGTAAACTGAATTTTCAACATTGTTTTTATCTATGCCTACACCACTCGTAGCATTTCCTTGTGGATCAGTGTCAACTAACAATACTTTTTTACCAAGTTCAGCTAATGCTGCACTTAAATTTACTGAAGTTGTTGTTTTTCCAACTCCACCTTTTTGGTTCGCGATGGCCAATATTTTTGTCATCTACATTCTCTCCTAGTCATGTTTTTCATATAGAACGATTATAACAATTTTAAAGCGATTCTGCACAGACAATCAGTACGCAGAAAAAAAGCGGACGATGTTATCATCCACTTTATTTGTTCAGATCATTTTTAAATACTTTTATAGAAATTTCATAGAAATTTTCGTATTCCGTATCTTTACGTTTTACTTTGACGCCACTTTTTTCAACCGCTTTTAAACTTTGACCAATCGTATTGAAAGCAAGTTTTATGTCACGTGTAAATCCAATACGCTTTGGTTTCACGTCTTCGCCACCTAGCATACGTTTAACACGTTCTTCCGTCTGCTTAACATTTAAATGCTGAGACTTAATGATACCTAGCATCGTCTTTTGTCCCTCTTCATCCAGCGCGAGCAATGCTCGTGCATGACGCTCACTAATTTGTTGTTTGCTTAAAGCGTCTAATATAGGCTGAGACAGACGAAGTAATCTTAATTTATTTGCAATAAATGACTGACTTTTCCCTAAGCTCGCTGCAAGGTCTTGTTGCGTAATGCCATCTAAGTCTAACAACTTTTTATAAGCTTCAGCTTCTTCAACCGCAGACAGATTTTCACGTTGAATATTCTCAATAAGCGCGATTGCTGCCGTCTCTTTATCATTCATTTGTTTTACAATCACTTCAGTTTCAGCAATACCATTAAACTTTAATGCACGAAATCTTCTTTCTCCTGCAATAATTTCATACATATCTTCTTCAATCGGGCGAACAACAATGGGCTGTAATAGCCCGTATGAACGAATAGATTCAGCTAATTCTTTAATTTTTTCTTCATCAAATATTTGTCTCGGTTGATATCTATTCGGCACGATACGCTCTACAGGAACTTTCACAACATTACCGTTCTTGCGATGTACTTCTACATCTTCTTCTTTATCCTTTAAACCAAACAATTTAGAAAAAGGTTTTTTCATAACAATCGACTCACTTTCACTTCAAAATCCTTATTTGTAATAGTTACTATTATTTTAATAAAGGTTCTTTATTCGGCGTACCTGGTTTACGTGGATATTTTTTAGGTGTTTGACGTTTCTTTTCGATATCTAATATATAACGTAAACTATCTTCCTCAGGTAACGTAAGCGGATGATTCTGAATCACTTCTCCACCTAAAATTGAGATTGCAAATAAACCTTCTTCGACTTCTATTTCGCCTTGAGCACCCTTTAAAGCTATAAAATGACCACCGCGCTTAACAAGAGGTAAACATAGCTCACTCAATACAGAAAGACGCGCGACAGCACGTGCTGTTACTACATCAAATGATTCTCTATATTCACCCTTTCCAAATGTTTCAGCACGATCATGTATAAAACGAACTTTCGTTAAATCAAGTTCTGCACTTAAATGATTTAAGAAGTTAATACGTTTGTTTAATGAATCTACAATTGTTACTTCTAAATGCGGAAACATTATTTTTAAAGGAATACTAGGGAATCCCGCTCCAGCTCCAACATCACAAATAGACGTGACTTTTGTAAAATCATAATAGAAACTTGGCGTAATCGAATCAAAGAAGTGTTTCAAATACACATCCTCTTTTTCTGTTACTGCGGTTAAATTCATTAACTTATTCCACTCTACTAAAGTTTCATAGTAAATTGCAAATTGTTTTCGTTGCTGGTCAGTAACAGTGAAGCCTTTTTCTTCTAATTTTTGTACAAACTGAGTCTCGTTCATCTAGTTCACCCTTTTAATTTTTCCTTGCTCGATATATACCAGTAATATTGAAATATCTGCCGGATTAACACCTGAAATTCTTGATGCCTGAGCAATACTTAATGGTTTTACTTCTTTTAATTTTTGACGTGCTTCTGTGGCTAATGAATGAATATCATCATAATCAATATTTTCAGGAATTTTTTTATTTTCCATACGTTTTAGCTTTTCAACTTGTTGTAATGACTTTTGAATATAGCCTTCGTATTTAGTCTGAATTTCAACTTGTTCAGCAACAGCCTCATCAATTGCACTACTACTCTCAATCAATGCTGCTACAGATTGATAATCCATTTCAGGACGACGTAATAAATCAATTGCTAATATACCATCTTTTAATGCAGTCCCACCTCGACTAGCAATCATATCCTGTGTTTGTTCATTTGGTTTGATTCTCGTATTTGTCAGACGTTTTATTTCCTCGGAAATAGCTTCTTTCTTGGCAATAAATTTAGCATAACGTTCGTCATCAATCAACCCAATGCCTTTACCTATTTCTGTTAATCGTAAATCAGCATTATCATGACGTAATAATAGTCTGTGTTCTGCACGACTAGTAAGCAAACGATAAGGTTCATTCGTTCCTTTTGTTACTAAATCATCAATCAGTACTCCGATATAAGCTTCGTGTCTTCCTAAAATTAAAGGTTCATGTTTTAATACTTTCGCTGCAGCATTTATTCCTGCCATTAAACCTTGACCAGCCGCTTCTTCATAACCACTCGTGCCGTTAATTTGTCCTGCAGTAAATAAGCCATCTATCTTTTTCGTTTCAAGTGTCGGCCATAACTGAGTAGGTACAATAGCATCGTATTCAATAGCATAACCAGCACGCATCATATCAGCTTTTTCAAGTCCTGGTATTGATTGCAGCATCTGAAGTTGTACATGTTCAGGTAAGCTTGTAGATAACCCTTGAACATATACCTCTTTCGTATTACGTCCTTCAGGTTCAAGGAAAATTTGATGACGAGGTTTGTCATTGAAACGCACAAACTTATCTTCAATAGATGGACAATAACGTGGTCCAGTCCCTTTAATCATTCCAGAATACATTGCAGATAAATGTAAATTATCATCAATCACTTTATGTGTTTCAGCATTCGTATAGGTTAACCAGCACGGTAACTGATCTAAAATAAACTCAGTTGTTTCGTAACTGAATGCTCGTGGTACCTCATCACCTGGCTGAATCTCTGTTTTTGAATAATCGATTGTTTTACCATTTACACGTGGTGGCGTTCCTGTTTTAAAACGTACTATATCGAATCCTAGTTCTCGCAAATGGTCAGCAAGTTTTATTGATGGCATTTGATGGTTCGGACCCGATGAATACTTAATATTGCCAAGAATAATTTCTCCACGTAAAAATGTACCTGTTGTTAATACAACTGCATCAGCATAATAAGTTGTGCCGATAATCGTTTCAACACCTTTTACTTTTCCACCTTCAATAATTAAGCGTTCAACCATTCCTTGCATAATATCAAGATTATCTGTATTTTCAATAACATCTTTCATTTCCTGTTGATAAAGTACTTTATCAGCTTGCGCACGTAAAGCACGTACTGCCGGTCCTTTTCCTGTATTCAACATACGCATTTGAATATGTGTTTTGTCGATTGTCTTTGCCATCTGTCCACCAAGGGCATCTATTTCACGGACAACAATCCCTTTTGCTGGTCCACCTACCGATGGGTTACATGGCATAAAGGCAACTGAATCCAGATTAATTGTTAGCATTAAAGTCTTCGCGCCTTTTCTAGCTGAAGCGAGACCTGCTTCAACGCCCGCATGACCCGCACCAACAACGATTACATCATATTTTTGTTCCAAAGTTTTTCCTCCTTATTTCCCTAAACAGAACTGGCTAAATAGCTGATCAATCAATCCATCTGATACAGACTCACCAATCACTTCTCCAAGCAATTCCCATGTTTTAATTAAATCAATTTGAATCATGTCTATCGGTACACCGCTCGATGCAGCAGTAATAGCATCATTAATTGATTGTCTGGCATCTTTTAATAAACTAATATGTCGTGCATTCGATACATACGTCATATCTTGATTAGATACAGTACCTTCAAAGAATAAATCACGAATCTTTTCTTCTAATTGGTCTATACCTGTCTGATCAACCATGGATGTCATGACAATCGGTGTTTCCATACCCACCATTTGTTTTACTGCATCAATATCCAACGCTTGCGTTAAATCAGTTTTATTAATAATTACAATAACATCTTCATCTTTGATAACTTCAGCAAGCTGGTAATCACTTTCAGTCAATGCTTCGTTATAATTAAGTACATATAATATTAAATCCGCTTTACTAAGTGCCTGGCGACTTCGCTCAACGCCAATCTTTTCTACGATATCTTCAGTTTCACGAATACCTGCAGTATCCACTAATCTTAACGGTACACCACGTACATTCACATATTCTTCTAAAACATCACGTGTTGTTCCGGCAATTTCAGTAACAATCGCTTTATTATCCTGAATTAAATTATTTAGCATTGAAGACTTCCCGACATTTGGCTTCCCTACAATTACAGTAGATAATCCTTCTCTTAAAATTTTCCCTTGAGAACCTGTTTGAAGTAGTCCTTCGATGCTGTCCTTAATCTTTTCAGCTTCAGAAAGCAGAAACTGATTTGTTGCCTCTTCTACATCATCATATTCTGGATAATCAATATTAACTTCAACTTGTGCTAAAATTTCTAAAATAGATTGACGCAAGCCTTTGATTAACACACTTAGACGACCTTCGATTTGCTGCATCGCTACTTTGCTGGCACGATCCGTTTTAGAACGTATAAAGTCCATCGTTGCTTCAGCTTGGGATAAATCTATTCGTCCATTTAAAAACGCTCTTTTCGTAAATTCTCCAGGTTCAGCAAGTTTAGCACCATTTGATAACGTAAGTTCTAATACACGGTTAACGGTCATTATACCGCCATGACAGTTGATTTCAACAATATCTTCTCGTGTATAAGTTCTTGGAGCACGCATCACCGCTACCATTACTTCTTCGATAACATCTTTCGTTTCAGGATCAATGATATGGCCATAATTAATAGTATGGGAATCCACATCGCATAATTTATTTTTTCCTTTATATATTTTATCAGCAATAGCGATTGCTTCATCACCTGAAAGTCTTACAATTGCAATTGCACCTTCTCCCATTGGTGTAGAAATACTTGAAATTGTATCAAATTCCATACATCGATCCTCCCTTTAATGTCCATTTGTTGATTGTATTGCGAATCGTTAAAAATTAAAATACTTTTGCTTCAAATAAATAGATTAACTCTAAAAACAATCTGTTTTTAGAGTTAATCTCAATCTTATAATTATCGTGCTTTAATAACTAAATATCGATGCGGCTCTCGTCCTTCAGAATATGTTTCGATATTTTCAATATTCGTTAATATTTGATGCATAATTTTTCTTTCATAGTTTGGCATAGGTTCAAATTTCACCGGTTTTTTAGTTGCAATTGCTTTTTTAGACATATTTAGAGCCAGATTCTGCAATGTTTCTTTGCGTTTAGCTCTATAGTTTTCAATATCTAAAGTCACCGTTGTATAGCCTTTTTCAATATGATTATAGTAATTTTGTGCAAGAAGCTGCAGACTATTTAAGAGTTGACCTCTTTTGCCTATAATACGAGAAGCGTCTTTTGAATCAAGTTCAATGAAAACTTCACTGCTATTTTTAATTGTTCCGTGTACATCAGCCTGTAATCCCATAGCTTGGATAATTTCTGATATATAGCGTTCTGTATCGTTCAATGCTTTTTCTTTAGATTGATGTTTAGTTAGGTCCTTATCTTCTACAGGCTCTATATGAAGATGCGTTTCAATTATCTCTTGCTGAATTTTTTCCTGAACTCCAACCTCTTCTTTTAAATCTGTCATTCTACTCTGAATTGCTTCTATAGAGGGTAATTTTTTAAGTTCAGGATCAATAACAATTAATTTCACGATTGCATCCGATTGACCAAATCCAAAGAAACCTTTTTTTCCGGCACTTAAAACTTCAATCTTTACTTGTTTTTCTTCTAAATTTAAATCAACTAAACCTTGATGAATCGCCTCATCAACTGTCGATGCACAGTATTTTTTCTCTAACACAGGCATTCCCCCATTATAAGATTAACTAATTCTTTTATTAAAACCTTTCGCAATCTTCATCACATGTTCAAGACTCTTATGAATCTCTTCAACCGTCATATCTTTTGAAGGGTTTCTGGCAATAATTATAAAGTCATCTTTAATAATATCATCTTTATGGCGCGTAAAACTTTCTCTGATTGCTCGTTTAATACGATTACGTGTCACGGCATTTCCTATTTTTTTTGAAACAGAAATCCCTAATCTAAAATGTTCATTTTCATTATTAGACAGTCTATAAACAATGAATTGTCTATTAGCAACAGATTTCCCTTGTTTATAAACCTTTTGAAAATCATCATTTTTTTTAATACGATACGCTTTTTCCACAGTACACCAACTTCTTATCACTAAATAGTTACTTTTTAATCATTATACTAGAATACCTGCTTATTTTAAACAAAATAAAAAGACCACTGAATGTTCAGTGATCTTACGCTGATAATACTTTTCTGCCTTTACGACGACGACGCGCTAATACGTTACGTCCGTTCTTTGTGCTCATACGTGCACGGAATCCATGAACTTTACTATGTTTACGTTTATTTGGTTGATAAGTACGTTTTACCACTTAAAACACCTCCATTATTTAATATTTCATCTATCGAATTTCGTCTAGTGATTTACAGTAACTATTGAAGTATATCAAATGAGGTCTCTAAAATCAACCCGTTTCTTATTAAAGGAAGTTAGAAAAGATATCCACTTATCCACATTTATTCACAACCTTTTGTGGATATTTTTAAGGTACTTTAACTTTTCAAGAAGTTATTCACACCTCAAATCACATATCCGCATTTATAATATACCTTCCGTGTGAGTAAGTATAATTTTGTGGATAACTCTCTCTAATACTTGATATTATAATATTTTTCTGATAAGATTTTGATATATTTCATGTGGATAACGTTAATATCTTAACTTTTATCCACAAACTGTGAATAGGTTGTGGATAAATTAAATAAACATTGTGCTTAAGTTTATTCACATTTTTTTATTTGTGTATAACTTTGAAATTTTTTTAAAAAGAAAGAGGAACTTTATGAGTGGAATCGATACGATATGGGATAAAGTATTAGCAAAATTGCAAACAAAACTCACAAATGCAAGTTACGATACTTGGTTTAGTGAAACAAAGATTAAATCATTAGATAATAATCAAATCGTTATTTTAGCACCAACTTCTTTCAATGCAGATTGGCTAAAGAAAAATTATCTTAACCTAATCCAGGAAGTCATAGAAGAAACTATTGGGGAACATTTAAATATCAAGGTAATTTCTGATGAATTTGAAGATACAGAGATTCCTCCGCAAAAACAACCTGAACCAAGCAAAACTCAGGAAATCTTACCGAGCCAATTAAATACTGATAATACTTTCGATACATTTGTTATAGGGAGTGGTAACCGCTTCAGTCATGCCGCGAGCCTGGCAGTAGCTGAAGCTCCAGCTAAAGCTTATAATCCACTATTTATTTACGGTGGCGTAGGTTTAGGCAAGACCCATCTCATGCATGCAATTGGCCATTACGTAATGGAACATAAAGAAAATGCTAAAGTTGTTTATACATCAAGTGAAAAGTTCACAAATGAATTTATCAATTCTATCAAGGACAATAAAACAGAAGAATTTCGTTCAAAGTATCGTAATGTTGATGTGTTATTAATTGATGATATTCAATTTCTTGCTGGTAAAGAATCAACTCAGGAAGAATTTTTCCATACATTTAATGAACTACATCAAAATCATAAACAAATTGTTATCTCAAGTGATCGTGCACCAAAAGAAATTCCAACTTTAGAAGAGCGTTTACGTTCTCGATTCGAATGGGGCTTAACAACAGACGTTACTCCTCCAGATCTAGAGACAAGAATCGCCATATTACGAAAAAAATCAGAAGAAGAAAATATAGAAATACCGAACGAAGCAATGCTTTATATCGCTACACAGATACAATCTAATATCCGTGAATTAGAAGGCGCACTCACTAAAGTTGTCGCTTATTCTAAACTCGTGAATCGTGAACTTAATTCAGATTTAGTCGCTGAAGCTTTAAAAGACATTATTGCCTCTAGTAAACCTAAAAAAATAACGATTAACGATATCCAAACTGCAGTTGGCGCCTATTACAATATTCGTCTTGAAGATTTTAGCGCTAAAAAACGTACAAAATCTATTGCATTTCCAAGACAAATCGCTATGTATTTGGCAAGAGAGTTAACTGATTTCTCATTACCTAAGATTGGTGAGGAATTTGGAGGTCGTGATCACTCAACCGTTATTCATGCGCACGAAAAAATAAGAATGCAATTAGAAGATGATAATAGTTTAAAAAGCGATATCAAAAACATAGAAAAAGATATCAAGGGGTAGTCGGCAAAATGTGTATAATTTTTTATTACATACACACAAGTTATACACATGTGGATATCTTCTCGTCACTCACTTTACTAGACTTATCCACCTATTAACAGCCCCTATTACTATTATTACGGTTTTAAAAGAGATAAAATATATATAAATATCATTTTAAGGAGCTTATTCAAATATGAAATTTACGATTCAAAGAGATTACTTTATCACTCAATTAAATGATACGTTAAAAGCAATTTCGCCAAGAACAACATTACCCGTATTAACAGGTATTAAATTAGATGTATTCGACAATAAATTAGTATTAACAGGTTCAGATTCAGAAGTATCTATTGAGATTACAATACCTACTGAATTAGGAGATCACGAAATATTAACCGTTGAAAATAAAGGATCAATCGTATTACCAGGTCGTTTCTTTGTCGATATCATAAAAAAATTACCTGCTGATACAGTAACAATTGAAACAAATGATCATTTCCAGGCAAAGATTACATCTGGACAATCTGAGTTTAACGTTTCAGGTATTGATTCAGATCAATATCCGTTATTACCTCAAGTTAGTGAACACGAAGCAATTACTTTACCTATCAAAGTATTAAAGAATGTAATCAAACAAACAAATTTCGCTGTGTCCACGTCAGAAACACGACCAGTGTTAACAGGTGTTAACTGGATGATACAAGATGGTGTGTTAAACTGTACTGCAACAGATTCACACCGTTTAGCGTTAAGAAAGCTAAAATTAGAAAACACGAACATTGAAGCTATCAATGTTATTATTCCTGGTAAAGCACTAAGTGAACTGAATAAAATTATTGATGATTCAGAAGAAACGATTGATATATTCTTTGCCTCTAATCAGGTGTTATTTAAAGTGGGAAATATTAATTTTATTTCTCGTTTACTGGAAGGTAATTATCCAGATACTTCAAGACTTTTCCCTGAAAGTTACGAAACTGCACTATCAATTAATAACGGAGATTTCTTCCATGCGATTGATCGTGCATCATTATTAGCTCGAGAAGGCGGAAATAATGTCATTAAATTATCTGCTGCCGAAAATGCTGTAGAGTTATCATCAACATCACCGGAAATCGGTACTGTAAAAGAAAATGTTAAGACAGATAAATTTGAAGGTGAAGGTATTAAGATTTCTTTCAACTCAAAATATATGATGGATGCGTTACGCGCAATAGATAATGATAAAGTTCAAGTGGAGTTCTTCGGAACAATGAGACCATTTATTTTAAGACCTGAAGAAGATCAAAATCTTGTTCAATTAATTTTACCGATTCGCACATATTGATGCTTTAAGGACCTTACCAATTGTTAAGATTGTGTAATGTCCTTTTTTTAACGCACAAAAATGAAAAACTGTTTTATAATGACAGTAACATCTTTATTTGGAGGAATATCAATGCTTATTTTAGAAAATGTAAGTAAACAGTTTAATGATTTCAAAGCAGTAGATAATGTCAACATTTCTGTACCTGCTGGTGAAATGCTTGGCTTTTTAGGAGGAAACGGTGCGGGTAAGACCACTACTTTCCGAATGATCCTCGGACTGTTATCAAAAACAAGTGGATCGATTACCTATAACGGTAAATCAATTGATTATTCAGTGACGGACAGAATAGGATATTTACCAGAAGAGCGTGGTTTAAATCCTAAGCTTAAAGTAAGCGAACAAATACAATATTTAGCACAACTGAAAGGTATGAAGAAAAAAGATATTGATAAGGCACTGGATTATTGGTTGAATCGTTTTCAGGTACCAGAGAATAAGCACAAAAAAATTGAAGATCTTTCTAAAGGAAATCAGCAAAAGATTCAATTAATCGGTGCAATTATTCATAATCCATCACTACTCATACTAGATGAACCATTCAGTGGATTAGACCCTGTCAATGTAGAATTATTAAAATCAGCTGTACAGGAAATTAATGCAAAGGGTGCAACAATTGTGTTTAGCTCACACCGTATGGAGCATGTTGAGGAAATGTGTGATCATGTTTGTATCCTGAATAAAGGGAAGACTGTTGTTTCTGGTGAAATTAGAAAAGTTAAACAGGACTTCGGAAAAAAAGAAATCATTATCGAAGGAGACCATGATTTCAGTATGTTAGCAAATATTCCTGGTGTAACAAAGTTTAAGCAGAATAAAAATGATGTGCGTATTCAGATTGCGAATGGTGACATTGCACCAAATATTTTTGAAGCGGTGAAGGATATTGGGTATGTCTCAAGATTTCAAGTTAATGAACCTTCACTGAATGAAATCTTTATCGAGAAAGTGGGTGGTCAGCATGAATAAATTTATTCCAACCTTCTGGCTTACATTCTGGAAGAAAGTGTCTAGTAAGTCATTCATTATTACAACATTGATTGTTATACTAGCGATTATTGCACTCAGTAACGCTGATAAAATTTATGATTTCTTTGATAAGAGTGAGGATGATGTTACTGTCATTACCTCAGAAAATAACCAGCTGGCGACATTATTTAAACAAGAATATCAAAAAGTAAATAAGCATAAGAAATTAAAGATTGTTGATATAGAAGCGGGTAAAAAAGGGATTAAAAACGAAAAGTATAAAGTGTTAATCGATATTAAAGAAAACAAAGATAAAACAATCGAGAGTAAGGTCTATACCTTAGATAGCTTAGGAACCAATGAGATGATGCCGATACAATCTACTCTTACAGCTTTTCAAAGTAATAATATAGCTAAGTCATTAAATCTTGCACCTGATAAACTTGCGAAAGTATTGTCACAGGCAAAAGTTGATAATAAAGTTATTAAGCCGGTAGATGCGAATGATAAAGTATCAGAGGAGAGTAAAGCTGTAAATACAGCCCTTGTTTATGCAGGTATATTTTTAATTTTCTTTATAACAATTAATTATGGCAGTCAAATTGCCACTGAGATTGCACAGGAAAAATCTTCTCGTGTCATTGAAATGATAGTGACGAGTATTTCGCCTATTACACATCTTATGGCTAAGATTATTGGAGTGATTGCAGTAGCCCTTGTACAAATCATTGTGTATGCGATAACGATAGCTATCTGTGTTAAAGTCTTTAATCTCAATAAGACAATTGAGAATTTTGGTTTTAAATTTACACAAGAAAATGTTCGTGTCTTAATGTATGCCCTTATATTTTTAATTCTAGGTTTATTGTTATACATTAGCCTAAGTGCTATTGTAGGTTCATTGACGAATAGGATTGAAGATATTGGACAGGCAATTATGCCGGTAACATTTCTTAATATGGCTGCTTTTTATATCGCTATGTTTAGTTTGACAACACCAGACACTTTACTTGTAAAAATTACGAGTTTCATACCTTTCTTTACCCCTCAGGTGATGTTACTCAGAACTATTTCTCAAAAGACAAGCGATATAGAAATCATTATAGGTATTGTATTATGTATCGTTACGATCGTTGCTTTATTTTACGTAGCAGCAAAAATTTATAAAGGTAGTGTCTTTAGTAACGACAAGAGTTTACTGAAAAACTTTAAGCGCGCATTACAAACAAAATAGTTCACAAAAGATTAATTATTTATTTGTGGCATTGTTATTTTATTTAATATAAAATTTATACTATGAATTTTATTAAATATAAATCATAGTATAAACATGATTAAGAGGGGTATTTCTGATGAAAAACAAGAGTTCTTTAATTTTTACGATGGCACTTACTTTACTTGTTGTAGGGGCTTTAGCAGCAATGGTAATCATGAAACAAAAAGATAAGGCAGATACAGAGAAAGTAGATACTACGATGAATACTTCTGAAAATAGTAATCAAGGTAAAGATCCTGTGAAAACTGATAAAGTAGATGTTCAGGGACAACCGATGATGGGAAAGAAAGATGCAAAAGTAACAGTCGTTGAATTTGGAGATTTTAAATGCCCAGCTTGTAAGTATTTTGACGGTAATATGAAGCCTGAACTGAAGAAAAAATATTTTGATACAGGAAAAGCTAAATATTATTTCATTCACACACCTTTCCATGCTGAAGAATCAATTTTAGGTGGTTTAGCTGGAGAAACAGTATTAAAAAATAATCCAGACAAATACTGGGATTTTCATGATGCATTATTTAAATTACAAACACAAAATGGCAGTACAGATAAATGGTTAACGATGGGTGCAGTCAAAAAAGCTTTAAAAACTGCTGGAGTGAGTGATGTAGACAAGATTGTTGAAGATATTAAGGCTAACAAAGAAAAAGCGGCTGTACAAAAAGATATCGATCTTACTCAGAAACATAATATTCAATCAACACCGACAATCATCGTTGATGGTAAAGCGCTTAAAGACCCAATGGATATGGACAAAGTAACGGCAGCGATAGACAAGGCGTTGAAATAATGAAAAACACTAAATACTTTTATATTTCCTGGGTAATTGCATTGGTGGCAATGCTGGGTAGTTTATTTTATTCAGAAATCATGCATTTTGTACCTTGTGAAAAATGCTGGTATCAAAGAATATTAATGTATCCATTATTGTTAATTGCAGGATTTGCAGCATTCACGAATGCATATCATTTTAAATATTTGATTATGACGTTCTCGGTAATAGGATTTTGCATATCTGCCTTGCATTACATCGAACAAAAAGTACCTGGCTTCGCTTCAATTAAGCCATGTGTAGGCGGTATTCCGTGTACTACGCAATATGTTAATTATTTTGGATTTATCACCATTCCCTTTTTGGCAGGGACGGCATTTTTACTTATCACCATCGTGATGCTCTTAGTAAAGAAACCGAATGAAAACTTAAGATAGTGTATTTAGAAAAATATGTATTAATCACAAAATAAAACGTTGAATGATAAGCATTCAGCGTTTTATTTTGTGTGAAAAAACATGCAATTTTTCAAGATTAAAGGTATAATTATATAATGACTGACAGGGAATAGGAGTGAACCGTGAATGGTAAATATAGTCGAATTAAATAGTGAAATCACTTTAGGCCAATTTCTAAAAGTAGAAGGTATTATCTCTACAGGTGGTCAAGCTAAGTGGTACCTACAGGATAATCCGGTAATGCTTAATGGTGAAGAAGAGAATAGACGCGGGAAAAAGCTTCATCAGGACGATATGTTAGAAGTTGAAGGCGAAACTTATAAGATTACTTACACGGAACAATAATGAAATTAAAATCACTATCCTTATCGCATTATAGAAACTATGAACAAGCAAATTTGACTTTTAACGATGAAGTGAATATTTTGATTGGGATAAATGCGCAAGGAAAGACAAACTTGCTGGAAGCGATATATTGTCTGGCTATGGCGAAAAGTCACAGGACTTCTAATGATAAAGAGTTGATATCCTGGGGAGAGCAATATAGTCATATTGAAGGCCAGCTTGAATATCGACATGGCATGATGCCATTATCACTCACGATTTCATCCAAAGGAAAAAAAGCGAAAGTTAATCATTTAGAACAAAAGCGATTAACGGAATACATAGGTCATATGAATGTCGTTCTTTTTGCTCCGGAGGACTTGAACCTGGTAAAAGGAAGTCCTCAAATCAGAAGACGATTTATTGATATGGAAATTGGACAAATATCAGCTGTATATCTCAACGATTTATCCAACTTTCAAAGAATCCTCAAACAAAAGAATCATCATTTAAAGCAACTTAAGCAGTCAGGCAGTACAGACGTTACGATGCTTGAAGTACTGAATGAGCAATTTGCAGAATACGCAGTGAAACTTACAATGCGTCGCAAGTTGTTTATTGAAAAGCTTGAAGAACTTGCTCTACCTATCCACCAAGGTATAACGAAACAAAAAGAATATTTAAAACTACACTATATCTCTAGTCTTGAATATAGTGATGATGTTGAAAAGATGACTGCCTCATGTATTGCCCTGCTGAATAAAGAAAGCAAGCGTGAAATAGAACGTGCACAGAGTTTATACGGTCCGCATCGTGATGATATAACATTTACTATTAATGATATAGATGTGCAGACATATGGTTCACAAGGACAGCAACGTACAACTGCATTATCTGTAAAACTAGCAGAGATTGAACTTATCAATTTAGAAGTTGGAGAATATCCGATTTTGTTATTAGATGATGTACTTTCTGAACTAGATGATTTAAGACAGACGCATTTACTGACAACGATTCAACATAAAGTTCAAACATTCGTTACAACCACATCAGTGGATGGTATTGAACATGAAACGATTAACCGAGCGAAATTATTCAATGTCTCTGATGGACATATTTCGACTAATTGAAAGATAGGTGACAATCTTGGAACAAAATTTAGACCAATATGGTGCTGATCAGATACAAGTATTAGAAGGATTAGAAGCAGTTCGTAAAAGACCGGGGATGTATATTGGATCGACTGCCTCTCGTGGTTTACACCATTTAGTGTGGGAGATTGTTGATAACAGTATCGATGAAGCATTAGCAGGGTTTGCTAATGAAATTGAAGTAGTAATAGAAAAAGATAACTGGATTCGCGTAACGGATAATGGACGTGGTATTCCTGTTGAAATGCATAAGAAAATGGGACGTCCTGCTGTTGAAGTTATTTTAACGGTATTACATGCTGGTGGTAAGTTCGGCGGTGGCGGATACAAAGTTTCTGGTGGTCTGCATGGTGTAGGATCATCGGTTGTTAATGCCTTAAGTTCAACACTTGAAGTATATGTACATAAAGAAGGACAAATTCATCATCAGGCATATCACCAAGGGGTGCCTGCCTTCGACTTAAAAGTTGTTGGAGAAACAGATAAAACAGGAACGGTAATTCGTTTTAAAGCGGATCCTGACATTTTTACTGAGACGACTGTTTATGAATATGAAATTCTACAAAAACGTATACGTGAACTAGCTTTCTTAAACAAAGGGATTAAAATTACGATACGTGATGAACGTGAAGAAGAAATTGTTGAAGACGAATATCACTATGAAGGTGGAATAAAGTCTTACGTTGAACTATTAAATAAATCTAAAGAAGTATTATTCCCTGAACCGATTTATATTCATGATACACGTAATGAAATTGAAGTTGAGATTTCAATTCAATACAATAATGGCTATTCTACCAACCTTCTAAGTTATGCAAATAATATCCATACATATGAAGGTGGGACACATGAAGATGGCTTTAAACGTGCTTTAACACGTGTGATTAATAATTACGGGTCAAAAAATAAATTAATTAAAGACAACGATGAAAAACTTTCAGGTGAAGATGTACGTGAAGGAATTACTGCAGTCGTTTCTATCAAACATGGTGATCCACAATTTGAAGGACAAACAAAGACGAAACTCGGTAATACGGAAGTACGTCAAATTACAGACAACTTATTTGCTGAGAATTTTGAGCGTTTCTTAATGGAAAATCCACCGATTGCACGTATTATTGTCGAAAAAGGTATTATGGCATCTCGTGCACGTCTGGCAGCAAAGAAAGCACGAGAAGTAACACGTCGTAAATCAGGACTCGAGATTTCTAGCTTACCGGGTAAACTTGCCGACTGTTCAAGTAAAGACCCTTCAATTAGTGAATTATATATCGTTGAGGGAGATTCAGCCGGTGGATCTGCAAAATCAGGTCGTGACTCTAAGACACAAGCAATTTTACCGTTACGTGGTAAGATTTTAAATGTTGAGAAAGCACGTTTAGATCGTATTTTAGGTAATAACGAAATTCGTTCTATGATTACAGCGATGGGTACAGGTATCGGTGGAGAATTTGATATTTCTAAAGCGAGATATCATAAAATCGTGATTATGACCGATGCGGATGTCGATGGTGCGCATATTCGTACATTACTATTAACCTTCTTTTATCGATTTATGAGACCGTTACTTGAAGCAGGCTATGTATATATTGCGCAGCCGCCACTATTTAAAGTCGAACAAGGTAAGAAGAAATATTACGTTTATAACGAACGTGAATTAGAAAAGCTTAGAAAAGAATTACCAGCAACACCAAAATGGCAACTCGCACGTTATAAAGGTTTAGGTGAAATGAATGCTGACCAATTATGGGAAACAACGATGAATCCTGAGAACCGTTCGATGTTACAAGTAACATTAGGTGATGCCATTGAAGCGGATGAAGTATTTGAAATGTTGATGGGTGACGTTGTTGAACATCGTCGTACATTCATTGAAGAGAATGCCGTATACGCGAATGTAGATGCATAAAGATAGTAACTTAAGGAGGCGCCATTTATGGCTTTAGAACACGATTCAAAACTACAGGATAGAAATATTACAAGTGAAATGAGAGAGTCGTTTCTTGATTATGCGATGAGTGTTATCGTTTCACGTGCTTTACCTGATGTTCGTGATGGTATGAAACCTGTGCATCGCCGTATTTTATACGGTATGAACAACATGGGTATGACTCCTGACAAACCATACAAAAAATCTGCCCGTATCGTAGGGGATGTTATGGGTAAATATCATCCACACGGTGACTCTTCAATCTATGAAGCGATGGTACGTATGGCGCAGGACTTCAGTTATCGTTATATGCTCGTTGATGGTCAAGGGAACTTTGGTTCTATGGACGGTGACGGTGCTGCTGCGATGCGTTATACAGAGGCCCGTATGTCTAAGATTGCTATGGAACTCATGCGTGATATTAACAAAGACACGATTGATTTCAAAGATAACTATGATGGTAACGAACGTGAACCAATCGTATTACCATCAAGATTCCCGAATTTACTGGTGAACGGTGCTTCTGGTATTGCAGTAGGTATGGCGACAAATATTCCGCCGCACAACTTAACAGAAGTAATTAATGGTGTCTTAGAATTAAGTAAAAATCCTGAGATCTCAATTCCTGAACTCATGGAATTTATTCAGGGACCGGATTTCCCAACAGCAGGACTTATTTTAGGACGTAGTGGTATTCGTCGTGCTTATGAGACGGGTCGAGGATCAGTCATTATGCGTGCAAAGACATTAATTGAAACACGCCCAAATGGCAAAGAGACGATTATTGTTACTGAAATTCCTTATCAGGTGAATAAAGCACGATTAGTAGAAAAGATTGCGGAACTTGCGCGTGATAAAAAAATAGATGGCATTACAGATTTACGTGATGAAACAAGTTTAAAAGAAGGTGTGCGCATTGTTATTGACGTGCGTCGAGATGCGAATGCGAATGTTATTTTAAATAATTTATATAAACTGACACCACTACAAACTTCATTCGGTGTTAATATGTTAGCCCTTGTTGATGGTCAACCGAAAACATTGAACATAAAACAAGCAATTTATCACTATTTAGAGCATCAAAAAGTCGTAGTAAGAAGAAGAACAGAGTATAACTTAAAGAAAGCAGAAGATCGTGCACATATTTTAGAAGGATTACGTATTGCACTAGATCATATCGATGAGATTATTGCATTGATTCGAGGGTCTAAAAATGATGCTGAAGCAATGGAAGGCTTAATGGAACAATTTAAGTTATCTGAACGTCAGGCACAAGCTATTTTAGATATGCGTTTACGCCGTTTAACAGGTTTAGAACGTGATAAGATTGAAGCAGAATATCAAGAATTGTTAAAGTATATTGATGAATTACGTGCGATTTTAGCAGATGAAGAAAAACTACTGCAAATTATTCGTGAAGAACTTATCGAAATCCGTGATAAATATGGCGATGAACGTCGTACTGAAATTACTGCCGGCGGTTTTGATCAATTAGAAGATGAAGATTTAATTGATGAAGAAAATATTGTCATTACATTAAGTCATAACAATTATATTAAACGTCTGCCGGCCTCAACTTACCGCACGCAACACCGTGGTGGTAGAGGAGTTCAGGGAATGAATACACTGGATGAAGACTTTGTGAGTCAAGTGGTTACAACTTCAACACACGATAATGTACTGTTCTTTACGAATAAAGGTCGTGTGTATAAAGTTAAAGGATATGAAATTCCTGAGTTATCTCGACAATCAAAAGGTATTCCTATCGTAAACGTTCTGGAACTGGATAAAGATGAGAAAATCAGTACGATGATTGCTGTGAAGAATTTGGATCGTGAAGACGCATTTATCATCTTTGCAACAAAACACGGTATCATTAAACGTACAAGTCTTTCACATTTCTCACGTATCAATAAGAACGGTAAAATTGCAATTAACTTTAGAGAAGACGATGAGTTAATTGCGGTACGTTTAACAGATGGTAATAAACAACTTATTATCGGAACAAAGCATGCTTCGCTTATTCGTTTTGAAGAGGATAAATTACGTCCATTAGGTAGAACAGCTGCGGGTGTAAAAGGTATTACATTACGTGAAGGTGATGAAGTTATTGGGCTGGATGTTATTGAATCAAATGGTGAGCATGAAGTGTTAGTTGTTACTGAAAAAGGTTACGGAAAACGTACAACTGAAACTGAATATCGTATATCAAACCGTGGTGGTAAAGGTATAAAGACTGCAAGTATTACTGAGAAAAATGGTAATCTTGTATGCATTACGACGGTTAATGGTGATGAAGATATTATGTTAGTAACAAATCAAGGCGTAGTGATTCGATTAGATGTCGCTGAATTCTCACAAAATGGCCGTTCTGCACAAGGTGTACGCTTAATTAAATTAGGCGAAGGACAACTTGTAGCAACGGTAGCAAAAGTTGAAAAAGAAGAAGATGTTGAAGACATCGATGCAGATAAAGTACCAGGTGAAGTGATTGCTGAGCAAGAGACAACTTTAACTGAGGAAGCTTTAGAAGATCAGAATGAAGACATTGATACTGAAGACGGACATGTTGTAGGTACCGTTGAAGAAGAATCTTTTGAAACAAAAGAAGACATTTTAGAGAATTCATCTTTTGATGACATATTTGAAGAAAATAATGACAATGAATAAGTGGTGACACGCATAGTGTACTCATAGATAAATTGTTCCCCCGATTGTTAGAGTTTTAGTCTAATAATCGGGGGATTTATATTTCACAAGCGTATATGTTGATGTTCGCATGCAATAGTATTAGCATTTAAATTGAAAAAATAATTAATTAGGAGCGTTCATTGATGAAAAAATCAGGTGGAGATTTATTTGTAGATACACTAATTAACCATGGTGTTACACATGTGTTTGGTGTACCCGGAGCTAAGATTGACAAAGCATTTGATGTATTAGAAGACAGAGGACCGGAAGTTATCGTAACACGTCACGAACAAAATGCAACTTTAATTGCACAAGGTATCGGTCGTATCACAGGTAAACCTGGGGTAGTCCTTGTTACGAGTGGCCCTGGTGTTACCAACCTTGCAACAGGATTGGTAACTGCTAATTCAGAGAGTGATTCAGTTGTAGCTGTAGGTGGTAACGTTAAGCGTGAAGATAGTCTAAAACGTACACATCAATCTTTAGATAATGCGGGATTAATGAGTCATGTATCAAAATATTCAGTTGAAGTTCAATCAGCAAATAGTATTTCTGAAGCGGTAACGAATGCATTCCGGGCAAGTGTGGAAGGACGAAAAGGTGCAGCCTTTGTGAGTATTCCACAAGATGTTATTTCAGCAGAGGATGTTGATGTAGAGGCAATTGTTGTTAAAGAACCTCCTATATTAGGCCCAGCACCGTCATTTGAAATTGATGCACTGGCAGAAAAAATTAAACAAGCAAAATTACCTGTATTTTTACTCGGTATGCGTGCTTCTTCAGAAGAAAATACACATGCGATACGTGCATTTATGAAGAATAATCCAATTCCAGTTGTAGAAACATTTCAGGGGTCTGGTATTATTTCACGTGAATTAGAAGAACATTTCTACGGTCGTATTGGTTTATTCAGAAATCAACCGGGAGATGAATTATTAAAACATGCTGATTTAGTTATCACTGTTGGATATGACCCAATTGAATATGATCCGGTTATCTGGAATAAAGAAAATGAAAAAACAATTATTCATATCGACGAAGTGCAAAGTGATATTGATAACCACTATGCACCAGTTACTGAATTAATCGGTAATACCGCATTAACTATTCAACGTCTGGATGAAAAGCTTAAAGCGGGAGATATTCAATTAAATGATGAGGCGAAAGCCACACTGGATAATATTGCGCACTTAATTCAAAAGAAATATGAAATACCAGAAGATCATCTAAGCGCTGAACTGGTTAATCCGAAACATATTGTTAAAACGGTGCGTGAACTGATTGATGACGAAACGACAGTGACAGTGGACGTGGGTTCTTTATATATTTATATGGCACGTTACTTTAGAAGTTATTCACCACGTCATCTACTCTTCTCGAATGGTATGCAGACGTTAGGTGTAGCATTACCATGGGCAATTGCAGCGTCAATTGTTCGTCCGGGTAAAAAGGTTGTTTCAATGGCAGGAGATGGAGGATTCTTATTCTCAGGACAAGAGTTAGAAACAGCAGTACGTCTTAAAGCACCAATCGTACAATTGATATGGAATGATGGCCATTATGATATGGTAAAATTCCAGCAAGTTAATAAGTATGGTAAAGGTGCAGCGGTTGACTTAGGACCAGTTGACTTTGTTAAATATGCGGAATCAATGGGTGCTAAAGGTTATAAAGTTAATCATTCGAGCGAATTAGAAGCAGTACTAAAAAAAGCGTTGGATGATGCAGAAAATGGTCCGGTAATTGTTGAAATCCCTGTAGATTATAGTAATAACGCACAATTAATGGCTGATTTATTACCAGACGTAACAAACTAGGAGGACTTATGAATCATTTATATCAATATTCAACGATGGGTGCGCTTGTAGGTGGAATGTTTGAAGGAACATTTAAAATAAACGACATACTTGCAACAGGTAACAATGGTATTGGTACATTAGATGGATTAAACGGAGAACTTATTGTCTTAGAAGGACAACCTTATGTAATTGAAAGTACAGGTAATGTACGCGTTGTGGATAAGGAAGAAACAACTCCTTTTGCCAGTATGATGGATTTTAAACCAACACAAACGTTATTGTTTAATCAATCAATGAATAAAGAACAACTTGATGAACTGATCTTAAAAGAAATTCAAGGAACGAACTATTTTCATGCAGTAAGAATAAGCGGTAAATTTAAGTTGGTTAAGGCAAGAGCAGTAAAAAAACAAACACCACCTTATCCGAAACTTGTTGAAGCGGTGAAAGAGCAAGGCTACTTTGATATTGAAAACACTGAAGGTACTTTATTCGGCTTCTATACACCCCACTTTATAACTGGTATTGGGGTCGGTGGATATCATGTTCATTATCTTAGTGATGATCGTAAAACAGGTGGACATGTCTTTGATTATGAAATTGAAGATGTGAAAGTAGAACTCGCATTACAAGAAGACTTTATCTTAAAGATGCCTGATACTAAACGTTACCGTGAACATGATTTAAATGATCCGGAAATGCTTAGTGATATCGAGAAAAGTGAATAATGATAAAAAAAGCAACGATAATATTCAAAATAATATTATCGTTGCTTTTAATTTTATTGTGCTTCCAGTTCTTTCATCATATATGGCAGTTCATCAATAATACGACTCGCAGGTACAACGTACATTTCCTGTGCAAGTTTATCTCCAATTAAACTGTGGATATAGACAGCATTTTTAATAGCTTCTTCAGAATGAAACTGACCCAGGAAACTTGCGATCACGCCTGCTAGTGCATCACCCATTCCACCAGATGCCATTGCAGCATTACCGACAGTAATCTTATAATCCCCACTCTTTAAATACAGTTCTGTTTCATGTTTTTTCAGGACAACATGTGCACCAAGTTCATCTGCTTTTGCTCGATTACGCTCCGGTGTTTGTTCAGCAATTGGGATGCCACTTAATCTTTCCCACTCCATTTGATGGGGTGTAAAAATGACATTACAGTTTGGTAATGGATGTTTTAACTTACTTAGAATCGTGATGCCATCCCCATCAATTATAAGTGTCTGATGGCTTTTAATATGCTGAAATAATATAGTAAGAACATTATTTCCCTGGAAATCCAGCCCTAAACCGGGACCAATTAAGATGCTATCAGCACCTTCGATTAATTTTGTTAATCGTTTTATGTCATTAATATCTGATACCATTGCTTCAGGACATCTTGAATGGAGTGCAGTGTGATTAGATTGGTGAGTGGCAACAGTAGTCAGTCCACCCCCGCTGTAGACACATGCTCTGGCAGCCATCATGATAGAACCACCCATATTTTGATTGCCGCCAATCAGTAATATACGTCCATAATCCCCTTTGTGAGAGACGATTTTACGCTTAGGGATTTGAATATTTTCTATGATTTCCATGTTGATTCTCCTTTATCAAAAAGTATAGATATTATGGTAAAAAAATTAATTTTAATTTTTCAGAATTTTATTGTTGTCATTCTGATAGTCCTATGATACTATAATATCAAATCAAATAATACATTTGTCATTTGGGATAAGTAATGTTGAGACAATTTTAAGAGACATAGCGGTTGGTGCAAGCTATGATGTTGAATACATGAAATTCTACCCATATATAAAGTTTGGCAAACCGGTGATGAGCCGTTATGAAATGGAGTGAATAGTTAATCTATGATTAACTATTAATTAGGGTGGCAACGCGTAAATACCACGTCCCTTGTATAAGGGACGTGGTATTTTTTTGTACCCGCTAATATCATTCAAAATTAAAATCAGGAGGAGAACTACATGTTAGACATTAAATTATTTAGAAATGACGCTGAGTATGTTAAGAAAAAGTTAGAAATGCGTGGTATTGATACATCGATCGTTGAAGAAATTTTAAATTTAGATACTAAAAATCGTGAATTAACTGCTAAAACTGAAGAATTAAAAGCAAAACGTAATAAAGCAAGTGAAGAAATTGCACTTAAAAAACGTAATAATGAAAATGCTGATGATGCCATTGAAGAAATGCGTGTTGTTGGTGAAGAAATTAAAACGATTGATACTGAATTAAATACAGTAGCAGCTGACTTAAAAGACAAACTTGCAGGTTTACCAAACTTAGTAAGTGATGAAACACCGTTTGGTAAAGATGAAGATGATAACGTTGAAGTTCGTAAATGGGGTACTCCTCGTGAGTTTGATTTTGAAGCGAAAGCACACTGGGATCTTGTGGAAGAATTAAAAATGGCAGATTTCGAACGTGCTGCAAAAGTTTCTGGTGCTCGATTTGCATTCCTAACACGTGATGGTGCAAGACTTGAACGTGCATTATATAACTTCATGTTAGATATTCATACGCAAGAACATGGTTATCAGGAAATGGTTACACCACAACTTGTTAATGCTGATTCTATGTATGGTACAGGTCAATTACCGAAGTTTGAAGAAGATTTATTTAAAATTGAAAAAGATGGTTTATATGCTATCCCTACATCTGAAGTACCTTTAACAAACTACTATCGTGGAGAAATCATGGATGTTGAGCAGTTCCCTGTTAAGTTTACTGCATTAACAGCATGTTTCCGTTCTGAAGCAGGATCTGCAGGTCGTGATACACGTGGATTAATTCGTATGCACCAATTCAACAAAGTTGAGATGGTTCGTTTTGAATTACCTGAGAATTCTTATGCGGCATTAGAAGAGATGACACATAATGGTGAGCGTATTTTAGAAGAGTTAAAAATTCCTTACCGCACAATCGCTCTATGTTCTGGTGATATTGGTTTCGGTGCAGCAAAAACTTATGATATTGAAGTTTGGTTACCAAGCTATAATGCATATAAAGAAATCAGCTCTTGTTCTAACATGACTGACTTCCAGACAAGACGTTCTAATATCAGATTCAAACGTGATAAAGATGGTGCAACTGAATTTGTACATTCTTTAAATGGTTCTGGTTTAGCGGTTGGACGTACGTTTGCAGCAGTAGTTGAAAACTATCAAAATGCTGACGGTACAATCACAGTACCAGAAGTATTAGTACCTTATATGGGCGGACAAACAGTAATTAAGTAATATAAAAATATTAAATTGTTAATATTTAAACAGGCAAGGTATCTATATAATAGGTACCTTGTTTTTTGTTTTGTACAAATTTTTCTTTATCTTTTTAATAAATATATTTTTTATACTTGAATATATTATTTATATCTGATATATTAAATATATAAGTTAGAGATAAGGAATGATTAAGCATGTTTAAAAAGCTTTTTGGCAAGGACAAACAAACTAAAACAAATAACGAAAGAGGTAATTTAACAATGACAAACTTTACATTAGACAACACACACTCAAGCATCGATTTTTCAGTAAAACACATGATGGTCTCAAAAGTAAAAGGAGAATTCACAGATTTCACTTCAACAGTAACAGGTGACATCAATGATTTATCTTCATTAAAAGTGAATGCTGCTGTTAAAGTTGATTCAATTGATACTAACAATGCAGATCGTGACGGCCACTTAAAATCAGGCGATTTCTTTGATGTTGAACAATACCCTGAAATTACATTTGTATCTAAATCACTAACAAACAATTCTATTACTGGTGACTTAACAATTAAAGGTGTTACAAATGAAGAAACATTTGATTTAGAGTTCAACGGCGTTCACAAAAATCCTATGTCAGGTGGAGATGTAACTGGTTTAGTAGTAACTGGTACAATCAACCGTGAAAAATACGGATTAACTTGGAACCAAGCATTAGAAACTGGCGGCGTTATGGTTGGTAAAGACGTTAAGTTTGAAGCTGGTGTAGAATACGCTATTGAAGGTTAATTGATATAAATTTGGCTACCTATTTAATAGGTAGTCTTTTTTGTCGTTTGAATAAAAATGTACATACATTGAGGTATTTAAGGTAAAGTTGTAAAATAGAATAGTTATAGAATATTTTTAGAAAGTGAGATTTTATGTTGAAGATTGATTTAAGTAAGACGGTTATCGTTACATTGATTATGTTACTGATAACTTTATTGATAAATTTTCTACCTTTTATGGTCTTATTTATCGCACCGTTTTTATTATTACCAACTGTCTATCTATTTTGCAAATCGCGTAATAGCTATTATGTAATGAGCACGATTATCATTCTAATAACAGTTTTTATGTCTATTTTTACGATGCAGGTCATGATGAGCGCGATATTTGCAGGTTATATTATTGGGCAATTACTCCATGAAAAAACATCAAGAGAACGTATGTTATACATACTTACGGTATTTTATAGTATCTATACTTTGATTTCAGTAATCTTTTTACAACTTACTGATTATCTCCCTAAAGTGCAGACGTGGTTCAAACCTACTTTAAATATATATAATGATTATTTATCTAAAGGGGTAAAAGACGGTACACTTTCAGTCCACCAACTTGAACTGTTCAACAACAGTATGAATGATTTGCTTAAGCAGGTGCCAGGTATCGTTATTTTTCTTTTATTTATACTCGCTTTATTACAATTGCTTATAACGATGCCGTTATTGCGTCGATTTAAAATTGCAACGCCTAATTTTAAGCCGCTTTATAGCTGGCAGTTTCCAAAAGTGTTACTCATTATTTATTTAATTACATTACTTGCGCATTTCGGTATTACAGAAACAGATTATGTTGCGCTTGGAATCGTGATAAACTTAAGGTATGTAATAGAATGGTTATTTTTCATTCAAGGTCTCTCTTTATATCATTATTTTATGCGTATTAGAAAGACACATACGGTACTGAATGTATTTGTTTTCTTTATTGCTGTTATCTATTCACCTATTACGCAACTTTTCGGAATGATTGATTTGATGATAAACTTAAAGAAAAGAATACCTGTAAAACGTAAGTAATAAATATTTTGATGAGGTGTCATAATGAATAGGAAGTACAATAAACAAACATTAATTATGCCTTTTGTGATCATGTGTCTTGTTTCATTTATTGTCACAGGAATACTATACACTGTTCATCCAATGACGGCTTTGGTGACCTTCGGCATACTTATTGTGATAACTTGTGTCTGTCTGGTCTATTTGAGACACGGTATCAGACATAATGAGACATACATTGCTAATCTTTCTACATCTATTGACCGTGGGAAGAAACATGCTATCAGTGAATTACCTATTGGTGTGATACTTTTAGATGATAACGAACATATTGAATGGCATAATCATTTTATCAACGATAAAATCACGATACCGATTATTTCTGAATCCATCCATGATGTATTCCCTAATTTGCTCAATCAGTTTAAAAATCCAGGAATTAAAGAAACAACGGCAGTGTTTGAAGATTATAAATTTAAAGTGAATTATGCTGAAGATAATCGCATTCTTTATTTCTTCGATATTACAGATAAAGTTGAAACTGAGGCACTTTATGAAGATGGTAAGCCGATTATAGGTATTTTATTTCTAGATAACTTTGATGAAATCACGCAAAACATGGCTGATGCACAACGTACGGAAATTAATAGTATGATGTCTACAGAAATTAATAGATGGGCTGAAGAGAATAACGTTTATATTAAACGTTATCAGTCTGACCAGTATATGATGTTCTTCAATCAAAAAATTCTTCATCAGATTGAAGAAACAAAGTTCAATCTATTAGATAGTATTCGTGAGAAAAGCCGTGAAATTAAAACACATATCACCTTAAGTATTGGTATTGGTGAAGGTAGTGAAAATTTATTAGATTTAGGAACCCTTGCACAATCAAGTTTAGATTTAGCGTTAGGTCGTGGTGGTGACCAGGTCGCTATTAAGAATATGAATGGTAATGTACGATTCTACGGTGGAAAGACGGATCCTATGGAAAAACGTACCCGTGTCCGTGCTCGTGTTATTTCACATGCGTTACGCGATATACTAATCGAAGGTGACAATGTAATAATTATGGGGCACAAGCGTCCTGATATGGATGCTATCGGTGCTGCCATAGGGGTAGCGCGCTTTGCAAAAATGAATAATTTAAAGGCAAACATTATACTGAATAATCATGATGTTGATGATACCCTGTCACGTGTAATGGCTGAAATCTCAGAAAAACCAGAACTTGATGAAATTTTCATTTCTTCTGAAGAAGCATGGAATATGATGACTAAGAAAACGACTTTAGTCATTGTTGATACGCATAAGCCTGAAATGGTAATTGATGAGAGTATACTTAATAAAGCATATCGCAAAGTAGTCATCGACCATCATCGACGTGGCGAATCGTTTATTGATAGCCCGTTACTTGTGTATATGGAACAATATGCAAGTTCAACAGCAGAATTAGTGACTGAATTACTTGAATATCAACCCACTGAACACAAATTAACACGTTTAGAAGCAACAGTGATGCTTGCAGGTATTATTGTAGATACACGAAACTTTACACTTAGAACAGGTTCACGTACATTTGATGCTGCAAGTTTCTTAAGAAACCACGGTGCAGATACGATTCTTTGTCAGCACTTCTTAAAAGATGATATCGAAACGTATATTAAGCGTTCAGAAATTATCCGTACTGTACAACTTGAAGACAACGGTATTGCTATTGCACATGGACCAATCGGTGAGATTGTTCATCCGGTGATAGTGGCTCAGGCCGCTGATGAATTATTAGGCATTGAGGGCGTTGAAGCATCGTTTGTTGTAGCTGAACGTAAAGAGAATGTGATTGGTATTTCAGCACGTTCTTTAGGAGAAATCAACGTACAACTTGTTATGGAAAGCATGGGGGGAGGCGGTCATTTATCTAATGCAGCCACCCAGCTTGAAAACATGACGATAGATGAAGCAATTCATTATTTAAGACAAACTATACATGAACAAGACGAAGGAGACGATCAATAATGAAGGTAATATTTACTCAAGATGTTAAAGGAAAAGGTAAAAAAGGCGAAGTGAAAGAAGTACCAGTAGGGTATGCAAATAACTTCTTATTAAAAAATAAATATGCTGTAGAAGCAACACCAGGTAATTTAAAGCAGCTTGAAGCTCAAAAGAAACGCGTAGAATTAGATAAACAACATGAATTAGAAGAAGCGGAAAAATTAAAAGCTACATTAGAAACATTAGAAGTTAAAGTTAAAGCTAAATCTGGTGAAGGTGGTCGTTTATTTGGCTCAGTAAGTTCTAAGCAAGTTGCTGATGCTTTAAATAAACAACATGGCATTAAGTTAGATAAGCGTAAAATGGACTTACATGATGGTATTAGAAGTTTAGGTTACACGAACGTACCGGTGAAGTTACATAATAAAGTGAGTGGTACATTAAAAGTACATGTAACGGAAGAATAAATATCATAGGAGGATAATATGTCAGATTATCTTGAAGGTAAGAAACTACCTTTTAATTTAACAGCGGAGCAATCTGTCTTAGGTGCTATCTTTATTGATAATGAAGTATTATCTTCTGTGCTTGAAACATTGTTACCGTTGCACTTTTACCGAAAAAGTCATCAAAATATTTTTCAGGCGATGCTAACGCTTTCTGAACGCAATGATGTTGTTGATATTATCACCGTCATGAATCAGATGACAAAAGACGGAACACTTGAAGCAAGTGGCGGTGAAATGTATTTAATTGAACTATCAGAAAAAGTGCCGACAGCAAGAAATGTTGATTTTTATGTTGATATCGTTTACCGTGATGCGGTAAAACGTCGTTTAATACATGTTGCTGACAGTATTATGGCAGATGGCTACGATGAATCTCTTGATTTGGAAACGTTACTTTCTGATGCGGAAAAACGTATCATGGAAGTCTCAACTAATCGTGGGGCAGATGGCTTTAAAGATATTAAAGATGTATTAACGCAAGTCTTTAATAATGCTGAAGAACTGGATAACAATAAAGGTCAGACTCCAGGTATTCCTACAGGTTACAGAGATCTTGATCAAATGACAGCAGGCTTCAACCGTAATGATTTAATTATTATCGCTGCCAGACCATCTGTAGGTAAAACGGCATTTGCTTTAAATATTGCCACACAAGTTGCGACAAATGATACGCCTTATACTGTAGCTATTTTTAGTCTGGAGATGGGTGCAGATCAATTAGCCACGCGTATGATTTGTAGTACTGGTAATGTAGATTCAAATAGATTAAGAACAGGACAAATGGATAGTGAAGACTGGAATCGTTTTACGGTTGCAGTCGGTAAATTATCTCGCACAAATATTTATATTGATGATACTCCGGGAATACGTATTACGGATATTCGTTCTAAATGTAGAAGATTGCATCAGGAACATGGCCTAGATATGATACTGATTGATTACCTTCAACTTATTCAAGGTTCTGGTGGACGCTCAAGTGAGAACCGCCAGCAAGAAGTATCAGAAATTTCACGAATGCTCAAAGCGTTAGCACGTGAACTAGAATGTCCAGTTATTGCTTTATCACAGTTATCACGTGGTGTGGAACAACGACAAGACAAACGTCCGATGATGAGTGATATTCGTGAATCAGGATCGATTGAGCAGGATGCAGATATTGTAGCCTTTCTTTACCGAGATGATTACTATAATCGAGGACAGGGTGAAGAGGGTGAAGAGGCTGAGATTGATGCAGGTGCTCAAGATGAGAACGGTGAAATTGAAATCATCATCGCTAAGCAACGTAACGGTCCAACGGGTACAGTGAAGTTGCACTTCCTAAAACAATATAATAAGTTTACGGATATCGACTATGCACATGCAGATATGATGTAATAAAACACGTACTTTATTTTTTAAAATATAAATAAAGTACGTGTTTTGGTGTGTTGTGAATGAATAGATTTTTAGAATGTATGTGATATTATTTTGAAAAATGCTTTTCATTTAATATTATAAGGATGAATAATTCAATTATTAGGTATCAAAATAAAATTTTTTATACATTTATACATCAATATAGCTTAAATTCACTATTAATCTACTGATTTACTGTATATTTATTAATGTTCGGATTTTGGTTGATTTTTTATTTATATATTGATAGAATGGCTAAGGTTAGTTAAGAAAATTTGGAGGTGCACTCATGTCATCAATCGTAGTTGTTGGGACGCAGTGGGGAGACGAAGGTAAAGGTAAAATCACAGACTTTTTAGCAGAACAGGCAAACGTGATTGCTCGTTTTTCAGGTGGAAATAATGCAGGTCATACTATAAAATTCGGTGGAGAAACATATAAATTACACTTAGTACCATCAGGAATTTTCTATTCAGATAAATTATCAGTAATCGGAAATGGTGTTGTAGTGGATCCGGTTGCGTTATTAAAAGAATTAGATGGATTAAATGAAAGAGGGATTTCAACCGATAACTTACGCATCTCAAACCGTGCTCAAGTGATCTTACCTTATCACTTAAAACAAGATGAGCTGGAAGAAGAAAAGCGTGGCGATAATAAAATTGGTACGACGAAAAAAGGTATCGGACCAGCTTACGTAGATAAAGTACAACGTATCGGTATACGTATGGCAGATTTATTAGACGAAGAGACGTTTAGAGCGAAATTAGAAGAAAACTTAAAAGCAAAAAATGAATTGTTCGAAAAAATGTTTAATGCAGAAGGATTCACTTTTGATGAAATTTTTGAACCTTATTTCGCAGCAGGTCAACGTTTAAAACAATACACAGTCGATACTGCTAAAGTGTTAGATGATGCATTCATCGCAGAAGAAAAAGTATTATTTGAAGGTGCTCAAGGTGTAATGCTTGATATCGATCACGGTACATATCCTTTCGTTACTTCAAGTAACCCAATCGCAGGTAATGTAACTGTTGGTACAGGTGTTGGACCAACTTTCGTTGATAAAGTAGTTGGTGTTTGTAAAGCTTACACTTCTCGTGTAGGTGATGGACCATTCCCTACAGAATTATTTGATGAAGATGGACATCATATCCGCGAAGTAGGTCGTGAATATGGTACAACAACTGGACGTCCACGTCGTGTCGGTTGGTTTGACTCTGTGGTGTTACGTCATTCACGCCGTGCAAGTGGTATTACAGATTTATCAATCAACTCGATTGATGTGTTAACAGGTTTAGAAACGGTTAAAATCTGTACTGCATATGAGTTAGATGGTGAAGTGATTACTGAATATCCAGCGAATTTAAATGCTTTAAATCGTTGTAAGCCAGTCTTTGAAGAATTACCAGGATGGACAGAAGATGTTACAGGTGTTAAAACGATGGAAGAACTTCCTGAGAACGCACGTCGTTATTTAGAGCGTATTTCTGAATTATGTGGTGTTAAGATTTCTATCTTCTCAGTAGGACCAGATAGAACACAAACGAATCTTTTAGAAGATTTATGGGATACAAGTAAATAATAAATTAAAAAACAGTAATAAAGGAATCTATTTTAATAGACAACTTTATTACTGTTTTTTATTAATGAATATCGCGTTTCTTAAATCTACCGCCTTTAACTTCTGACACATTGCCAATTGCAACAAACGCTTTTTCATCATAATGGTTAACGATATCTTTTAATTTAAATTCTTCTAGACGTGTAATGACACAAAAGATGACTTTCTTATCGTCCCCGGTATAAGCGCCCTCACCTGTTAAATACGTGACACCTCGGCCTAGGCGTGCATTAATAGCGTCACCTATTTCTTCATGTTGCTCACTAATAATCCATACCGATTTCGACTCATCCAGACCTTGCTGTACGATGTCTATCGTTTTAAAGGCTATAAAATAAGCAATGACTGAATACATCGCTGATTCCCATGTAAAGACAAATCCTGCTGCAATGTAGATAAAGAAGTTGATGACCATCACAATCTCTCCAACTGAAAATGGAGATTTATTACTGATCAATATCGCTAAGATTTCAGAACCATCAAGCGATCCCCCGTAACGAATCACCAGACCAACACCTAATCCGAGTATCACACCGCCAAAAATTGTGACAAGAAATTTTTCATTTACGAATGGAGGTACAGGATGTAATAGTAATGTACCGATTGATAATAGTGTAATAGCATAAAGAGTTGAGAAAGCGAAAGTTTTCCCTATTTGTTTATAGCCAAGATAGAAGAAGGGGATGTTTAAAATAAATATGAATAAGCCAAGTGGTAATTTGAGTAGATGAGCAGTCATAATAGAAATACCGACGATACCGCCATCCAGTAATTTGTTAGGTACTAAAAAAAGTTCCAGGGCGATAGCCATTAGGATTGCACCGATTGTAATAAAAGAGAACCGTTTAACTTTTTCTTTAAATGGTAGTTTTTTATGCTGTTTCGTCGCTTTTTTAAAGGTTTCTGACATAACATGGCTCCTTATAGATAAAATTTTTGAGTGTATATAATTATTATACTAAATTTTTTCAACTTTTTTTAAAAATAATGCTTGATAAAATTATTTTTTCCGTGCTATAATCAATCTTGTGCTATTAATAAATGGCCCCTTGGTCAAGCGGTTAAGACACCGCCCTTTCACGGCGGTAACACGGGTTCGAATCCCGTAGGGGTCACCATTTATATCATAAAGGTCCCGTGGTGTAGCGGTTAACATGCCTGCCTGTCACGCAGGAGATCGCGGGTTCGATTCCCGTCGGGACCGCTAGATAATACCGGATGAGTCGTCCGAGTAAACTTTTTAGAAGTTAGACAATTGTCTAACTTCTTTTTTGTTGTCTGATTAAAAAACGACGTTATAGAAAAATGTGTGAAACAGTGGTAAATTATAGAGTAGGATACTATTGAATTTTACGAGAGATGAGGGATTGCGATGTCTAGAAAAATCGTTGTTGTAGATGATGAAAAACCGATTGCTGATATATTAGAATTTAATCTTAAAAAAGAAGGTTACGAAGTTCATGTCGCTTATGATGGAGACGATGCAGTCGAACTAATTTATAATGTTCAGCCGGATATTGTATTACTGGATATCATGTTACCAGGTCGCGATGGCATGGAAGTATGTCGTGAAGTTCGTAAGAAGTACGATATGCCAATCATAATGCTTACCGCAAAGGATTCTGAAATCGATAAAGTGCTAGGTTTAGAACTGGGAGCAGATGATTATGTGACGAAACCATTTTCTACGCGTGAATTAATTGCACGTGTTAAAGCAAATTTACGTCGCCATTATACGCAGGCGCAAACAGAAGAAAAAGAAGAGTCAACGGATATTGTCATTAAAGATATCATTGTTTATCCGGAAGCATACTCAATTAAAAAACGCGGTGTAGATATTGAACTGACGCATCGTGAGTTTGAACTGTTCCATTATTTAGCGAAACATATTGGTCAGGTGATGACGCGTGAACATTTACTTCAAACGGTATGGGGCTATGACTATTTTGGTGATGTGCGTACCGTTGACGTTACAATTCGCCGTTTACGTGAAAAGATTGAAGATGATGCAAGTCATCCGGAATATATTGTGACGCGTCGTGGTGTAGGATACTTCTTACAGACACAGGAGTAATGTGTAATGAAGATGTTATATAAAAAACTACAATCATTACATATTAAGCTGGTTGTAATATATGTATTACTCATTATTATCGGCATGCAGATTATCGGGTTATATTTTACAAATAATCTGGAAAAAGAATTAACTAAAAACTTTGAGACAAATATTAATCAGCAAATCAAATCGATTAATTATGACATAAGAAATATTTATAAAGATAACAAAAAAACGTCTAACAAAGTTCAACGAGAAATTCAGAAAACAGTAGATGAATATGCATTACGTACTGAAATCGATACGATACGTTATGTTGATGACAATGAAGTGATTCTAGCGACAAGTAATGACTCTAACCGTGACAGTATAAATCAAAAGATTAATGATAGCCAGATTAAATCTTCTTTGTCCTTAGGCAAAACAAATGACAGAGTAAAGCTAAGAGATGATCCGGGTGGCAAGGTTCGTGTATGGATTAAAAACTTCCCAATCAAAGATGATAATAAAATATTAGGGGTCATTCATGTAGAAGAATCGATTGAGCCTGTGTATGCACAACTAATGAAAATTAATAGTATTTTCATCATTGGGACAGGTTTATCTCTATTAATCACGATTATTTTAGGATTCTTTATTGCGCGTACAATTACGAAGCCCATCTCAGACATGCGTAACCAAGCGCTGGAGATGTCAAAAGGGAATTATACAAACCGTGTAAAAGTTTATGGTAACGATGAAATTGGAGAACTTGCTTTAACATTCAATAACTTATCAAAGCGCGTGCAGGAAGCTCAGGCGAATACAGAGAGTGAGAAACGTCGTCTTGATTCAGTTATCACCCACATGTCTGACGGGGTTATTGCAACCGACAGAAGAGGTCGCGTGCGTATTGTTAACGAGATGGCGTTAAAGATGCTTGATATGAATAAAGATGAAGTTGAAGGACGTCACGTTCTGGATATTTTAAATATTGAGGAGCATTATTCCTTAGACGAATTGCAGGATATTGCCGGAGGAATTGTCATTGATCTGAATGAAAAAGAACAATTGATTGTGCGTGCCTCTTTCTCTACAATTATCCAGGATACAGGCTTTATTACGGGTTATATTGCTGTTTTACATGATGTTACTGAACAACATCATGTTGAGAATGAGCGTCGTGAATTCGTTGCGAACGTATCGCATGAATTACGTACACCGCTGACTTCAATGCGTAGTTATATTGAAGCGCTTGAAGAAGGTGCATGGCAGGATACTTCACTCGCACCCCAATTTTTAAATGTTACGCGTGAAGAAACGGACCGTATGATACGTCTCGTGAATGATTTATTACAATTATCAAAAATGGATAATACGGATGATCACTTGAATAAAGAATTGATCGACTTTAATATGTTTATCCATAAAATTATAAACCGTTTTGAGATGTCCGAAGGTAAAAATGCTACATTTATCCGTGACATACCTAAAACAGGAATCTTTGTAGAAATTGATCCTGATAAAATGACGCAAGTATTTGATAACGTTATTACGAATGCTTTGAAATATTCTAAGGGTAAGAAAAAAGTGGAATTCCACGTGAAACAAAATACATTGTTTAACAGAATGACAATTCAAATTAAGGATAATGGGATTGGGATTCCTTTAAACAAAGTAGATAAAATATTTGATCGATTCTTCCGTGTTGATAAAGCGAGAACACGTAAAATGGGTGGTACAGGTTTAGGTCTTGCAATCAGTAAAGAGATTATTGAAGCACATAACGGACGCATATGGGCGAATAGTAAAGAAGGATTTGGTACCTCAGTTTATATCACGCTTCCTTGTGAAGTTTTAGATGATGGTGATTGGGATGTTTAAAAGTATTTTAAAGGGAATCATTCTATTTATGTTGGTAATGTCGAGTATCGTACTGACCTATAAAATATGGAATTTTAGACCGAACCTTGCGAACATCGAAACATCGATAACTAAAAATAACACAGCACTTAGTCCAAAAAATTTAGATAATATCAACAGCGTATTTCTACCTTATCAGGTTATCTCATATTCAGATAACCACATATATGGTACTGCCGACAAAGAAACGATTCTTAATTTTATCAACCGTATATCCGGTTTGAAAGTAACGGAAATAACAAATAATCATCAAGGACTCTCGTTTACTTCTAAGTTATTGCATGATAAGTTTATTATGCTTGATTATGCGGGTGATATACCGGTCATGATGTATCAATCGGATATATTAAATAATGTTGTTAAAGGTGATTCGAACAGTAATTTCAATCGCATTATTATCGATAGCCATTCTCATGCAAAGATTGTCATGTACATGCTAACAACCAATAACAAAATGATAGAAATAGAGACAAATGGATCAAGTAAAGCATTTAATGATTTAGTTAAAGATTCGCGTAAAAATATGGAGGAGTATACAGGTATTATTACCAATGAGAAGACAACAGATGAATTAACCAGCATATATGTACCTGAAAAACCTACACATACGCAAGCATATAGTTACTTAGCAGATAATATCAATGTTGATGATATCAACAAAGTGGTTCTTGGAGATAAGAATAGCATCATTGAACGCTCAGACAATAATCAATCTAAGACATATAACTCAAATACAGGCATAGTTAAGACAAGTAATAATGAATTGTATAAATTTAATAACTTATCAGAAGTGGATCACGGGAAGCCAAATCCGATGAATAACTTAATTAACTCATTTAATTTCATTAGTGAACATCGTGGATTTACAGATGATTATCGTTATTTTGGTATTAATCAGCCGGACAGTGCGATTAGCTATCAAATGTTCTTTAAAGGCTACCCAGTATTCAATGAACGTAAATTATCTGAGATATATATCATCTGGGGAGATAAAGATGTCTATGAATATAAGCGAGGACTTTATACAACAAGTGTAGCAGTCCCAACGAAACAAAAGGTGAGAAATTTACCGACAGCTGAGGAAGTACGTTTTTCTTTAGCATCAAGTAAACAATATCAATTTGAACGTGTATCGAATATGATGATAGGCTACAGAATGGAACGTTCAGATGAGGAAACCATCCAGTCAACATTATCATTTAAACCAGCATGGTTTATCAAATACAATGATGAGTGGAAAGAATATGATAATGGGAGGCTGAAATAATGGATTGGAAACATGCCACATCGTTATTTATATTTGTCTTCCTGATTATTAATATTGCTTTAGGTTTCATTTATCATGAGAAAGTACAACGTGCGAACATTGTAGAAGATACTAAATCAGAACGCATTGATTTTGAGCGTGAAGGCATTAAATTACCTGATTTACCGTCAGCGAAAAATGTCTATATGAACATTATGTCAGCGAAAAGTGCGGGATTTACTGAGAGTGTGTCGGACTTTGGTAAGAAGAGCGAAGCATTAAAAACAGTGACAACAGTTGAAGTTAAACCAAAGATTAAACTTAAAAGTATTGATGAAACAAGTATCGTCAATGCTCTGAAAAAATATATCTTAACGCAAGTAGATAAAGGAAAAGAATACACCTTAAGCGGGATTGATCGCAAAGAACATATTCTTTACTTTGATCAGGTTTACGGAGAATATCCGATACTTAATAATGATAAAGCACAACTCGCATTTAGTTATAATACAAATAATGAAGTCACAATGTATAAACAAACTTATCTGAAAGATATTCAGGAAGGTTTGGGTAAGAATAATGAAAAGAAAAAAGTGATTCCGGCAAAAGAAGCGATAGAAGTATTATACTATCAAACAGCCTTAGAACGAGGCGATACAGTCACAAGCGTCAGACTAGGATATTACTCAATCGTACGCGAAGTACGCGGGCAAGTATTGAAACCAACATGGCAAGTTGCTGTCATTAAAGCAGACGGAACATCGACTACGTATTATGTAGACGCCGTGAATCCAGAGCAACCAATTTTGTAATGAGTGAGTGATTGAAATGATAAATATGTCAGTATTAGCAAGCGGGAGTACTGGAAATGCAGTCTATGTAGAAAGCGAGAAAGGCTCGCTTCTAGTAGATGCAGGACTTACCGGAAAGAAAATGGAAGGTTTGTTCGAACAAATTGACCGAAAAATCGAAGACTTAAACGGTATACTCGTGACACATGAACACATCGATCATATTAAAGGATTAGGTGTACTTGCCAGAAAATATAAACTGCCAATCTATGCGAACGAGAAAACATGGGAACGCATTAACCGAGCGGATAGTAAGATACCTGATGAACAAAAGTTTATCTTTAATCCGTACGAAATGAAGACACTCGCAGGAATGGATGTCGAGTCATTTAACGTGTCACATGATGCAGTAGATCCGCAATTTTATATCTTTAATAACAACTATAAGAAGCTTACAGTGATTACTGATACAGGATATGTATCAGACCGTATGAAAGGCATGATACACGGCTCTGACTGTTTTGTCTTTGAAAGTAATCATGATGTGGATATGCTCCGAATGGGACGCTATCCTTGGAGTACGAAACAACGTATCTTAAGTGATATGGGACACGTATCAAATGAAGATGCAGCCTATGCAATGCGAGACGTGATTACAGGAAGTACGAAACGCATCTATCTGTCACACTTATCGCAGGATAATAATATGAAAGACTTGGCAAGGATGAGTGTAGAGCAAATCTTAAATAAACATGATATTGATACTGTGAATGAAGTGCAGATACATGATACAGATAAAGCAGTAGCGACAAAAATTTATGAAATTTAAGTAAAATTATTTTATCAACAGTGGATAAGTCGAGTTATTCACGAAAAAATGTGTATAACTAGGGATAACTTTGTGGATAACCACCGATTTATGCACAATGTATAAAGATGTCCGGTATAACGGGCATCTTTTTTATTTTTATACAGAGTAAAAAGTAACATTAACTATGCTGAGACCTTAAAATATGATTATAATAGGGTTGTGAAATGTGCATATGTGAGTAACTTGTGGATAACTAGGATAACTTTATAAAAGGAATGAATAAAAATGAAAATAACAATTATAACTGTGGGTAAATTGAAAGAAAAATACTGGAAAATGGCAGTAGATGAATATGTGAAAAGATTAGGTGCCTATACAAAAATGGAACTGATAGAAGTCGCAGATGAAAAAGACTTTGATAACATGAGTGAAAAAGATATTGAAATTGCGAAGGAAAAAGAAGCACAGCGTATACTATCAAAAATAAAAGACGATAGTTTCGTGTATACACTTGAGATATTAGGAAAGCAACTAGACTCAGTGCAACTATCTAAAGACATCGAACAAAAAATGAATACCGGAAAAAGCCATCTGACATTCATCATTGGAGGATCAAACGGACTACACCAAAGCGTGCTGGACAAATCAAACTACGCCCTATCATTCAGCAAGATGACCTTCCCACACCAAATGATGAAAGTCATTCTACTTGAGCAAGTGTATAGAGCGTTTAGGATTATTAGGGGGGAAAGTTATCACAAATGATGAGGTTTTTAAGAAACATAATAAGGAATAAATGTATCTTTATCTTGCTATTTTGAACCACAATGATTAATCGAAAGACATGTCAGTTTTGACGTGTCTTTCTTAATCTTGTAGAAAAAATTTAATTAGAATTATAACCAAACTGCCTACTTTGCAATGCTTCCTTCCAGTATGACTCTCTCTGAAGTACTAATTTATCGTCTACTTTCCCGTTGTAATTCTCAAGTATCGTATACTGAAAATTTTCTTTTACATAATCAAAGCCTTTTTCTTCAACCAATGCTACAAGCTCTTTATTACCACCATGGCCATTAGCTACATAGTTAGACCATCTTGTAAGCAACATCTTACTCATACTCGTTGCTGATCCCACATATAACCTACCATTACTTTTATCAGTGATGAGATAAACTGCTTTTTGATTTTCAAGGGCGGCAATCCAGTCACGTTTGCCACGATGAATAATCGTTGCGAGTTGCTGATATGATAGTTTGACCTTATCATAACCTGGGAAATCATCGCCATCATAGATTGTAGGTAATATCTGTTGAACGATTAACTCTTGATGTAAATCTTTATAAAATCGTCCCTGTGCCATGAAAGATTTTTTGAACTTGATGATCACTCGACCATAATATTGTTCGTATTGTGGCAGTTCAACACCTTCATAATTTATGCCTTCTAATACATCTAGTTCTTTAGTCACTTTCTTAATAGTCGTAAGTAACCACGTATCGTATGAAAGTTTGAGTAAACATACTGCAGTCTGACTTACATTAAAGTACCTCGATTTGTTCCTCCAAAATAGCCATTGTGTATTCACTTCTTCAGGGTTTTGCTTAAATACTTCCATAGGATCAACAAAGCCATTTGATTGGTTGAACTTGATTTTTACATGATTCATTTCTTCTTCTGTAAAGCCAAGTAAATCATTGAGTTTTATTTGTGACATAATCACTGCTCCTCTTCTAGTTAAGTATTATAATCATATCAAATAAGCGTAATTGTGCGATAATAGAATTGAAAATAATCATTACAAATATTAACTTATTGAATTAATAACAAGAGAGGGAAAAAGATGAAGAAAAAGATTTTTATTTCATATGCATGGGACGAAAATGAGGATAAAAAAGTAGTTGATTTAGCTGAAATGTTGGAAGAATATAAAGAGCTCGAGGTAGTATTTGATAAATGGGATGTAAATAAAGGTGAAGAATTACCATATTTTATGGAGCAGGGCATTCAGCAATCAGACTTTGTACTTGTAATTTGTAGCAAACGTTATAAAGAGAACACAGATAAAAGAATTGGTGGCAGCGGTTACGAAGCAAGATTAATGTCAGATGAAATCTTAAGAAATGTAGGGGAAGATAGATTTTTACCTATATTATTGAATGAAACTGACAAAGATTCTATACCTAACTTCTTAAAAGGTAGACTTTGGACTGCATTATACTATGACAAAGAATCTAAGCAATTTAATAATGAGATGAACGACTTATTGGCAACAATAGTAGGACATAAAAAGAAACCAAAAGAGAAAACTAAGAGTGTTTTTGATCGTTTAGCAGAAACTAAACCTGTTATCAATAACTATGATGAAATCAAGATTTTAGGAATAAAACAAGAGGAAGTAACTGTTCCTAAAATGGATGGTACGAGAGGTTCAGCTCTATATAGCATCCCCTTTTTATTAAATCGAACTCCTAGTCGTGAGTGGAGTGAAATTTTTGTTTATAAATGGGATAATCCAAGAGTTTGGTCGACAATGCATAGGTTTGGAAAGGCACGTGTTGTTGGTGATAAAATTATTTTAGATGGAACAACAATTGAAGAGGTAAAAAATTATCATCGAGATACTCTTATTATGTGTGTGGAAGATGCCAATGCTGATTATAAGAAAATGATAGAGAAAGAATTAAAAGAACAAAAGAAGGAAAGAACTAGAATTAATGAGTTTGAAGAAGCGCTTAAAAGAAATATAGATGATATTAAATTTTAGAAACCGAAAAAGGTTGTTAATTACTATGATCGGAATTTTTTAATTTATATAGATATAGTTATTTGTCGAACTGCATTTAGTTGCAGTTCGACTTTTTATATACTTACATGCTACATTAATTGTAATACTACTCCATATTAGGATTAGGAAATATGGAAATGAAACGCTTTGATATTCTTAAACAGCTATGGACAAAATCGTGTACTGCATTGCTGCTAAACTTAAAATAGAATTTAGTTATTTTAAAAAAGTTTTTAAATATAAAATGAGGTGAAAGATATGAATCAACAATTTTTTGATGAATTTATAGACATTACTCGTGCGCTAAATAGGTATGAAAAGAAACCATTGCTGATAGGTTCATTAGGTCTAGAATTTGTTACAAAAAAAGATTGGAATCCTTCAGATATAGATATACATCTACCAGGAGATCCAAGAGGGTGGGAAGCCCATGATGAAGATAGAATATATGATTTTGATATAATTCAATCGGCCATGGAGAATCTGGGGTATGAACTTGTTGATTTACATGAACATGAATTCAAAAAAGAAGATAAGTCGGTAGAAATTGGTTCGATGGACAGTACAGGTGAATTTGCGGGTATAGATCTTAATGAACTAATTGAGGTTCAATATGATGGGGCAATATTTCTAGTACCTACACTTGAACAATTCTTAAAGATATATGAAGCATCGTCTAAGGATAGTTATCGTAATGATAATAATAATAACAAGGATTTTGGTAAGATTAAATATTTGAAGTCTCTGGGATATTGGGGAAAAGAATAAACTTTGAATTCATTTTCATACAAAAAAATGTTATATTTAGATAATAAAGAGTGACTAAATTTGATTTTAATATTATTTTGAAACTCCTCCTGTTACCTTTAATCAAAATCTACGTAAAATATAATACCCTAAAGATACATTAAAAACAAAAAATTAACCAACATCAATTGTTCCTTTTATGTTTACCATTAGTGATAAATGAAATATTCTCCTAATTAATATTGCAGAAATATAAAGAATAAAAATAGATATCACTTGCACACAGACCAATAGAGAAAACTGTAAAATTAGACAAAATAAAAAGCTAATCACAATGGATTAGCTTTTTATTTTTTACATTGTGAAAGCAACCTTGTTGTAAAAAATGACATGAACACCTTAGCTCTAGTTCTTTTCACTATAGAATACTTTTTATTTTTAGAATAAAGTACTAGTTCCCCAACGATTAAAGCATCACAACTACAGTTCCACATTCCCTTTTTTTCATAACATTGATCGTGACGCTTACAAATTGCATCTAAATCATCAATTGGTTTTCCACCTTTATTACCTTTCCCACAATAATTACCGTATATTGGTATATTAACACTTCTCGTAACTATTTGATTTGAAGTATTACTAAAGTTGAATTTCTTCTTCTCATTTATATATTCTTTAAGAAAAAGTATATCTTGCTCATGAAGTCTATCTTCCTTTACTTTATTTATATCAATTATATTATTTTCATTAATATATTTATCAGCAAAATTATTTAATTTTTTCCCACCATCAATTATTGAGTCTACATCATTACCGTTGATTGATTGAATGATTGCTTCAGTAACAGGAATTTTGTTAACTTCTGCTTGAACATAATTATAACTAAACACAGATAATAAAAATAATATTGAAGTTAATAAAGTTAATTTTGAAATAATCTCGTTTTTCATTTTTTTCTCCATTCTTTAAGGTGTGAGTAAAGCATAGCCAAAAAATATAGGAACTAAAATAATAATATTAAAAAAATTAATTGCTAAAGAAATATACAAACACTTTTTGTATTCAGGATGTTTTTTAATCCAATAAAACATAAGAAAGATAATTAGCAATGATGTAAAAGCAATTGAACTTATTACAAGAGTTCCATCTAATCTAAATATTTTATCTCCATAAATATGAAATAGGACAAGTAAAATGTAAAATAAGTAGTTTAAGATATTGATACTAAATATTTTAAGTTTCATAGTGATTCACCTCTTATATCAAATGTAAGTACTTACATTTAAATAGTAACATAAAAAAATTTACAAAAATAGTAATTTATATAAAATTACGACATATCGCAATAATTTAGAAATTATGTTCTTAGCATCTATGCACATTTGCAAAAAATCCAGTTACTACAATTTGACTAATCGACTTTTAGATTATCTGCTTTATTTCCATCTTTATAAACAAATATGTCTGTTACATTTGTGCGTGTTTTTTCAATTCCTTATCTGACTACTTTATTTTATCCTTGCTTTATAATAATAGTGACTGTTGGTGGAACCTTATGTTTAATCGAAAATTTATCAATAATAGAGGATTTATTTTTTGTTTATATTAATCTTCATGACTCCTTATTATTAGAAACAGTTATTTGAAATAAAATGAATTTGTTTCAATTTAGTGTTATACTTTTTTGAAATATAAATTAGGAGTGAGATTTATAGATTACCATTCAAACTGTACATATAATTAAAAATAACTGGGACTGTTCTCAATGTACTTTCCCTACAAGGGAGAATTAGAATGGATATTAATGGGTTTTTGCTTGGTGAAAAGATTAAGTTAGATAGTATAAAAAAATATGATCTAGAAAGGTTTTTTGAACTGCAGGGTCAGCAAATTAATAGGCTTTATGCAAATGAAGAAATTCCATTTCCGCTAACTGAAAAAGATCATATTGATTTTTATGAATCAATATCAGGGAATAAAGATTCATTTATATTTGGGATTTTCACCGAGGATAAGATATTAATTGGTACTTGCGGCATTTATAAAATCGATTGGCAAAATGGTTTTGGATTTGTAGGTATTGCTATTGATGAAAATTATCATAATCAGGGATATGGAACTGATGCAATGAAAACTTTGTTGACTTTTGTTTTTGAATTTATTAGTATCAATAAAATTAAGCTTCAAGTTTTTGAATTTAATAAGAGTGCAATAGCTTCATACGAAAAATTGGGTTTTATAAAAGAAGGAACTATGAGGCAGGAAATCTTTAGGTTTGGACAATATTTTGATGTAATACAATATGGTATTTTAAGAGAAGAATATAATAGATAAACATATTAGAGCTTATCGTTTGATAAGCTCTTTCTTAGAAATATTAAATTTTATTTATAATTAACTGTACGAGGAGAAATTTATGAATATATACATACTACAACACGTACCTTTTGAGAATCCAGGTATTCTCGAAGCATTGAATGCAAAAGTTATTAACTTATATGAAAACAATCATATTTTACCTGGTGAAAAGGATATCGACATGCTTATTGTGTTGGGCTACTTATCGTTATAATGTTTGAATGATGTATATTTAGTTCTTATTAATCGTAAAATTCCATGTGTGTTTTTGTTTCTTTATAATAATTTAATCTATCTTCAAGTGTTCCAGTATGTAATTCTAATTTATGTCCATCAGGATCAGTAAAGTAAATAGACATTTTATCTCTTTTATCTCTATTACGTCCCTCTAAAATATTTACGTTATTTTCTTTTAATCTTTGGTACCATTCACAAAATTCATCCTCTTCAATACTAAATGCTATATGTGTATATGAAAATTGAATTTCATTTCTAGGTATTTCTTTTTCCTCATTTAAAGCTATCCACAAACCTCCGATACGTAAATAAGCAGTTGTTTTTCCGCTTACCAATAATTCTCCACGCAGTATATTCCTATAAAAATGAATTGATTTATTTAAATTACTTACAGAAAAACAAATATGATTAATTGATTTTAACATAATGTATGAACTCCTCCTTTTATCGTTAATCAAAATTTACATTAACTTAAATGTGATATTCTTTTGGCAAAGGTGTGTAATTATGTTTGTATTTCTCATAAAGTTGTTTATTATATATCATAATTTTCTCCACTTACACAATCTTTTTTAAAATTGATTTTATGGTAATGATATTACAGACATTGTACTTTAACTTCCACGAATATATTAATAAATAAAATTTTTCCAACCATTTTGCAATATATATATTGCAAAATGGTTTTTTATAATTTATACTAACTTACGTAAAAGGAAATGAATGGATGTGCTCTATGAATAACAATGTAAAAAAAATTAGGAAAGAGAGAAAAATATCGCAAGACGAATTAGCAAAAAGTATTAATGTAACACGTCAGACGATTTCATTAATTGAAGTTGGGAAATATAATCCCACATTGAAATTGTGTATAGCAATTGCAGAAGTATTAGATACAGATTTAAATACATTATTTTGGAAAGTAGGAGATTAGATGTTTGAAGATGAAAGAATAAAATACAAAGATGGAATGACGTTCACTCGAGCATTTGGTATATTGATGCTTTTATTAATTGGATTGGTTGTATCTTCATATTTTTTTAACTTCACTTATGATCAAATTAGAAATGCCTTAATTGTGTTTATATTATTAATGACGTTTTATGTTTTAATCGACTCATTTTTTAGTAAAACACTTTATACCGATGTAGAGAAAAAAAGTGATATTAAACAAAAAGTATTTAAAAGTTTTTTACCTTGGCTAGTTGGATTTAATTTGTTATTAGTAATTCTTTCTTATACGCACAGGATTGAACCTGAATTAGGATTTAGATTTCTTATAATCATTGTTTTTATGAATTTGTTTCTATTTGGAGGATACATGTTAGTAATGAGTTTGTGGTTGAAATGGTATAACAGAGGAGTGGAATATGATGAAGAATAATGTGAATCAGAAAAATATATTGATTAGTAAAGAGAATACTTCAGATAGAACTTTAATATTTAGTTTTTTAATAATAGCAAGCTATTTAATCATGAACCAAATAATCACAATACCAACAGAGTATTTTTCTGTGATGATGTTTAGTATTATTATTTTCTCAACTTTTTATTATTTAATTGATGTGTTTTTATGTGGAACTTTATACGATGATGTGAAAAATAATAATCATATTAAAAATAAAATTATTAAGGAACTGGTTCCAAGTTTGCTTGGATTTAATACTTTTATTATTTTATTAAGTGTATTAGGTAAAGTGGAAATACCGATAAATATAAAATCTTTTATTATTTTGATAAGTATGGATATTCTAATTGTATTAATCTATCTCTTAATGTTGAAAGTATGGGTGAGAAGACTTGAAAGATAAGAAAAAAGAGAATCTAGAATGGTTGTCATTATTTAGCATCTTAATCTTTTATATTTTTTATAATTGGCTGCCCCAGCCTTTAGGTAGTTATTTACAAATATTGCTTGTCGGCATTATACCCCTAGTGATTATTATTAGATTTGCTGATGAGAATGTCGATAAAGATTTAACGAATTAAAACGTATGAGTAACGAATAGAATAATCTAAATCAAAGTTTTTTTGAAACAAAAGTAAAATAATGATAGATTAATAGTGAATGTAAAAACACAATATTGGTTGGTAGTCCAGTAGCACTTATTAAAGTGTAAGTAACCTTCCCTCCTCGGGTCGTCCCTCATTCGTAATAAATTTAGAGGAGGTGCCATTTATGGAAATGAACATTTTTCATAATGGTCAATTTTATATTGGTGTTATTAAGTTTGAGAAAGATGGGAAGATTTGTTATGTAGAGCGTGTATTTGGAATGGATCCTGATAAAGAGACATTAGATCAATTTATTCATCAGGAATTGCTATATTTAATTGATAATGTGAAAACAGAAGGATACAAAGACAAGAGACCTTCAACTCGAATAAATCCTAAAAGATTGCAAAGAAAAGTATCAAAAGAAAGAAAAGAAGCTTTGAAAGAGCGTAAAAGAATGTTGAAAAAAGAGAAGGCAAAACACAAACACAAAGGTAAATAATTAATAACTTTCATTCTAAAGTAGTCTTGAAACTAAGTTTAAAGGCTACTTTATTTATTGAGTTGTCAATGATAGATTAAATGAGAAAAATTATTAGTATACACTAGAAAAATACAACAATACGCGGCCATGTTTGCTATGATATCGTGTGATTATATATAGAAGTCATATTTATAAAAAATTAATTAATCAAATATAGTTTTTAAAAAATTATTACCTTTATTCATAACAAATTAAGATTTGTCTAGTATATTTACAGCATAAGAGGTTATACAAGATAGGTTTGATTTATATTTGAGCTAAAATTTTATATAAAATGAGGGGAGTATATCGTATGTTAGACAATTTTGGTCCAATTTTTATGGTATTGGCAATGGCTTTATTAGCACTAGCAGTACTTTTAGCAATCAGCTATGTATTTATGCATATTCTTAATAGAGAGGCGTATATCTCTAATAGAAAGATATTTACTAAAAAAAGAAGTTTGTTACTGCTATTCTTAATGATAGGTTATATTATATTTTATGCATTAGGTATGTATCTAGTTAATTAAGAGGTGAGGTAATTATATTGAAAGGCTTTAATATTTTAATTGTAGAAGATGATTCTTTTATTGCTAAAAGTTTGAAAAAATTATTTGAAAGTAAAGGTGCAAATGTTAGAATAAACGCAACTGGAGAGAATGTAATTGAACAATTGGATGACATCCATCTTATTTTGATGGATGTCATGCTTCCATATAACGATGGAATTTCTATTACTAAGGCTATTCGGCTGCAATTTGACACCCCAATAATTTTTTTGTCGGCAAGGAATGACATTGAAAGTAAATTAAATGGATTAAATAATGGTGAGGATTATCTAACCAAACCATTCCATCCTCTTGAGTTAATCGCAAGAGTAGAGAAAATATTATCAAACTTATATGATGAACAGTTTAAAATCATAAATGGTTTTCAAGTGGATGTAATAAACAAGTTATTGAAGGATAGTGATGGAAAGGAAGTTAAGCTATCAAAAACAGAAAGAAAACTTTTTTTTTATTTGTTTAATAATATAAATATAATATTAAACAAGGATCAAATCATAAATCATGTTTGGCCAAATGGTGATACATATGAAAATAGTTTAAATGTATATATTAAGAAATTAAGAAAAAAGCTAAACGATGACGGAACGATGATTAATACCATTTACGGAATCGGATATAGGTTGAACAAAAATGAAAAATAAAAAACTAATGCTAAAGTATTATTACATTATGTCTTTTAGTATTTTTTTAATTCCTGTTACATTTATTATATTGAACTACATATTTCTTATTAGCTATACAGTAATTGCTTATATTATAAAAGAGAACAGACCATTTAGTTCTTCGTTTATATACGCAAATTTTTATGTTTTTTATTTTTTATTATTGCTTACTATGGTTTGGGTTGGTTCAAAATACTTTAAAACAGTGGTTATCAGGATTAATAAAATTAAAGATACAGTGGAAAGTATAACAAATGACGATGTATATCCAAGAAAACTAGATTTTTTATCAGAAAGTGACGATGAAATAAATAGATTGTCGGGTGCTATTAATAAATTAATAGATAGATTACGTTATAAAGAATCATTATTAGAACAACAAAAAAAATTAAAACAAGAAAATTTAAAACAGTTATCTCACGACATTAATACACCACTTACAGCAATGATGTTAGAACTATATGAATTATCTTCAGAGTATCAAATTCCAGAATATGAAATCAGTCAATTGTATAATAAGATAATTTATACGAATCAACTTGTTAAAAAATTATCAGAAAATGAAGAAGATGATTTTAGAAATCAATATATATTTATGGAAGAATACAGAGTTGACTTAGTAGTGAAAAAGTCATTGAAAAAATGGAAATACTTAATTGATAAAAATGATATAAATTTAAAAAGCAAAATCAACAGTATTGTAATTTGGACAACTGAGGAATTATTGTTTGAAAGATTATTAGATAATATTATTTCGAATATTGTACGTCACTCTAAAACAAAGGAAATATTTATAGTTCTTTCAGACGATAAATTAATTATAAGAGATTTTGGAGTAGGATATGATGTAAATCAAGAAACTACTAAAAATAAAGGAATTAATATAATTAATGATATTTGTAAAAAGTTAAATTTAATAATAGATATAAATTCAAATGTAACAGGGACAGAATATAAAATCACATATTATAAATAAAGATATAAGCGCACTTCTTAAAAACAAATAATAAATACTTTTAATTTGTTTTTAAGAATGATATATAATGGTAAGAGTTTTTGAGAAAACAGGGAGAAGTAGATGTATTATATTGAGCAAAGTAACCAAGAAATTAATAAAATGATTCAAAGCAAGATAAAAGAATATAATAAACCAAACTGGAGAGAATGGAGAGAATTTAATTACCATATTAAAGATGGTTCTAAAGTAATTGCAGGTGTTGTAGCTGAATCGAGATATCAAACTGTAGAAATTGAATTTCTCTATGTAGATGAAGAATACCGTAATCAAGGTCTAGGAAAACTATTGCTAGATTATTTAGAAACAGTTGCAAAGAGACAGGGGATGACATCTATCCTTGTTAATACTTATAGTTTTCAAGCACCTGAATTTTATTTGAAAATGGGATATGAATTATTATTTAAGATAGAGAAGGCTTTTGGTAACGTTGATCAATATTATTACCGTAAACAAATATAGATGATAGTAAATGAAGTAACTCCAGTTTTGAGAGATATTCTGAAAGGTTTTACAAATAATGTGGCTATTTCTTAGAAAATATTATAAATAAGTAATAAAAGTATTACTGTCGCCCTTTGTCGCTTTGTTGTCAGCTTATTGTCACTATACTGACGTGTAATAATTTGGAGATATTTAGTATACTTTTCCTAACCACTTGGAAAGGAATGAGGTTATGAAAGAAAATAATAATGTTTCTCAACTACGAAAAGCTAAGGGATGGACACAGGAAAGATTAGCTGAAGAAGCAAAATTAAGTGTGCGAACGATTCAAAGAATCGAAAAAGGTGAAGAAAGTAGTTTGGAAAGTATGGGACTTGTTGCTAATGTATTAGGAGTTCCTATCAGTGATTTATTTAATCAGAGTAGTGTAGATAGTGGAAACATGATAAAAGATTATTCAGATGAACAAATTGAACAAATAAATGAACGTCGCGCAAAGAAAAAATTATTTCTGTTAGCAATTATTATATATAATTTTTTCATGTTATATGTTGGGGCACAGCTAGAAAATATTAGGGATGAGAAATATGTTTTGATATTTAGTGTATTATGGGTTGTATTATTTATATGTGGATGGATCTTGTTAATGTATATAAGAGAATCATATTGGAAAAAGAAATTGGACAAATTATATCCTTTAACGAAAAATATAGACATTAATAAAAAAGCAGACAAAAAGCCAGAGTATAAATATGTGGAAATTGCTTCACAAATTTGTTGGAGAATAGTAGTCCCATTATTATTTATTCTTAAGTATGTACTTCGTGTTATATGAAAAAAATTTAAAAACCATACTTTGATTTAAAGTTATCAAAGTATGGTTTGTTTTTATTTATTTGAAATAAGCTCTTCTTCATGATAATCGAAATATTTATTAGAGAGATATTGCTGAATTATCATAATTACCGCTCCAGTCGCCCAATAAACTGGCATTGCTGCCGGTAATGTGAGACTTGGGATAAGAATCATTAAAGGACTGATAAACGCCATGAGTTTCATTTGAGATTTCATTTCCCCGGAAATATAGCGTAGAGAAAGCTTCATTTGAAGATAATATAAAACAGCTGCAATTATCCCCATTAAAATATTCGGCGTTCCAAGGCTAAACCATAAGAAGCTCTGTTTCGCAATATCACTATTATGCGATATCGCAAAGTACAATGCCATTAGTATTGGCATTTGGATGAGTACAGGTAGACATCCAGTATTCACAGGATTTATTCCTTCACGCTTATACAATGCCATAAGTTCTTGTGTATATTTCTGACGTTCTTCAGGAGTAGTTGCTTCGCGCAACTTTTTATTAATACGATCTGTCTCAGGTTTGAATTTTTTTGTTTTATATTGAACCATTCGTTGTTTTTTGAATGAATAAAACATAAGAGGCATCAGTAGTATCCTCACACATAATGTAACCAAAATAATTCCGATACCAAAGCTATTCCCGAAAAATTGAGCAAAATATTTAATAAGAAATATAAATGGTTCTACTAGTGACTGGTGAAATAATCCTTCATTCTGAACACCACAGCCACTTAAGAGTAAAGCAATCATTATTATTGTTAAAGCGAAATATTTTTTCAATTATTTTTCCTCCATTATATTAATTTTATGATTAATATAATGGAATAGCGTCCTCATCATCCGCTAACTTTGCTAAACAACGAATTCGCCATCTTAAGATTGGTGGATTCCAGTAATAGATGAACTGTTCTATTAGTTGTCTGGCTGGTTCAATCTTAAAGCGACAAATAAGGTTAATTGTAACTTTAACGTTAAATAGAGTATAGAGAAGTGCTAAGAATAAAGGTGTAAAGGCAATAAGGTAATATGCAAGATAATCAAGCAACAGTTCTTCGCTTATAGTAGCCATAATCCACTCAAACATATTAGACACTCCTCCTACCAAGTAATTTTATGGTAATAATATCACAGAATTAGTTTTTTGTCTTTTTAAAATGGAATTCAATTTCTTTTACATTAGTTTATAATAAAATTGATAATAAATTTAAAGTGAGGAACAAATATGCATTTAAATAAACGTATTTCAAATAGAAAACTATTCGGAGGAATTTTTTTATCAATTCTTGCATTAATTATTGCGCAAGTAGTTGCTATGTCTATAACGGTATTTGGAGCAGTATTTTCAGCAATTCTATATATTATTTTTGCATTTTTATTGATTTTTCTTTTATGTCATAAAGTATTGAAGATTAATTTAACAGATATTAGGATACTTCCTTTTAAAGTTAAAGGTATTTGGATTGCTTCAGCGATAATACTTCCAACTATTGTATTGCTATTTTTAATTTTTAGTGGTGGCGAATGGAAGACAGCGAATGTATCTACTATTCAAATGTTAAAAGTATTATTCACTTCTATTATTTGCTATGGTATAGCACCTGCTATTGTTGAGGAAATGGTGTTTCGTGGAGTGATTATGTCATTGCTTGAAAATAAATTTAATCGTTTTATAGCAATAGTGTGTCCGTCCATTCTGTTTGGTGCTTTACACACGATAGGAAATCCTATGAATGTTCTAAGTTTTATACAACTATTGGTTGCTGGAACGTTGGTGGGTATTCTTTTCTCGCTGATTGCTGTTGAATCCGGATCTATATGGAATAGTGCAATTGTTCATGGATTATGGAATACTGTATTTATTGGATCGATAATGCATATTGGTAATGATAATAGTGCTCACGCAATCTTTTCTTATGAACTTATCTCCCATTCATTTATAATAACTGGAGGGGACTTCGGTATAGAAGCTTCATTACCTGCATTAATTGGTTATATAATATTTATTATCTTTGCTTACTATAGAATAAATAAATATGGAAATGAAATCTGAAGAGAAAAGGTAATGACGGTAAATAAAAAACTTCTAAAATACTTAGGTTAATAAATAATTTATGCAAAGGTTATCCAAAAACTTAGATTAGTAATTTAGTAAGTAAAAAATGTGGAGAGTACTATAATGAATACATATAATACGTATAAAATATGGGATGACATATTTATGAATAGTAAGGCCGTTTTAAAGAAAGACAAATGGAATTGTGAATACGAAGGCATGCAAATTACATCTGACCTAATTAATATTAAAAGTAGATTAGCTAAGAAAACACCGAAGAAACCAGGATATTTCGTTACTATATGGAAGAAGGATTCCCTTAATAAAAATACGCCTTTTAACGATAATGATATTGGTGATTACCTAGTAATTAATATTCTAGACAATCATAATGAAGGGCAGTTTATCTTTCCTGTTGGAGTCTTAACTGAGAAAGGTATTATTCAGTCAGAAAAATCAAAAGGAAAAATGGCTTTTAGAGTGTATCCACCATGGGTAACAGATTTGAATAAAACTGCAAAGGCTAGTCAGAAATGGCAGACTGAACATTTTTATAATATGGGTGAATATAAGTTTGATATCTAATAATATAGAACAGTAGCGATATAAAAATTAAATCGCTACTGTTTATTTTAATATTTTTTTGAAACACTATTCATTAACTTCTCAAAATCCTCACCACTAATATTCGATTCTGTTAATGTTATTTGATAACCATCAGGATCAATAATGGTCATCTCAATAGCATTCCACGGCATCTGTTCTAACGGTTGTAATACATACTTCTCGGATATCGACTTTGCAATGGTTTCGACTTCATCAACAAGAATATTAATGAAGCAACCATTTCCACTAGTAAAGTCCTCAGACTGAATCAGCATAATATCCTGATATTTTTTCAGTCTTAGATGATTCATTATTACTTCATTTGATTCATTACGAAACTTGAATACACTTTGAAATCCTAAAGTGTGACGATACCACTTCTCAGCTTTTTCAATATCTCTCACCAATATTTTATTAAACAACGGCATTTGATAGAATTCCATGTCATCACCTCCTTACTTAAATCGTAAGGTATAACGCGACGTTAGAGTAAAGAGGAAAATATGTTGGGAATGATAAATGTTAAAAGTTCTTTACATTTTAGTGTAAAAATTATACTATAAGAATGTAAAGAACTTTTAACATTTTGAGGAGGGATTTAGATGAGAAAACCAGATGAGATGGAATTACATCAATCAAACCAAAGTATTAAATTGAGTTGGATATTCGGTATAGGAATGCTGCTGATTATGAGTATCTCTCACTTTGTCGTTAACGGTAGTCTTTCTAATTCATTTTTAGTGATGTTATCAATGTTGATAGTTTATCGAGTTAATATAATGATGATGAAAAGTAAAATGGGAAATGACAAAATAAAACCTATTGTAATAACAATGTTCCTAGTATTTGCAATTTGTCTTGTACTAGGTTTGGTAAATGGATATTTAAGCTGATGAAAAATAATTTGAAGATTATAAGAAAAGAGAGAAAAATAACCCAAGAGCAATTAGCAAAATCAATGGGTGTAACGCGACAAACTATTATTGCTATAGAACAAGATAAATACGATCCAACCCTAAAACTGGCATTAGCTTTAAGTGAATACTTTGAAATGACTGTGAATGAAATCTTTTATACGAAATAGAACATCTCTAAGGAGGATAATATTTATGAATAAAGATCTGAAATTTACTGAATCTGAAGAAACGATTAAACCAGGAGAAAGAGTTATTATCGAGTTTGATTTTCCCAAAAATTTGACCTTTGTCGGAAGAGCAGATAAAGTGCTAGAAAAAATTATTAAAGAAAATGATGGAATGATTAAGAAAGCTGACCAATAACAACGGTCAGCTTTCTTGGTATATTCTTTTACCGAATTCTTAAATGATAATTCAATCGTAAAATCTAACGTGAAGTTGAAGAAAAGAAGAGATTATAAATCTTTGCTTCTCATTTTAATTAATTCATCTTGTCTCTTTTTGTTATAGTCTTTCTGTCCATTCTCATATTGAGAAAATAATAATACATATGCGATTAACAATAATAACCCTAAAGCCCATAATGGCCAAGCTTCATTTACATATAGATAAACTGCATATACTGTACACAAAATAGGTACAATGAGACCTAGAATTTTATACTTTGTTTTGGATAAAAAATATTGTGAAGCTAATATCGCTGCAAATATTAAAGCATTTATAATATGTTCTGTCATTTTATTGCTCCTTTTCACTGTTATATAGATTAATGATTTTCTTAGCCTCTTCTAAACTTAATTTTTCATCAATAGCCAAAGATTTCACATAGTTTACTAGTCCTGAGTTTTCTTCTTGTGAAGCTAACTCTATTTTTTGGATCAAAGCATTAAGTCTAATCCTTACAGTTGGATATGAAACATCATACATTTTGGCGATGCTTTTTAATGAACCTGATTCTAAAACAAAGTTCTTCATAAATTCAATATCTTCTTTATCTAATTTTAATAACCAGTCTGGTAATTCATTTCTTTCCATCTTGCTCCCCCAATCTTTAAATTCATTCTAAGGCTTATATTAATAAAAATCAATATTTAAACAATAATATTTTTAATAAAATTAAAAAATACTTTAACTTTATTAAAAAGTGTTGTAAGCTAATGTCATAATACAGATTATGGAGGTAACAAATGTTTAATATTATTGAATTGATTTTTTAAATTTTAGTTTTATTTGGATTGCAACGCTATTTAGCTTCTCGTGATAACAAATTACTAGGATTAGTTGTCCCAATAATTTTTAACTTATATGTAATCTATAATTTTAAATACGTAAACCAAGATGTAGATTATCCATGGTATAGAGCAATAATAGGTAATTTTATCTTACTTGTTGACTATTACTTTGGTTTTCAAAAGAGGAAAGAAAGATATAGAAATGAAATTCAAAAAATGAAATCAAAAGATATCTAAAATATTTTTAAAAAGGGGTAGTATATGAAAAATCTAGGATTAAGTTATATTAAGAGAGCCTTTATTATTTATGGCATCATGATGTTAGTGGCCATTTTAACTTTTATTATTTCACTAATATTTTATCCATCAGAAGAATTATTTAAAGATATAACCAGTAAGTTACCTCCAAATTCAGCAGAATTAAAAGGACTTGATAAGGTATGGATGTATGTAGTAAATAATGGGTTTATTGTACCATTGCAAATGTTTATTCTATCTCTAATACCTATTCCATTTCTTTATTTCTTAAATGTAATATCTACTACAATCATTACTGGAATTATATTTGGTTTTGCCATTCATCTACTACCTGATTTTGGCTGGATATTAGTATTGTCATCTACTCCACATGCAATGATAGAAATTCTAGCATTTTGTTTTGTTGCAAGCGGACTATGGACATTGAACCAATCAATCGTTAGAAAGGTAAGTAATTTTTTCAGAAAAGAAAAGAGATATGGACTATCTATTTCAGAAGCTATGCATAACTTGATCAGAGTTTATGTATTTATTGCACTACCTTTATTTATCATTGCAGCATTTGCCGAAACATATTTAACGGATTTCATAGAACATTTACTAAAGTAGACTTAAAAACCTCACTCTTAACCGATACGCTGAAAGTTATCACAAATGATGAGGTTTTTAAAAAGTTTCAAGAAATAAACAAAAATTGTACGATTCATACAAATAAATATCCCCTAAAGTTAAAAATTATAACTTTAGGGGGTTTACATATATAAATTATTTAAGCTCAGCTATACCTATAGAGTTGTGTTAACATACCTGATATCGAAGTAGCAATAATGATAAATCCAGATATCCCCATAGCCCATCCTGGAGATAATACGTCTCCTATAGCTCCCCAAATAATCATACCAATAGGGGATAACAAGCTAGATATACTAGCAATCCCTAATATTCTCGCTCGATATTCTTCTTCCTCAACTGAAAATAGAATAGTTGTAGAAATAGTACTCGTTATTGAAAATAAAAATCCTATTAGGAAGAATACAGTATAAAGACCTGTAGGTGAATGTACATAAGGAATTAAAAAGAATAGTAATCCTCCTGCGAGTAAACTCCATATATATAATTTACCTCGTGACTTATTAAGATTAACGGCGGTTAAAATAGTTAATGATACAAATGAACCTAATGAAAAAGAAGTTAAAGTAATGCCATAAACATTTGAACTTAATTTTAATGAGTGATTGATATAATTAGCAAGATTTACATTGTAGCTAACTACACCGATGTTAGCTATTGTAATCAAGATAACTGACCAAAACAGATACTTAGTTTTAATAAAATAATGAAGCCCTGTTTTGAAATCTTCTATAATGTTATTTTTTTGAGTATTAAGCTTGCTGTTTATTGAAGTGATAAAAAAAGTAAAAATTGCCGCTATGAGAAAACCAATTGAGTTGATAGCGATGAATTCATTTAATTGAAAATAGATGATTAGTATTCCTGCCAGAGATGGAGCTAAAATCATAGAAATTCTATTGATCATTTGGTTAAAAGAAGCAGCTCTTGATAAATTTTTCTCTTTTAATAACTCAGGTATGAGCGCGCTGTAGACAGGGTTAAAAAATGCATCAATACTAGATAAGAAGAGTGTCAGTGTATATATTTCTATTATCGTGATTTGCCTATGGATAAGGGATAGACTCCATAAAATAGTTACAGCAAAACGAATAAAATTTAATAAAATTAAGTAGTACTTTTTATTTACTCTATCTCCAATTACACCGGAATATAACGAAAAAAATATTTTAGGGATCATCGATATAAAAAGTATCATTCCCATTTGAAGAGACGAATCAGTTAATTCGATTACATACCACGATAAAGCAAAACTGTATAAAGCTGAAAATAATGAAGAGATCCCTTGGCCACACCACAACAAAAAAATACTAGGTATTTTTATTTTTCTATTATTTAAATGAATCATATATTTCATCTCCTATAGCTATTAAATCATCAAAATTACTATAATGGATGATATTTACATCAGGTAATGAATTAAATACTTTTTCTTCTTGATCATTTTGATTTTCAAAGTACCTATTAATCTTTTCTAATGAACTCATATAATATCATCTCCTTAAATTTGATAATTATATTACAAAAATATTCTGATAATATCAAATATTTAAAATAAACAGAATTATAAGATTTTAATAATCTTTGAAGATAATTTTATAGATTTGAAATGAATGAATTTATGAGTAGGAAAAATAACAATGTTATTATTTCTGAAGCACATTTAGATATCAAACAAGCCATAGAAAATTACTAATATTAAATTTCAATAATTTTCAATATAGGGAGACTAATAATAATTGAAAATCTATCTGTTTTAAAAGTGTATGATCCCTTAGTAGAAAATGATGATTACTTATCTGAAGATGCAATTTTATATACTAAGTGTTATGTTGTCTCAAGAGGAGAATTATATTATAAAAAGATTCTAGAATCAGGAATTCTAGATTTAAGTGATGATAATCATGATTTTGAGGAATTACTTTATGTAGCAGAAGAAGCTTTAGAACTTCGAGGAGTTCGGATTGATTATGATAAAATGAAGAATATAGAATAAATACCAATTCTCATCACTTGAGAATTGGCATTTAATTTTTATAAAAACCTCATTCTTAACCGATACGCTGAGAGTTATCACAAATGATGTGGTTTTTAACAATCTTCAATAACGTTTTTTGAATACACTTTACATAAATTATTGAAATAGAGAGTGTGATTTTTATGACGATACTAGAAACAGAACGTTTGATTTTAAGAGAATTACGAACAGAAGATAAATACTCTCTTTCTAAAGTATTGTCTGATTATGATTCTATGCAATACTATGATCATCCATTTAATGAACATGAGGTCGAAGAATGGATTAAATGGAATATCGAAAATTATGCTTCATATAATTGCGGTTTATGGGCAGTTATTCTAAAGGAAGACGGAACTTTTTTAGGTGACTGTGGTATAACGATGCAGAATATTGATGGAGAGGTTCTACCCGAGATTGGATTTCATATTATCAAAGAATACTGTAATAAAGGTTATGCATCAGAAGCGGCAAAAGCATGTATGAAACATGCTTTTAATGTTTTGGGGTTTGAAAAAATATATTCATATTCAACTATAGATAACTTGCCATCTCAAAAAGTAGCATCAAAAATAGGAATGAAAAAAATAAAGTTTTTGATAAGAACGGGTTACAATATATTGTTCAAATAGCTATCAAAGAAAAGGAGAACATAATATGAATATCGAACAAAAATTATTTGATGAAGCTAAATCTTTTATTATTAAACGTTTCCCTAAAGGATGGGGAGGTGCTGCAGCCATGTATTCCAAGAAAGGTGAAATTTATATTTCAGTTGCTCCCGAGGTAATTAATGCTTCATCAGAATTATGTATTGAAACAGGAGCGATTTTAGAAGCTCATAAATTTGATGATATTATTACACATAGTATCTGTGTTGTAAGAGATGATGAAAATAGTGAATTTAAAGTTTTAACACCATGCGGTACATGCCAAGAAAGATTACTTTATTGGGGAAACAATATTAAGGTGGCTATTTCTAACGTTAGTGGAAATTTAGAATATAGGAGATTAAGAGAGTTACAGCCGTTCCACTGGACAAATGCATATGATGATATTGAATATAAAGATGTATTTTAATTTGTTATCTCGATAAGAGGTGAATTGTGAGAATAGATATTTAGGGGGAGAAAAGGATTCATCAAAATATTAATAAAATATCTAAAGTGAAAATCTTAAATACAATTACTTTTTGTTATTTGCTAACTAAAACAAAAATTTAAATTTACTTATGTAGGATTGAGGTGTGATAATAGAAGAGTTATTAAGGTTATGTTGTGTCTATATTTAAGAAAAAATTTATAGAAGGGGTATGACTTATGAATAAAATAAAAATTATCATTTACTGGCTAATGTTCCTTGGTATGTTGACAATCAATTATCTTTCTTCATTCAATGTTGGTAATGAAGCAGACAAATATCAGCCACTGATTCAGCCTGCAGGATGGGCATTTTCCATTTGGGGGCTAATTTATGTGCTATTGTTAGTATGGCTGGTTCTTCTAACAATTGATTTATTTAAAACAGATTATAAAACTTCTTTTGGCTACTGGCCAGCTGCAAACTTTGTTCTGAATGCTTTATGGATTTACGTATTTTCAGAGTATTCTAAATGGCTATCCACATTAGTGATTATAGGGTTATTAATTACTTTAATAGTACTTTACAGAAAAGTTCAAGATCGAAGTTATGATAAAATTGTCTTTGGTATTTATTTTGCCTGGACTACTGTTGCCACTATAGTTAATATCTTCAACTGGGTGAAGTCAAGTGGAACGTCGACAGTATTCAGCTTAAATGAACTGACATGGACGCTAATTATGTTGATAATAGCTACATTACTTGCTGTATATATTGCTGTAAAATATCGTGATTTTATTTATCCGATGGTTTTTATCTTTACTTTTATTGCAATCAGTATAGAAAATGGAATTAGTAAGGATGTTCTAAGTATTGTTATAGGAATTTGCATAACTATACAGTTAATCGCAGTTATCTATACCATGGTTAGAAACGTGAAAATCATTAGAAGCTAAACATATTATTTGAATATAATCATAATTTATAAAGATAGCGAAGATATACAGAACACCTCTAAATTTGAAATCAATCAAATTTAGAGGTGTTTTATAATGAACTAAAAGAGGATTTTAATCTTACAATCAAACTAAAAATAGACGGTCATTTTTAGATAAACTGTAAGTACAAAAGTAAATGGAGTGTGAATTGAAAATTATTTAAGATATAAAATACTAATTTTAATTTAGAAATCAATCAATACTCCGAATTCTTTACTTCTAATTTTAACAACTTTTTGTTAATCCACTTTATAAACCTGTTACTACTCATCGGATAAGACTTATATTACAACTTTCAATTATTATTGTATTTTGTACAATTATAGGGAAATAATATTTTTCTAAAATTTGAATAAATTGATAACATGTAAACTGTAGGAAGTTTATTCATTAAAATAATTAGAAGGTATCATATATATAATTATTATGAGTATTATATACTCGCTTAATAAAAATATATAATGGTATGATAATGGTGATAGTTAGCAATTTATAGATTAATGCTAATTATGGGCACAGCTATATTTAAGCTGTTTTACAGTAAAGGAGGATTTATGAGGCCTATTAAACTAATAGTTATAAATAGTATAGCATGGTTCACAGCACATATAATCATAGCCTCGCTATCAGCGAATATTTCAGACAGATATTTTCAACATAATAAATTATTTAAAACTTTCAAGGTTGAACGATCAGGTGACATTTGGAACGAGTTATTCAAGGTTAAAAAATGGAAATCATTTTTACCTGATGGTTCTATTCTTATAAAGCACGGCTATAACAAATCAGAATTACCTGACTTCAGCTCTTCGACTATTAATAAATTCATCATTGAAATGCGACGTGCTGAGTTTACACATTGGATCTCAATGTTACCTGCACCGTTATTTTTCTTATTTAATCCACGTTATGCAGCATGGATTAACGTACTCTATGCATTAATTAGCAATTTTCCATTTATAATTACACAACGTTATAATAGGCCAAAACTCGAAAAAATTTATCACTATAAGCAAAATAGAAAATAAAGATTAAATAGTAAGAGGGAGATTATGTGGATAAAAGAATTTCGAGGAAAGATGAACATATTCAGTTGGCTCTAGGACATCCAGATATAGAGGTATCAGATTTTGATTCTATCCATCTTATTCATCAATCTTTACCAGAATGTGATGTTAAAGATGTTAAGTTAAACACGAGAATTAATAGTATCAATTTGAATACTCCAATCTATATAAATGCAATGACAGGTGGAAGTAAATGGTCTCAAGAAATAAATGAGAAACTTGCTATTGTTGCGCGTGAAACTGATAGCGCAATGGCAGTAGGATCTACGCATGCAGCGTTAAAAAGCAATCAATTAAAAGAAACTTATTCAGTTGTCCGTAATATATACAAAGGTCCTCTATTTAGTAATGTTGGGGCTGATGTTCCTGTAGAATTCGCTAAAAGGGCAGTAGATTTCTTGCAGGCTGATGCACTTCAAATTCATGTGAATGCTCCTCAAGAACTGATTATGCCTGAAGGTAATAGAATATTTAGTAATTGGCTAAGTCATATTGAATCCATTGTGAATGAGATAGATGTTCCGATTATTGTTAAAGAAGTGGGCTTCGGTATGAGTCGTGAGACTATGCTCAAGCTTAAAAGTGTGGGAGTAACGACGATAGATGTAAGCGGAAGTGGTGGAACTAACTTTATTCACATAGAGAATGAAAGAAGAACCTTGAAAGACTTCTCTTATATGAAAGGGTGGGGCCAAACTACTGCTATATCCTTGTTAGAAAGTAAAGGAACTGGATTAGAAGTTTTAGCCAGTGGTGGCATTAGAAATCCACTTGATGCTTTGAAATGTATGGTTCTTGGTGCGCAAGCAGTAGGTATTTCCCGCCCAATATTACTTAAAGTTGAAAATGAAGGTATAGAAGATGCAATTAAATATATTAATGATTTTAATGAGCATTTAATAATACTTCTCACCATGTCAGGTAAAACTTGTATACAGGATTTGACTTCAATTAACTATATTCTCAAAGGTGATGTATGGAGTTGGTATCAACAAAGAAATGAGAACATGGGGTGGAATATATGAAAAAAGTAATAGTTATAGGAGCTGGTGTAGCAGGACTTGCTAGTGCAATTCGTTTGCAGCATGAAGGTTATGATGTAGAAATTTATGAAAAAGAGTCTTTGCCTGGTGGAAAAATGCATCAGATTGAAAAGGATGGTTTTTTCTTTGATTTAGGACCGACAATTGTAATGATGCCTGAATTGTATCGGGAAGTTTTTGAACTGGCTGGTAGAAATCCAGATGATTATATACCGATGCAAAAACTGAACCCAATGTTCTCAGGATATTTTAATAATGGAAGAGAGAAAATCGATATTTCCAATGATTTAGTAGAACTTATGCAACTTTTTGAGATGTCTAGTGAAAAAGATGCAGAGGGATTCTTAAGATATATCAGCGATTTATACAGCCGCTTTAATATTGCAAAAAATTATTTTCTTCAAAGGCCATTTAGAAATAAAAAAGATTTTTATAACCTTAATATGATAAATCAGGGATTAAAGTTGAGAACACTAGGTAATGCAGAGAGCACGATGAATAAGTATATAAAAAATAAAAAGCTTAGAGATATGATTAGCTTTCAAACATTGTACATCGGAATCTCACCTTCTAAAAGCCCATCTTTATATACAATTATCCCGATGATAGAGTTTCTGTATGGAATCTGGTTTATTAAAGGTGGAATGCATACAATGGCAAAAGCCATGGAGCGCTTATTCATAGAGCTAGGGGGTAAAATTCACTATAAAACAGAAGTCCAGGAAATAAAAATAGAAGATGGTATTGCCCAGGGAATTATGATAGATGATGAACTTATACCTTCAAACTATGTAATGTGTAACGCTGATTTTCCATATGCTATGAAATCACTTGTGACATCAAAAGAAGCTAAAGGAAAGTATACGGATGAGAAGATAGATGAATTAGATTACTCATGTTCATGCTTTGTTTTATATTTAGGTACAAACCGTAAATATGAAGAAATTGAGAATGTTCATAACTTTGTATTTGCTGAAGATTTGGATGACAATATAAAAAAAATATTTGATGGGCGCAAGATAGAAGATCCATCTCTCTATATGTATATTGCTTCAAAGATTGATCCATCACTTGCACCTCCTGATAAAGATGGGTTATATGTACTTATGCCTGTATCAGAGCTTTCTACTGCACAATATGAATGGAATGAGGAAACAAGGAAATTCTATAAAGATAAGATTCTCGATAAGTTAGAAAAACTACCTGGTATGAAAAATATCAGGAATGAGATTATCACTGAAATGATGATGACACCAGCTGAGTTTAAGAAAAATTTCAATGCTTATAATGGTGCAACATTTGGTTTGCAGCCTACACTTTTTCAGAGTAATCATCTACGTCCTCAAAGCAAAGCCACGCACTGTGAGAACCTATATTTTACTGGCAGCAGCACCCACCCAGGAGCAGGTGTACCTATCGTACTCCTGTCATCTAAAATTGCTGCAGGCGAGCTTATGCTGGATGATAAAGGTTAAGGTGAGACTATGAATGCAATCTATACAGACTACAAATATTGCAGAGAAATTATAAAACGTCACTCAAAATCATTTTATTATGCTTTTAAGCAGCTCCCGGAAGATGATGCAAATGCAGTATATGCAATATATACTTTTTGTCGTATGGCTGATGACATTGTAGACCAGACTGCTTCTGTTGATTATAGAAAAGCAGTTCTTGATACTTTTAACAGTAAACTTCTCCAGTTTGAAGAAGGAATCTTGATTGATGAACCCATGTGGCGCGCATTAAAAGATGTACATCAACGATATCCCCTTGATTTGACAGCTTTTAAGATGCAGATAACAGGTCAACAGATGGATTTAATGTATACACAACCTGAAACGATTAAAGATATTGAACGTTATAGTTTGTATGTTGCAGGTTCTGTCGGAAGAATGCTGCTGCCGATTCTTTCGACTAATGTTACTTTAGAAATGAAAGAAAATGCAGAAAAACTAGGCATTGCGATGCAGATTACTAACATCTTGAGAGATATCGGAGAAGATTTTAAACGATACCAACGTGTCTATATTCCAAAACAGATTATGAATAAGTTTAACTACACAAATCAACAACTAGCATCCTTTGAGATCAACAGTGATTTCATCAATATGTGGGAATATCTTGCTGAATATGCTGAAACCCTTTATGACGAATTCCTTCATTATATAAACCAATATCACATTCATGCACGACTACCTCTATTATTATCTATGCTCGTATACAAAGAGATACTAAATGAAGTCAGAAGGAATAACTATGATTGCCTTACTAAAAGAAATCATGTTTCAACATTAGACAAGTATCGTATACATCAAGAAGCAATAGTATATTTGAAAGGGGAGGAATAATCATATGAATAATAAAACTGTAGTAGTTATTGGTGGAGGTCTGGGAGGTTTATCTGCTGCAATTACATTAAGGCAGGCAGGGTTCAATGTATCATTATACGAAAAAAATCGTCATTTTGGTGGAAAGCTTAATCGTCTCACCCAGGATGGCTTTGGATTCGATCTTGGACCTTCTATTCTGACAATGCCATATATCTTTGAGAACTTATTTAAAGGTAGTCACAAGCGAATGGAAGATTACGTTGATATCATTGAACTACCATTACAATGGAGATGTTTCTTTCCATCCGGTCATATCTATGATCTTTATAAAGATCTTGAAGCAATGCAGGAAAACAACGAACATCTCACTGCCAAAGATATAAATGAGTATAGAAATTTTCTGGCATATGCAGGACGTATTCACGAATTGACAAAAGATAGTTACTTTGACCAGGGTATCGATACAAAATTAAAGTTAATCAAACATCATGGACCTATTAAAGCGATCAAAGGTTTTGATTATTTCAGTACGATGCAACAGGCTATCAATCGCTATATATCGAATGAGGAATTTAGGGATATAATCGGATATTTTATCAAATATGTAGGCTCTTCCTCTTACGATGCACCTGCTGTGCTCAATATGATGAGTCATATGCAATATCAACAAGGAGAATGGTATGTTCCTGGTGGTATGCATCTGCTAGGAGAAGCGATAGTAAAGCTCGCTGAAGAGATAGGGGTCAAACTTCACCTAGATAGCGAAATAGTAAAATTAGAAACAGAAGGCAAACGTATAGTCGCTATGGAACTTGTGGACGGTAAGCGCATAACTGCAGATTATTTCGTTTCTAATATGGAAGTTATACCGTTATATGAAAAGCTAGTGAATCCACCAAAAAACTTAGCATCATTAAAGAAAAAATTTGAACCTGCAAGTTCAGGTCTTGTACTTCATATTGGAGTAAATAAGGAATATCCTCAGCTTCAGCATCATAATTTCTTTTTTTCTAATAATTCTAAGAAAAATTTTGAACGTGTATTTAATGAAAAAAAACTACCGATTGATCCTACGATTTATGTAGTAAACACTAACAAAACAGATAAAGCACAAGCGCCAGTGGGGCATGAAAATATTAAAATACTACCGCATATTCCTTATATTCAAGATAAACCATTTACGAAGAAACAATACCAGGAACTAAGAGAAAATGTTTTAGTAAAGCTTGAAAATATGGGACTTGAAAATTTACGTCGACATATCGTCACAGAAGATATGTGGACACCTCATGATATTGAAGACATGTATCTTTCAGATCGTGGTGCGATTTATGGTACGTTATCTAATCGTAAAAGCAACAATGGATTTAAGCATAGAAAGCACAGTGAACATTTTGACAACCTTTATTTTGTTGGTGGCACAGTTAACCCAGGTGGAGGTATGCCTATGGTAACTTTGAGTGGACAACAGGTAGGCAGAATGATAAAGGAACAAGAACAATGATTGTTCTGTGGGGTTTAATAAGTATTGTATCAGGATTACTGCTATTTGTTCGCAGACCGCTCATTAACACGATTCCGACACAGAGCCGTAAAGTCAGTGTGATTATTCCTGCGAGAAATGAAGCACATAACTTAACAAAATTGCTCAGTTCTTTTGATTTATCAGATGTATATGAATGTATAGTTGTAGATGACGGATCAACGGACGATACTGCTCGGATTGCAAAAAGTTTAGGTGCGATTGTCATAAGTTTTGATAATCAATCTGACTGGAAAGGGAAGTCAGCAGCATGTTATAGAGGTGCTGAAGCAGCGAATGGAGATATTCTTTTGTTTTTGGATGCTGACACACATTTCCATGACACAAAAGCAATCCAGCGTATTACTACTGCCTACAAGGGTGGACTCATGTCGATACAACCATATCATGAAATGAAACAATGGTACGAACAAGGATCATTATATTTTAATATACTTACAGTATTGGGTCTAAATGCGACCTCAATCTTTAAAGGTGAAGATGGTGTGTTTGGACCATGTGTGATATGTAGAAAGCAAGATTATATTACAACGGATGGACACCGTGCAGCAGCAGGTCAATTGATTGAAGGTTTTGGTCTAGGCACAGTATTCAAAGCACATCAGTTTAAGCTTTATAATCATATCGGTAAGAATATAATCCATTTTCGTATGTATCCAGATGGAATACATGCTATGACAAGAGGATGGATGAAACATTTTGCTGCAGGTTCTGCCGCAACAGATAAGCGTGTGTTAGCACTTATCATTTTATGGATGTCAGGAGCTTTTATTCCCTTATTAGTAGTAATATGTCCAGAAAAATGGTTAATAATAATAATACTTTATCTTATGTATACAATTATCTTATACTGGATATCTAGTATGCTTGGAAATTTTAAATTACTAACAATTATGTGCTATCCGTTAGTTCTCGCTTATTTCGTATTTGTATTTACGAAATCCATTGTCGCGATTTATATCAAAAAAGAAGTGAAATGGAAAGGTCGTAATATTAATCTGTAAAACTTAAAAGAGATTGTAATTATATAGTTTATTAATATCATAAAAATTAAGGAGTAAATATATGAATAATAATCACTATGATGTCATTTATATTGGTAGTGGTCATGCAGCATGGCATGGTGCACTGATATTAAATCAAATGAAAAAACGTGTAGCAATTATTGAGAAAGATAAAATTTCAGGTACGTGTACGAATTATGGGTGTAATCCTAAAATCTTATTAGAAGGTCCATTTGAAGCGGTAGAATCTCTGCAACATTATGAAGATATTGTGAAAAACACACCACAAATTGACTGGTCAAAATTAATGGAATACAAACAACAAACGATACGTCCTCTGCATAAAGGATTAGAAAGTATATTTGAATCACAAGGTATCGATATTATTAAAGGTGAAGGTATCCTAAAAGATAATCATACTGTAAATGTAGGCGATACGGACTATAAAGCAAAGTATATTGTAATTGCAACAGGTCAAAGAAGTAATGAGCTTGACATAGAAGGTAAGGAATTAACTCATAATAGTACAGATTTCTTAGATTTAATAGAATTTCCAAAGCGTATTACATTCTTAGGTGGCGGTTTCGTCAGTATTGAATTTGCATCTATTGCTGCGAAGATGGGCAGTGAAGTTTCAGTTGTTGTACACTCTGATAAAGTGTTAAAGCCATATCACCAGCCTTATGTGAAGAAACTGATTGAGAAACTTGAGGCAGAAGGCGTAAAATTCTATTTTAATATTGATGTCACGAAATTAGAGAATATCGAGAATGGTTTAAAGTTATCGGATGATAAAGCATTCCAACTTGAAACTGATTATGTAGTAGATGCAACAGGCCGTATACCAAATGTTGAAAATATTGGACTTAATCAAATAGGAATAGATTATGATAAGCATGGTATTAAAGTAAATAAATATATGCAGACAAATATACCTAACATCTATGCAAGTGGAGATGTTGTAAATAAGAAAATACCGAAATTAACGCCAACTGCTACATTTGAATCAAATTATATCGCGCTGAATATACTAGGTAGAGATGCAGATATGAAAAAGTTCCCATTAAAAGCACTTAAACTTATACCGATTAAATATCCGGCAGTTCCAAATGTGGTGTATTCACTACCAAGAATTGCGCATGTCGGTATGTCGATTGAAGAAGCAGAACGAAAACCTGGATATAAAGTGAAAACTATTAAATTTGGAGAACAGCTGGAATTTCAGTATAAACACGAACGTGATGCAGAAATGAAGGTTGTGCTTGATCAAAGAAATAGATTAAAAGGTGCGGTAATCTACGGTAGTGCTGCAGATGATCTGATTAATATATTAACACTTATTATTAATAAGAAGATGAGTGGACGAGAAGTAAATAAGATGATATTTGCTTTTCCAAGTGCATCAAGTGGTGTTATCCAACTGATTGGTATGCATATGTTGGGTGTAGATATTAATTTATAATATTAGCCCCCCAATCGACTGTAAACAGAGTTTTTAAAATAATTTACACGAACACTAAAAAATGGAAAAAATGTTCATAGGATTTTAACTTTTTTGTATATTTACTATATTTTATTTTAAGATTTATGCGAGTTATCTTAACGATGACAATTTATTATTAAACAAAGATAAAGAAAGTAAAAGATTAAGCAATGCATAACCTATGAAGTAGCTATCAGTGTAACGCTGATAGCTATTTTAATAGACTTTAAATAAAACTCTCTTTTAAACAGTACGCTGAAAGTTATCATAAATGATGAGGTTTTTGGTAAGCATAAACTTCCTAGACCGAGATATTATTAAGAGGAGTAATGAAATTGAATATACAAAATTTGAAAGTTGGAGATGTAATTACTGAAGAATTGCCTAGAGGTTTTTACGGGTGCATGGTAGTACTAGATGTGGAACGAAAAAATAAGACATGTTTAGTAATGGTTAGCAAATATTTTTCTAAGAACTATCCTTCGCTTGAAGATTCTGAGATTATGATATCTGCAATTAATAAATCGGGAACTAGAGATATGAATTATCATTGCTGGGGAGATTCTTTTCAACAAGATGAAAAAAAATATAAATTACTAGGCAATTTAGATGTGAGTAATATAAAGCCTATTAATTCACCTTTTTATGAGACACTAACATCTATGACAAATTATTATGAATGGTTAGCTAATATGCATCCCGAAGAATTTGAAAAAGTATTAAATGATCAAGAAGATATCTACGAATCTTCAAATTTAGAAGAACAAAAAGTTTCTTTTATGAAAGAGGATTATTTTTGGGATATTATTGGTAAATATTTAGATGAAGATAATACTCAGTCTCTTATAAAATATCTTACCCAGCTGAATGAAAATCATATTATTGAGTTTCATAACACACTAGCAAACATGATTGAAAATCTATCTGCTTTAAAAGTGTATGATCCCTTAGTAGAAAATGATGATTACTTATCTGAAGATGCAATTTTATATACTAAGTGTTATGTTGTCTCAAGAGGAGAATTATATTATAAAAAGGTTCTAGAATCAGGAATTCTAGATTTAAGTGATGATAATCATGATTTTGAGGAATTACTTTATGTAGCAGAAGAAGCTTTAGAACTTCGAGGAGTTCAGATTGATTATGATAAAATGAAGAATATAGAATAAATACTAAATGCCAATTCTCATCACTTGAGAATTGGCATTTAATTTTTATAAAAAACCTCATTCTTAACCGATACGCTGAAAATTATTATAAATGATCCGGCTTTTTAGAAATATAAGAGCAAAAAAATACATCTTTTTTAATCTATACAATATAATTTAAGTGTATGTTGTTATTTAGAAAATATTAGCATATAATTTATTTAATGGTATCTCTACAAATTAGAAAAGGATGGTACGAACTTGAAAAAAATACTGAGCGCTTTAGTTGTTTCATCGTTAGTAGTGACTAGTACGGGATCAATGGTTGCACATGCCAATACAAATAAGGCTGAATCTACAAATATAAAGGCAAATGTTATACAGTTACCGAATTTAAATAGTAAATCTACAGTAAAAGCAATGAAAGCTGGGAAACTTACTTTAATGACTTCTCATGGCAAAAAGATTGGATTCAATTCAACATATCAAGATATTGAGAATACAGTAGGTAGACCAGAGCAAAGAAAGATTCTTGAAAATAAAGATTATATTCAAGTTGAATATGCTTATAATAAAAATAAAATTTCTGGACCAAATAAATATAACGTTGTGTTAACAAGTGGATCGAAACATACGATTGATAACTATAAAAAAGCAAAAATTGAAAATATGTTATTATCTTTTAACACAAGAGTTTCAGTAACAGAAGTTGAAAAATATTTAGGCAAAGCTAGAAGTTCTCATAAAGTTAACGGTAGTATTTTGAAAATTTATAGTGACAGACTTGTGGTTTCTTATAAAAAAATGTGGGGTTCTTGGGTTGTTGAAGAGATGAGAGTTGAAAGTTATTTAGCACCTACACCTGAAGAATTAAATCATCCGACTTATGAATAATTCCATATAAACAATGAAACAGTTACTAGATTATTGTTAATCACTGCATTACATTAAACACTTGTGAATAGAGCGTTTTTCTAATATTATTGAGAATAAGGAATAAGGAATAAGGAATAAGGAAAGTCCTACCTTGCTGCGTCCAACCACGCGGATAGAGGCGAAAGACATGTCATTTTTGACATGTCTTTTTTATTTTTATAAAGAACGGCATCCATAAACGAACACTGTAAATTATACAAATGAAGTGGTTTATATCGCTGTAAACGTCAAAAAAATATTGTATTGTATTAAACCATTTACTAAAAAAATTTTCTACCTTTAATTTACTTATATAAAAATTTTAAGTCTCTAAACATTCGAGATATTGTTGAAAAATAGGATTTTCAATAGTTTCTATATCTTTAGATAAGTGCTTACCGTTATTTTTGTAGTTAATATATAACCTATTATATTTTAGATTATTCAACTATTGTTTAATTTAAATTTGTGTTATGATACCATTTAAATACAATTTATTACAAAAATAACTTTGATTAAGTATAGGAGATTTTTATGATTAACCAAAGAATAACTTTATCCTTAGTATGGGCATGTATGTCAGCACTACTAGCATTTTTAATCATTTCTGAGGATACGAATGTTTCAATTATGTGGTCGATATTCTTTTTTATAACTACATTTTTAATTTCTTATTTTTTAGATGAGAACAAAAAATAATACTATGAAAGATTTCTTTAAAACATTCTTATTACTAGTGAGTGGATTATTGCTAATCATATCTCCCGTGATTTTAGATGTTAGCGTTATTAATTTATTCGATAATTTTTATAGAAATATTTTTATGTTACTTTTATTTATTGTTTTGTCGTATGTCTTATCGTTTATCATTGATTTAATCATTGAAACGATTATCAAAGTAACGTTAAGAATTCAAAAAGATGATAATTTAGATGATATCATAAGGTTTCTTTTGGGTTTAATCAGCTCGTATTTATCATTCTTCATTGCTGATAACGTCTTTATATCAGTGTCCTTATCTTTAGTAACATTATTGATGATAAGTTTAATACATGCGATAGTATTTTTCTTTATTGAAACAAAAATAAATAATTTAGAAACTTAGGAATTATGTATAATAACGAAAAAATGAACTATCCGGAATTTACGGATAGTTCGTTTTTTCGTTATTTTTATATCAGTTGCGTTATAAACACGATAATAATAATGATCGGCAGGATATATTTTATTAACGTATGCCAAATATTAAACAACGTAGTTTGTTGATTGTTATTCGTAAAGATGTGGATTAGTATTTGTTTGCTCAATACAAATCCACAAAATAACGTTGTAAATAATACACCTAGTGGCATCATAATGTTTGATACTAAAAAGTCCATGTTATCAAATATCGTTCCTGATCCAAATTTAATGTCTTTTAATATGCCAAATGATAATGCTGGTAGAATGCTTGTAATAAAAACAGCTAAGCTCAAGATAAGTGCGTATCTTTTTCGTTTACTTTCATTATTCTTAATTAAATTAGAAAGATTTAATTCTAACAATGAAATAGAAGATGTTAGCGCTGCAAATAGAAACAGTATTAAAAATAACATGTAGAACGCAAAGCCGAATGTCATTTTTTCAAATAGTTTTGGCAGTACTAAAAATAGTAATCCAGGTCCAGATTCGACCTTAATATTTAATGCGCTTGCGGCCGGGAAAATTGCAAGACCTGCAAGAATTGAGATAAGTAAGTTCATGATGACAATCCATAGTGCTGATTGCATAACATTGGTGTCATCTTTAGTATATGAAGCATATGTAATCATGCCTGTTGTTCCAAGAGACAAGGCAAAGAATGATTGCCCCATCGCGTACAGCGTACCTTCTAACGTTATATCTTCAAATCTAGGAATCAAAAAGTATTTTAATCCTTCCATCGAACCTTCTAACAGTAATGCACGCACTACAATGATTAAAAACAATATAAATAGGAGTGGCATAATAATTTTAGAGGCTTTTTCGATACCATTTTGAATGCCGAAAGACACAATCACTTCTGTAAAGAGTATAAATAAAAATGCCCCGAGAATAGAGAGTAAGGGATTAGCAATCATTTGCTGAAAATAATCTAACTGAAGTTCAAATATATTGAAAATAACCCCTAAGTAGTATCCGATGAATATGATAATCCATCCACCGATCACACTATAGAATGCATATAAGATAAATGCTGCAATATTTCCCCAGAGTCCGATTAAGTTCATAAATTTTGAACCGGATAGCTTACCAAATATAGATAGGGAATAAGTTTTTCCTGCATGTCCTATACAGAATTCAACAATCAATAAGGGGAGTCCGATTAACAGAGTGAATAAAATAAATTCAAGAAGAAATGCTCCTCCACCATATTGTCCAGCTATGTAAGGAAACTTCCATATGGCACCAAGTCCGATTGCAGAGCCGGCACTGGCAAGGATAAATCCGAGGGATGAATTCCAATGTTGTTTTTTATGCATAATTACACCCCTTCGCTTTAACGCTGTGAAGTGAAATTATATCAAATGTAAATGATGATTTCAATATCATAGATAAAAAAATACAATATTTGTATATGGAGTATGAAGTAATATACATCAATCATTCATCGTTAAATAGTTTAATATTAAATTATTTAATAGTATAATAAAATAAAAAGGTGAATTTATGAATCAGTCGAATTTTTTTGAATTTATTCATGATGGCAATCAATTGAGCTACAAAATGATGTCGATTTTTTTAAAGCGTTTCAATCATAATGTGAACATTTCCCAGGTAATGTTACTTGAGTATATTAAACGTAACGGTCCTTCTCAGCCATCCACACTTGCGAAAGCGCTAGGTTTTACGTATGGTGCTATTACATCAATGACGAATAAACTAGTGGAAATGGAATATATTAATAGGGTACCGCAAGAAAATGATCGACGTGTCATCTTACTGGATATTACTCAGTCAGGCGTCTCTCTATTAAAAGAAGCAGAGACTATTGGAGAAGAAATACGTAATGAAATATATAGTGTGTTAACCCCAAACGAGTTAATACAGATGAAATTTATACAAGATAAATTAATGAATCATGTTACTTCTATAAACAATATATAAGGGGGAATTATGTATATGGAACGTTTAAAAGATAAAGTGATGATTATTACAGGTGCAGCACAAGGTATGGGGAAAGTTCATGCAGAGTGTGCAATTGATGAAGGTGCTAAAGTCGTTATCACGGATATTAATGAAGAAAAAGGATTACAGGTTGCAGAACAATTAGGAGAGCATGCACTATTTATTCAGCACAATGTCGCAGATGAGGAAGATTGGAAACGTGTTATTAAACAAACGGTAGATCAATGGGGAAGAATTGATGTTTTAGTAAATAATGCGGGTATTACTTATAATAAGAAAATTGATGATGTTTCTTTAGATGATTATATGAAAATTGTAAATATTAATCAGGTTTCTGTATTTTTAGGGATTAAATATGTTTCAGAAATTATGAAAGCTCAAAACTCAGGTGCAATTATTAATGTATCATCTATGAACGGTCTTGTAGGTGGTGCAATTGGATATACTGACACTAAATTTGCTGTAAGAGGTATGACTAAAGCTGCAGCGAGAGAGCTTTCTCCGTTTAATATTACAGTAAACTCAGTTCACCCAGGTGTCATTCATACACCGATGTTAGAGCAACCTGGAGTAAAAGAAGCAGTTGAGAAGTTTAAACAAACAATTCCTGTACGTCGTGTTGCTCAACCGGAGGAAGTTTCTCATATGATTATCTTCCTGGCATCTGATGAGGCAAGATATTCTACGGGTTCAGAGTTTGTTATTGATGGTGGCGTTACTTCAACAGTTTAATGATAGATAAAGAGCCTGGCACTTATAAAAGTGTCAGGCTCTTTAATGGTTAATAAACATATTTATCGTGAACGTTTAATCAGATTCAAATTAATAAACGACGTAATTGGAATCGCAATTGTTACAGCGATACCAGCAGATAATAAGGTCATTAATTCACTAGCTAATACTTTTGAATTGATGATATCTCCAAATGAATAGTTCAGTTTACTGAACCAGATTAGTAGTGTTAAATAACTGCCAAGATAAGCAAAGAATAAGGTATTGATAGTTGTGCCAAGTATGTCTCGTGCTACAGTCATTCCTGAACGGAATAATTGCTTTCTTGAAATATTCGGCTGATTAATATTTATTTCTTCCATTGCAGAGCTCACTGAAATCGTTAGATCAATGATTGCTCCTAATGTGCTGACTAGAATAATAAATAAAGATAGCTGTACAAAGTTAATTCCGATATTTAAATGATAAGTAGCGATTTCATCTCCTTCTTCCATGGCAAAGCCTTGGATATTACTAAAGATAACTGCACAATATACGATGATTAGAGATATTGTAAAAGTTATCGCTGTAGCGAGAATGGTCGACGTACTAACATTAGAGTAGTTATTCATTATCATAATGTTAAAGACCGCTATGATGATGCAAAAGAGTATCGCGAGTAGTATGATGTTGATTTTTAAGATGATTAAAATAATAAATATTCCAAGCAATAAAATGTTCACGAATAAACCGAGAAATGCTTTCATACCTTGTTTACGACCTACACCAATCATTAAAATAAATAAAACGATAGTTAGTAATGTTAATGTACTCATGAAACCTTCTCCTTAGATAACACATATGCTGCTATAAAAATAGTAATGGGTATCGTCAATATAATCCCGATTCCACTTGCTAAAAATCTTGTGATCTCGATAGACCAGTGTAGTTGGAAAGACTGAATAATGGGTGAATAGTTACGTAAGTATAGTACGATCATAGGAATGGCTCCTGTTAAGTAAGCAAAAAGAAGAATGTTACTCATAGGTGCCAAGATATCGTCACTTATATTTCTACCAGCCTTTACAAGTTGTAAAAAAGAACTTTCAAGGTTATTATGCTTAATTTCATAAAGCGAAGATGAAATTGTTATCGTAATGTCCATAATGGCACCTAATGTACCGATGATAATAGAGGCCATAAATATACTTTTAGGTGATACAGTTAAAAAGGTAATCGTTTCGTAACGAATACCTTTACCATCTGTTAGAACAATCGCTAATTGAACCAATAAAGCTGTAGCTAACAGAGAAATAATCGTACTAATAATAGCGATCAATGTCTTTTTGTTTAATCCACTAACAAGTAGTAGAGTCAAAATAGAAGAGATAATCACCATTCCCAATGCTAGAAGAAATAGAGGTATATCAGGATTTTGTTGTTTAATAATTAGAATAGCAATTGAAATCAGTAAGTTAAATATTAAGCTGATAATAGAAGTTATACCTTGATAACCACCTATTATCATCATTAACGTTATGAATATAAATCCATATATCGCGATAATATTATCTCTTTTTGAGCCATCGATAGACTTTAAATTATCTGCTAAAAATACTTTATCACCTTTATGATATTGTTCAGTATAGGCTTTACTTTTAAAAAACTTGTTATGTATTGTGATTGTTTCGCCCTTATGCTTATGATTCGTAACTTGCAACGTTAAAAGTTGATCAATCTCATTATCACCTTCTGAACTTTGAATGGTCTCTTTTACACTCGTCACCTTTGCAATAGTAGATGTGTAATGAGAATCATTAAAAAATGTAAAAATAACTATAGCAAACATAAGTAATGGCAGTATACTTAGTAATAAATATTTTAAATATCCTTTCAAATGGAATCCCTCTCTTATACAGTATAAAGCTCATCATACAATAGTGATAAATAAGTTCACAAGCGTTATAATTCATTTATTAAATATTTAGGGAATGAGGCAGTATTGATGTACAAATATATTTTGATGGATTTAGACAATACGCTACTCGATTTTAATGCGGGTGAGCTTGATGCGTTTAATAAAGTGCTGGAAAGTGAAGATATTGCTTTTACAGATGACATAATGAATCAATATAAAGAAATGAATACAGGGTTGTGGGCGGATTTAGAGTTAGGTAAGATTTCCAGGAAGACGCTGCTTGATACGAGATTTCAATTATTTTTTGATAGTTTAAGTCATCATGTGGATGGTATTGAAAAAGAGAAGATTTTTAGAGAGACCTTAAACAATAGTCATAAGCTTGTAGAGGGAGCTATGGACTTACTGGAGTATTTAAAAGCTAAAGATGTAGTAATTTGTTCAGCTTCTAATGGTGTGTATCATACACAAATGCAGCGTATGCAATTATCGGATATCTATCAATATTTTGATTATCATTTTATTTCAGAGAAAATTGGTTATGAAAAACCAGATAAACGTTTCTTTGAACATTGCTTGGATGTATTAAATATTAAAGATAAAAGTGAAGTATTAATGATTGGTGATACTCCTACTTCCGATATATTAGGAGCACAAAATATTGGTATAGATAGTTGTTACTTTGGAGAAAAAACTACGAATGCGACATTTAATGTTAAAAAACTCTATGAAATTAAGCATATTATAAATTAGTTTTCCCGGGAAATATGTTTTGAAAAATCTTATATACAAAATTAAAGTAGCTGCTCTAGTAGCTACTTTTTATTTTCATTATTTTAGCCATTCCTTGGACCACATTTCTATTTGATCTATGACAGGTGCGAGCGCCTGCCCCTTTGGTGTGAGTTGATATATCACATTCATTGGTGAAACAGAGATTACTTCTTTAATTATAATTTCCTGTTGTTCAAGGTATTTAAGTCTTTCCGATAATACTTTATTACTGATACCAATGGATTGCTGTAGTTCACTAAATCTCTTGTCACACTCTAATAACTGATAGATAATGAGACCATTCCAACGGTGTGATAATAATGCTACAGCTTGTTCGAATTTTGGACACATTTCCACGTAAGCCCTCTCCTTATGCCTTTTATCGTTCATTAAGTTTTGTTTATTATAGCATATTTTAAGATTTTGATATAAAAATTATACTTTGTTCTTGACGCAAATTAGTATATTATTTATACTAAGTTACATTAAGTTACTTGAATAAGCATTTATGAACAAAAATTAAAATTTAGGAGTGAATATATTATGAACAAACATCATTTAGGAACATTATTATTAAGATTAACGGTAGGTATCACATTCTTTCTTCATGGATTAGCTAAATTCCAGGGTGGTATCGAGAACACTGTAGGATTCTTCGATTCAATAGGAATTCCAGGTTTTATGGCTTATGTCATAGCTATCATTGAACTTGTAGGTGGTATCATGATGATTTTAGGATTTAAAACAAAAATCGTTGGTTGGTTATTTGTAGCAATCCTTGCTGTAGCAATCTTTAAAGTTAAACTCGCAGCTGGTTTCATGGGTGACGGTAAATCTGCAGGTTATGAATTTGACGTATTATTACTTGTTGCATCATTATTCTTTGCTTTAGCAAACGATTCAATCTATGCAATTGATCATAAATTTTCAAATAGAAAAGAGAGAGTGTAATGAACTTCCATACAAAACCAACAACATTCGTTTCAAACGTGACAGTGAACGTTACAAATTTAGAACGTAGCAATCAATTTTATACAGAAGTATTAGGATTTAAAATATTAGAAAAAGCGGACGAAACGATTCGTTATACAGCAGATGGTAAAAACAACATCTTAACAATCGTTCAACCAAGCAACGTATTACCGAAAGAAGAACGTCGCGCAGGTTTATATCACTTCGCAATTCTATTGCCAACTGCTAAAGATTTAGCAAACATCGTGATTCAATTACAAGAGAACGGTATTCAAATCGGAGCATCAGATCATTTAGTAAGTGAAGCATTATACATCTTTGATCCAGATGGTAATGAGATTGAAATTTATATCGATAGAAAGCCTGAAGAATGGACTTGGCATGGTGAAGAAGTTGAAATGACAGTTGATCCATTAAACTTTGAACGCTTACTTAAGAACGTAACACCAGGGGAATTCTGGGAAGGTATGCCTCTTGAGACTGTCATGGGCCATATTCATTTACATGTCTCTCACTTAACATATACTGAAAAATTCTATACAGAAGGTTTAGGATTTGATGTTGTAAATCGTTTTGGTGCACAGGCGTTATTCTTATCAGCGAATAAATACCACCATCATATTGGAGTGAACACTTGGAATGGTGTGGGAGCACCGCATTCATCGTCAAATGCAGTTGGGCTTGTTGATTATACATTGATGTATGCAGATGAAGCAGCGGTTCAAGCGGTTGTAAATAATTTAAAACGTATCGATGCAGAAGTTATCGAAACAGGTTCAAATATCATAACGATTGACCCATCTGGTAATCATATTAAGCTTATTTATTAAGTTGTTTAATTAATTAAAATGTTAAAAGTATGCCACATTAGTTTATAACTGTGGCATATTTTTTTATCCTTAATTAATAAATAAAATTATTATAACAAGTCATTATAGAATATGAATTTAGGATACTTGTATAAAGCATCCAACATTCCTATATCTTTTGTTTGTTGGTTATACAATGTGTTTTTTGTAAAATGTTAATAAGGAGGAGTGTTCAAATGACAAATTATAAAAAATATATACGTATGGCTTTACCGCTTGCAGGAGGATTGATTGTAGGAAGATTAACTGCTAAAGCTCAGGAAGATTATAAGGAATTTAAACAACCACCGTTTTCTCCACCAGCAGCCGCATTTCCTATAGTATGGCCAATTCTATACACATCGATGGGTGTTGCTTATCATCTCGCAACTAAAAGTAGTAAAGATCAATCTTTAACTAAAGCACATTATACTCAACTTGCACTGAATTATGCATGGTCATTATTATATTTTAATTTAAAACTAAGAGGCACTGCATTAATCGAGAGTTATTGTTTACTAGCAGCAGCTATAATTACTGCACAAAAGTTTTATCGAGTGAATAAAGTCTCAGGTTTCATGTTGATTCCTTATGTATGCTGGTTAAGTTATGCGAGCTACCTGAACGGGGGTAGCTGGATATTAAATAAAGAGGATGAGGACTACTAAAGACTATGATTTTTAGTTAATCCATGTGAATGACTCTAATAAATTTATATGTTTTTTGTCTATCAATTAGGGAAAAATATAATTAGATAGAAAAAGGAGGAATTTAACATGAAATTTAAAATTATAGGACTCATATTAAGTTCAACACTTGCCCTTGCTGCATGTAATAATGACGCTAAGGATATTGAAAAAGCGCCGAAAGATGAAACAAAAACAGAACAACAATCTGAAAAAACAGATACAAAAGCAACGGATACAAACGATAAAAATGATAATGCAGATAAAGATAACGCTGCAAAAGATGAATCGAAAGATGACAATCAAACAGATGTGGATAATAAAGATGAAGCATCTGAAGCGGATGATGATAATGATAAAAATGATGCATCAATCAGTATAGATGATATTAAGACGATGCCTCAGGATGCCATCGACACAGCGAAAACTAAAATCGATGGTAAGTTAGAAAGTATTTCTTTTGATCATGATAATGAGAAATGGGTATATGCAATTTCGTTAATTGATACAGATCAGAAGACACACGAAATAAAAGTGGATGCGAAAGAGAACAAAATTATTTCTTCTAAAATAGAGAACGATAACGATAATGTGAAAACATTTGATTACGGAAAATTTGTTCCAGTAGATAAAATTATTAAGACAGCACAAAAGGTATATGACGGAGATATTAAAGAATGGTCATTAGATCATGATGATGGTAAATTCAAATATAACCTTGAGCTTAAAGGTAAAGATGGTAAAACTAAAGAGTTTGAAATCGATGCAAAAGATATGAAAATTTTATCTCAGGATGCATAATTTAAAAAATCGCAATTCAGATACTCTGAATTGCGATTTTTTGTGTTAATACTTACAAATAACACCACGAACAGTATGCTTACCAGAAGATAGTTTCTTCCTACCTTGTATACCAAAGTATTCTTCAAGTGTAACGTTATTTTGTTTAATACGTGCGGCATGTGTACGACCAACATATCTGATATGCCAAGGTTCATACATAAATCCTGTAATATGCTCTTTGCCTTTCAAATAGCGCACAATAAAACCATATTTATGAGCATTCTTCTGAAGATATTTTGAAGCAGGTGTATATTCAAACGCAGTCGTTAATGTCCCGTAATTCGTACCATCTTTAATATCCATCGCAAGTCCTAACTGATGCTCACTTGTACCAGGCTTTGCAGAGATACGATTTGCATATGCAGAACCATATGTATTGATATAATTATTATATAAATAGTTTTGAGTCGCATAAGAACGGAAGCCATATGCACCTTGCTGACCGACGATATCTAAAGTAATCCCTTGCGTTTTAGCATTAGCTTTCATTTTGTTATACCACTTAATCATTGTTTTATTAGCGCCTGGATTATAGTTTCTGGACATACTATATTGCTTATTGGCTAATGGAATCCCGTTAATTTTTGTAACTGCTTGATGACTTACATTAATCTTGCAGGCTTTATTAATTGTAGCTGCGTGAGACGTATGTGCTGGTAATAATGTCGTAGTCATTAATAATGCTGTCGTTATTTGTTTATACATTCTATTCTCCTTTAAGATGTAATAAAGTTATGTGCCGCAAAATGTCTGATATACTCTAGCGCTCGGTGGAGCAGGCTTCAAATATCGCGCTTCATGATAATCGTTGAATGGATCAGATATAGCAGCCAGCAATTGATGGAGCTTCGTGTAATCCTGAGCTATAGTAGCATCCTCTAAAGCTTCTTCAACAAGATGATTTCTTGGGATGACAGCTGGATTAACAGACTGCATCAATTGATACGCGTCCTGTTCATCTTTCGTGATAAGCTCTTCCCAACGATTATACCATGATTGAATATCTTCATTCTTAAAGATATCTAATTGAGTAAACTGTTGAGTAGCAAGACTTCTGAAAGTACTAGTGAAATCCAATTCATATTTTTCAAATAACACGAGTAAATCAATTACGAGCTGGAAATCCTCTTTTGAAATATTTTCAATCCCGATTTTCTGACCGAAAATCTTCATATAATTTCTGACATATGAATCCTGATAAGTATTAAGAGCGGTTTCTGCATGTTGAATAGCGACATTTTCATCCTCATGGATTAATGGAATCAATGTCTCAGCAAATCGTGTTAAATTCCACAAAGCAATGCTTGGCTGGTTATGGTAAGCGTATCTACCATATTGGTCGATAGAACTAAATACAGTAGCAGGATGATAATTATCCATAAATGCACATGGACCATAATCAATCGTTTCACCACTAATTGTCATATTATCGGTATTCATGACACCATGAATAAATCCGATAGATTGCCACTGTGCGATAAGTAAAGCTTGTTTTTCAATCACTTTACTAAGTAATGATAAATAAGGATTATCATTACCTATAATCTCAGGATAATGACGTTCAATGGCATAATCAGCTAACCGTTTTATATTTTGTGCATCCTCTGTACGGACCGCATATTCAAACGTACCCACACGTAAATTACTCTTTGCGATACGAACTAATACTGCACCAGGAAGTGATGTTTCACGGTAAACATTCTCACCAGTAAGGGAAACAGCAAGACTTCTAGTTGTTGGGACATTAAGGTGATGCATTGCTTCACTAATAATATATTCTCTAAGCATAGGTCCAATAGCAGCATGACCATCTCCGGAACGAGAGAATAAAGTACGACCCGAACCTTTTAGTTGAATATCGACACGCTGATTATCCTCGATTACATGCTCACCAAGAACATGCGCACGTCCATCGCCAAGCATAGTGAAATGACCAAACTGATGACCAGCATATGCATGTGCACATGGCTTACTACCAGGAAGGATCTCTTTACCGGTTAAATATTCAGGATGATATTGAAGATCAGCATCAATATTCAGCTCGCAAGCTAACACATCATTGAAAATAACAACCTCAGGTGCATCGAACGTATCAGGCTTACATAATTCATAAAAATCTTCTGATAGACTGAGGAATGAATTATCGAAATTAAATTTAAACATAATGACCTCCAGATAGAACATGTTTAAATTTATCTTAACATTAGAAGAGATAATAACATCCTTGTTTGCTTAAGAGAGATATAAGATATTATAAAAGAGTAGCACTCATTATCCAGTGCTACTCTTTTTAAAGTTATTTTAATCATAATGTTTAAATATAGATATTTCTCGGGAAATGTACTTTAAAGATATTATACCTCAGTACTAAGCTGGCGTTTAAAGCGTGTTACTAATAATGTCGTAATGACCATGCTGCTGACAAGCATTGTGATACAGTAAATGAGATAATTAGGTTGGATTGTCATTAAGACGTTTGTTCTAAACCAACTTTGTATAGGTAGTCCGATACTAAGTAAGACTGCAAAGAAGATGAGCTTCACACCAATGTGTTTACCTTTCATTTTCTTAATAGAGTTGTTAACAAATAAACGTAAGAAAGCTAAACCAAATCCAACTGCTAAAAAGGTAAGCATTAATAATTGTGCAGGGTGATTTGTAACAAGTGCATAGCCTAATACAGCTATAGTAATTATAGTAAATAGTATAAGTGAGAATTTTCGCATGATATGTGACTCCTTCAAAATTAAGTTATAACAATAACTATAGGGGGATGCCACGTTTTAAGCAATGCACAAAAAATATAAGAATGTTGGATGGTGTATATGGATACATATGAACAGATGAATAGAGAAACGCGAGGTAATATTGAATCAGGATTTATAAATATTTTAAAAGAGAAGTCATTTCGTAAGACGACGATTCAGGATATTTCAAATGCTGCACAAGTAAACAGAAGTACATTTTATCATCATTATCTTGATAAATATGATTTATGCGAACAAATGATTAAAGAGATGTTATTAGAGCTTGAAACGTTACTTAATAATATAGATCATCATGAATTGATCACACAAATGGATGATGATTCTAAAGTTTACTGTTATACTATTTTTCATTTTATAGAGGAGCATCAGGATACATTTAAAGTGTTGGTGGATGCTGATTTACCATTTAATTTTTTACGTCATTTAAAAAAGTTACTGATGCAACAATTTAATCAGACGAGCATTAAGTTATTCGAATCATCCGGTATTCCCGAGACATATATTGCAAATTTTGCTGCCTCTGCATTACTTGGCCTTGTTGAAGCCTGGATGGATGAAGATTTTAAAGATTCATCTGAAACAGTCACGCAGTATTTTTTAGACATTATTCAAACGATAAGAACGATATAAAAAATGCCATTCATCTGAACGGCATTTTTTTCATGTTTTGCGTATTATTTTTTATTCTTGCGAGCACGTACTAGAATGAGTAAGCCAATGATTAAGATGAAGAATCCCGCAACATATAACGGCTTATTTTGTCGTTCACCTGAATCAGGTAATGGTGATGTTGCTTTATTAGTAGAAGCTGGTGTAGTATGGCTCACTGGTTGTGTTTTGGCATCTTCATTGAATGCATTTGCGAAGCTACCACCGATATCTAAGTCATTATTTCGTGCACTTAATCTATCATTAATGCGTTCTAGTTTGTCAGCTTTTTCTTTTAGATCTTTATTTAAGACATCAAGGATTTTAGTATTGAAATCTTTATTAGACAATTTATTGTGGTTACGTAAATTACGAAGTTGTTCAATTAAACGATTATTTTCGTTTGATAGTTGCGACAAGTCAAATCCACGCTTTAATAAATCATCAAAGTTAAAGTGATTGTGATTTAATTTTAGATAGTCCTGAAGCTTACTATTCATCATTTCGATTATTTTTTGTTCATATTTTAAGTGAGAGATTGCCTGGTTCTGCAATTGTGTTGATAAACTATCTAATAATTGCTTATCCTTGTTGTTCAGCCAAGTATCTTTTAATTTGATATTGTCTAGCTGATTGCTGTTAATTAAAAAGCCGTCTTTTGTCTTTATAATATTATCCAGCTTTTGCTCGATATTATTTAATTTTTGACGCGTCTTTTCATCGATATCGGGTTTAACGTTGTGATTAATATTAATGTTGATATCATTATTTCGCTGCTCTAAATCTTTTTTAAGTTCTTGTGTACGCTGTTCGAGGGTTTTTTGATGTTCTTCGATTTTTTGATGATTATCTTCAAGCGTATTACGTACAGTTGCCGCTTCTTCTTTTATACGTGAAAAGTTCTGGCTGTCTTGTTTGATATCTGATCTTACAGATTCTATAGATTGCTTTACTTCTTGTTTACGATTCTGTATGTCTGTTTGTATTTGATTAGCATCTTGCTGTAACTTTTGTGAGAGTTCGCTCGCTTGCACACCGTTCACAGGTAAAATGATTGACAGCGTAGTCAGGGCAGAGGCAATATAACAAAGCTTCATTAATTTTTTCATATATGCATCTCCTAATATATTGATATAGTAATTTTTATTAAATAATTGTAACACAATTACTGTATTTTTTAACTTTTTTCTTCTGGTTTCATCTGTTTTATTCCGATGAAAGAGTACATTTATTATAAATGAAAAGGATTTAGGAGATGATTATATATGATATTAATGATTTGTTAGATTTTAGATATTATTATATTGAAATAAATAAACGTCAAAGTGAGTTTAGTATTTACACTTTGACGTTTATTATTTTTTACTTTAATTTATTGAAATTATTTATTTAACTTTGCGAGGATCATCATTTGGTACAGAATACATAATTGCGATTAACGCGATAACACCCATCGCAACGTTGACGAATAATGCAATCATTGCACCTTGATAAACACCCATTGAAGCTACGGCTACTCCGTAAACAGCACCACTGATTGCGACACCGAATGCTCCGCCTAGTGAAGATGCCATTTTATAAATACCTGATGCAACACCGACTTTATCTTCAGGTGCATTTGAGATGGCTGTATCTGTAGAAGGTGTAGCATATAAACCTAAACCTAAACCGAAGCATAAGTATCCGATGACACAGCTGATGATATAGATTTTTTCAGGTAAGAATGTTAATGAGATTAAGGCAACCCCGATAATTACGATAAGTGTTCCAAGTAACATCGGTTTTTTAGCACCCATTTTTTGAAGAATCTTTTCACCAACACGAATCATAAGTAATACCATCACTAAATAAGTGATTGATAAGTATCCTGCTTGTAATGAAGTATATCCTAATCCTTGTTGCACGAATGTGTTTGCTACGATTAGTGTTCCGGCAACACCGTTTAGCAAGAAGTTAGAGATAGTTGCGCCAGTGTATGGTTTGTTGCTGAATAATTTAAAGTCGATTAATGGGTTGTTCACTGAACGTTCTACTTTTAAGAATAAAATGAATGATACGATTACTAATGCAACAAGTCCTAAGAACGCAGGTGAAGTATAACCTAATGTTGCGCCTTTAGTGATAACAACGTTTAAGCTAAGTAACATGACTACTAAAATGATTAAGCCTTTACCATCAAATTTAGATGTGTTTGTTACTTCTGATTTTGATTCTGGAGTACCTTTGATTAAAAGCATTGCAAGGATTGCTACGATAATTGAGATGATGAAAATCCATCTCCAGCCAAATGCTGTGGCAACAGCACCGCCAAATAGTGAACATACACCGCTTCCGCCCCAAGATCCAATTGACCAGTAACTTAAGGCACGTTGTCTTTCAGCACCTTCATAGTAAGCTTTCATGATTGCTAGTGTTGAAGGCATAATACATGCTGCTGAGAAACCTTGTATGACACGCCCTAAGATTAATAGTGCAGGGAAGTTGGTTGCAATGATTAACGCTGAACCAACGATGCTTAATACAAGACCTATGTTTGTCATTTTAACGCGTCCGATTTTATCGGCTAAGCCACCAGCACCAACCACGAACATACCAGAGAATAAAGCAGTGATTGATACGGCGATACTAATAGTTCCCATATCCGCATTAAAACTTTTTTGTAATGGTGGTACAACGTTGACAAGTGATTGTGCAAATAACCAGAATGTAATAACACCAAGGACAATACCAAGTATCAGTTTATTACCGCCTTTATAATTTTGAGATGTTTCCATGTTATTCTTCCCCTTTCAAGTAGTCTAGCACGACTGTTCCTACTGCTTTTGCTGATATTAATAATGATTTTTCACTAATATTAAATTTTGGATGGTGATGTGGGAATACTTCACCGTCTTCAGGCATCGCACCTGTATAGATGAAAGCACTTGGTCTTTCTTTAGCATAGTATGCAAAGTCTTCAGAAGGTGGTTGTGCGTCACATGTTTCGATTTCAAAGTCTAAATCTGCATTTTTTAAAGTGTCAGCAACATAGTTCGTAAAGTCAGGATCGTTATAAAGTGCCGGATAATCATCGTTGTATTCCAGGTCACACGTCACACCAAACATTGCTTCTAATCCTTTGGTAATGCGTTTGATTTCTTTTTCGATAGTATTTTTTGTAGCATCTGTTAAGCCGCGTACGTCACCTTCAATAACAACACTGTCTTTAATGACGTTAAACTGTCCTTTGCCATCGAATGATCCGATGGTCACAACACCTGTCTCAAATGGATTTAATCGTCTTGAAACGACTGTTTGGACTGCAGTAACAAATGTGCTACCAGCAACAATTGCATCATTAGCCATATGAGGTGATGAACCATGTCCACCTTTACCGTGCACTGTTAATTTAAAGAATGCGCGTCCTGTCTGAACAAATCCTGGTCTGTAATAGACTTTGCCTGTTTCCATTGTGCTCATAACATGTACGCCTAATACATTGTCAACACCTTCAAGTACGCCGTCTTCAATCATGCCTTTCGCACCACCTGGTGGTACTTCTTCTGCTGGTTGATGAATGACTACAACTTTACCTGTAAAGCTATCTTTCATTTCTGCAAGTGTTTCAGCAAGGACTAACATGTAAGCTGTATGTGCATCGTGTCCACATGCATGCATCACGCCTTTATTTTGAGATGCATATGTTAAACCAGTAGCTTCTTCAATTGGTAACGCATCAAAGTCAGCTCGAATCGCTAATGTTTTACCTGGTTTGTGTGAATCGATGGTTACTTTTATACCGCGTTCTCCAATATTTGTTTCTACTTGCACATCTTTGTCTTTGTAAAAGTCTGCGATATATTGTGCTGTTTTCTCTTCCTGAAATGATAATTCTGGATGTTGATGTAAGTAACGTCTGATTTCAATCATTTTCTCTTCTTTGTTTGTTAAAGTTTCGATTAATTGTTTATTCATGTTCTTCATCTCCTTGTCTTTATTGTAGGACAAGATAGGAGGATTTTATTTTCCTTATATGTTCTTTTTGTTAGCAATTGACGTTATTTTAGTGAGTAAAAATATAATAGGACAAAAATAGATAAACTATTTTTGTCCTATTCGATATATCGTTTTATATCTATTAAATGTATAGCGTTTGTTAACAGGTTAAGATTATAAACGAGTGTGTCTTGTACCGTCTGATCGCTAACGCGTAGTTTAGGATATGACACACGATTAATATATTCTATTGATTCAGCATCTATACCGCTTTGAGTGTTATATGACTGCCAGACTTGATAGAGTGCACCATGCTCTTTATCAAGTGTATAGTGCTTGATTCGATATGTTCCTGGTATGACATCATGCACATTCAATGTTACTTCTTTGTTTTCGAGAAATGGCAATGTCGTATTAAGGGTGAGATAGGGATTGAAGTGTTCAGCATCGTATACAATGATCTGAAAATGATGCGGATTGCCAACGACAATACAATTCTGTGTATTAAACATGACGTTTGATAAGAGTTTTCTGAAAAGGTGACTTGTAAAGTAGGCCGGTCGCTTACCGTTGTATTGATGAAATAGTTCTATACTATTCATATACTCCTTTTCAGTTGCTGCATGCTGCATATGCAGATCATAATTTAGCCAGTAGCCAATTGTGCCAATCATCTTGTTCAGCTGTAAAAACTGTTCGAATATAATGCCGCCCCTAAAATATTCGCCATTCGTTAAATGGGTATCGCCAGTTAAAGTATTCCAGTTGAGTAGAAGGAGTGGCTTGTTGATATGATTTGAATGTAAGAACTGTAGTACTTTTTCTGTTTTATCTACAATATGATGTTTCGCATGTTCAAATACACCGTCATCTGTCGTTTCAAAATTAATAATATCATTTTGGTTCGCGTTAAATACGACTTGTTCAATATATTGATCATAATGAATGATCTTAATCGCATCGCCAGGAGCTTCCGTATCTACATGAATCAATACTTTGATATTAGGTAGGTATTTGGTTACTAATTCTATAATGCGTTTATAATATTCGAAGTTTAAATACTTAATATACAGTTTGATATCAATATCTTTCTCCGCATCCATACGCATCGTAACGTGTTTAAAGAACTCCGCTAATTGTGACATATAGGATGCTTCATTCATCACTGGATGGATTGTAATAATTAATCCTAATTGGTGTTTATTCAGGAAATCAAGTGCGGCATCAATCTTATTAAATCTTTGAAAATTTGCGATGCGTTCATCTGTTTTTACTTCCTCTGATATTAAGTGAGGGCTTTCGATAGGGTCTCTTACTAATACATGCGTCATACCGATCTCATGATTACAGGTAATGAGTTGCTGCTGGACTTGTTCGATGAGTAATGCATCCATGTCACCGATTTGTATGACGTGATGATACTGTTGAATAGTTTCTTCTTCTTCAGAAAACGTAATATCAATATTACGACCGATTTCAGGTGTTTGCATCAGCTGAAGATTATCATTAATCACATAAGGCGAGAGGCGGATGATAAGTTCACGCTCTGAAATCTTAAGCTCTTCTGTATTGGAGACTTGTTTTTGGTGCTGTTTGCGATATTCACTTGGAGACATTCCTATCACTTTTTTGAACGTTCTAGATAATAGAGCAGAACTTGTAAAGCCATTTTGCAAAGCAATTTCGATCATTGTGTCGTCTGAGTGGATTAAATCCAGCATGACGTGTTCCAGGCGGATATCGTTTACGTATTGATTAAATCCGGTGTTCATCTTTCGGGTGAATAATTTGGATAAATACGCTGGTGATAGATGAACGTAATCGGCCATGTCCTGTAAAGTGATTGGTTGGTCATAATGTGTTTCGATGAAGCGGCATACACGTTCGAGACGTGTATCATTATCACGATGAGTATTTTTCTCCTGGTGACGTAATGGTACATTTTTCATAAGCAGCATAAGCAGAGCCATTGTTTGCTGCTCGATGAATAATTTATAATATTTACTTTTACGCAGATAGACGATGCCTATTTTAGCTAACGCATTTTTGATCATTGGTAGTATATTATGTTTTGATTGAAGGTTGAACGCAGTTTCATCATCAATGACCTGATCCAATAACTGTTGATGGATGTTGAACTGCATATAGTAACCATTATAATTACTGAGTACTAACGTATCACCGTGATTTAACAATAAAACATCGCCAGCATATAAGTTATGAAGCTCTTTATTTACACTACATTCTAATTGACCGCTTAACACAAAAAGGAAAGAGAGGCCCTTTACTTTATGGACAGTATTTTCTGATTGCTGATTAAATAATATTTGATAGTGTTTCATATCATCACTCATTCTTTTTTAGATTATTATAACAAAATGTGTTTATCATATCTGGAAGTAATCATTGATGATTATAATATGGTTTGCATAAAAATATCTCATTATTTAGTCAACGCATAAAAGGTTTTAAAATTTATTTTGTAAGCGTTTTAAAAATAGCTTGTTATCAGATTATTTTTTGACTATTATAAATATTAGGCATTTAAATGGGTAAAGTAAAATAAATTATTAAAGCGGAGTGAAAAAGCGTGGGTAAAGATAAAAAATTAAGTTTATTTGCACTAGTTGCAATGGTAGTAGGTTCAATGATAGGTGGCGGTGCTTTTAACTTAATCGCTGATATGGGGGCTAAGTCAGGTGGTCTTTCAATTATTATCGGCTGGATAATCACTGGAATTGGTATGATTACTTTAGGGTTAAGCTTACAGAATTTAACGCGAGTAAGACCTGATTTAGATGGTGGTATTTATAGTTATGCAAAGGCTGGATTTGGGGATTACATGGGATTTAATTCAGCATGGGGATACTGGTTTAGTACACTGCTTGGTAACGTTGCATACGGAACATTATTAATGACAGCACTTGGACACTTTATACCGATGTTTAAAGGGGGACATAATGTTCCAAGTATTATCCTTGCTTCAATTTTATTGTGGAGTGTATTTGTGTTAATTTCACGTGGTGTGAAGAATGCAGCTTTAGTGAATATGGTTGCGACAGTGGCAAAACTGATTCCGATTTTCGTATTTATCGTGACGATGATTGTCGTATTTAATTTTGATACGTTCATGACCGGTTTTTACGGCATGACTGAGCATGGTCAAAAGTCATTTAATTTCTTCGATACGATGGCACAAGTGAAAAGTACGATGATTGTTACGGTATGGGCATTTTTAGGCGTTGAAGGTGCGGTAGTATTCTCGAGTAGAGCGAAGAACCGTAGCGATGTAGGTAAAGCAACGATTATTGGTTTAGTGAGTGTATTGATTATTTATATATTGATCACTTTACTTGCTCAAGGTGTAATCATCCAAAATAAAATTGATGAATTAAGTAATCCGTCGATGGCTGCTGTAATGGAACATATTGTTGGTAAATGGGGTGCACACTTTATCAATATCGGTTTAATGATTTCTGTTATGGGTGCATGGCTAGGATGGTCATTACTTGCAGCTGAAGTACCGAATTTAGCCGCAAAAGATGATATCTTCCCTGAATGGTTTGGTAGAGATAATAAGAATAATGCACCAGTTAATTCAATGTTAATTACATTTTTAATTGTACAGGCATTTTTCATCTCATTACTGTTTACAGATAAAGCATATAAATTTGCATTTAGTTTATCATCGTCAGCGGTATTAATTCCTTATGCTTTCAGTTCATTCTATCAGCTAAAATATAGCTTGCAGCATAAGTTATCATCTACTCAAATAATCATCGGTGCAATTGCATCTATCTATAGTGTGTGGTTAATTTTTGCAGCAGGTGTTGAATATTTATTACTTACAATGATGTTGTTCTTCCCGGGTATATTTGTTTATCGACGTGTTCAGAAGACGCATCATAGACCTGTTACAAATATCGACAAAATGATCTTTGCCGGACTGACAGTATTTGCAATGATTGGCGTATTTTTCATTGCTACAGGTAGAGTGACGAGCTTTTAAATATAAGATAATAAAAACTTCTTAACTCTAAAAATGAGATTAAGAAGTTTTTATTATGAATGCATTTAATATGAATATTTCAAATATATTGTTTATAAAAAGTTAAACATTCAATATTTGGGTATCATAATTATAAAGATGGAAGGGGAGATAATGATGAAAGACAGTAACAAAAGTGAAAAAATGCATCGATGGTCTGGATATATTGCAGGAATAGGCCTTGCTGGTTTCATTGATGAAATTGTATTTCATCAGTTCTTACAATGGCATCATTTCTATGATCAAAGAACAAAAGAAATAGGTTTACTTTCGGATGGATTACTGAATGCTATGTGTGGTTTCTTTATAATTTTTGGACTGTTTTTACTGGCCGATTCCAGACGTCATTATGCTATGGACTGGCAATACTGGATAGGTAGATTATTAATGGGAATGGGATCTTTTCAAGTATATGATGGTATCATCAATCATAAAGTATTAAAGATGCATGAAATTAGATACGTCGATAACGTCATTACATATGATATTATCTGGCTGATTACGGGGAGTTTAATGATTATATTTGGTTACTTTCTTTCACGTAATAGAAAGATGAAACGCTATGCATCATAATATGAATTTTATGATTATAATTGCGCTGACTTTAATCACTATCTATATTATTTTTGTGTTTCAGAATAAACAATGGCCTATATATAGAACTTTTTTTTGGTGTTTAGGCATTATATTAGCGAGTTCAGTCATCATTTTTCCGATTTTTCACCATCAATTTGATATGCATATGTATGGTCATTTAATTCTTGGGATGGCTGCTCCACTACTTATGGCACTTTCTAAGCCTATAACTTTATTACTGAATAGTTTAAATGTTCATCATGCCAGAAAAGTTACGAAGTTATTAAAAAGTGGTTATATAAAACTAATTACCCATCCTCTTTCAGCATTGATACTAAATACTGGTGGATTGTGGTTATTGTATAGAAGTTCGTTATTTATGATGATGCACGAGTCTTTGGTGGTGTTTTATTTAGTACATTTCCATGTGTTTGCGGCAGGATATTTATTTACTTCAGTTATTTTGCAGAACGAACCAACAGCGCATCCTTATACTTTTAAATATCGTTCAATTGTTATGATTATTTCTGTTGCATTACATCAAATATTGAGTAAATCATTTTATCCTTATCCACCAGCAGGTGTAGAAAAAGTTGAGGCTGAAAACGGTGCAATAATAATGTATTACGGTGGAGATGTCATAGAATTAATTGTTATATTTTTAATGTGTTACCAATGGTATTATTCAACACGTCCAAATAAAAAAATAGATATGAATGTTAATCAAAATTATTAATATAAATTAATAAACATGGGAGATGTTGTCATGAAAGAAAAAGCACACTTTATTATTCATACGATTGAGCGACTGGCAAATGTTTCTAAAGGCGGTAAACGTGCGCATACTAAAGGGTTTAATTATCAGGGTGAAGTACAACTGAATGAACTGGGTAAAAAGTTGCTTGGAGAATCAACCGAAGCAATTGTACGTCTTTCGGATGCTTTAACGGATAGAAAGCATTACACACGACTCGTTCCATTAAAGGGATTAGCGATTCACTTTAAAGGAACGACACCGGTTGACATCGTAATGGTTTCTTTTCCGTATTTTCCGTGGACAAAGGCTGATTCTATCGTTAAGCTTGCGCAATATAGTAATGCGATTCATGATGAGACAGACTGGAAAGTAAAGCTAAATTTAATGAGGCACATGCTGAAAATAGAGCAGTTTCATCGTCACCTGAAACAATTTATTGTGAATCAACCGATTAAAACAACTTTTAAAGATAGAGTGTTCTATAATCTTCATTATTTTAAATCAAATGAAAATCAATATATCAGATTTCAGGCGGAACTTAAAGGAAATCAAGTGATATTATTTGCTGAAGTGCATGCATCACCACATTCAATTGCTGAGATTCCCTGTGATTATCAACGCGTTGAGATAGGAAACATACAATTGAAATCAGAGACTACTGAGCAGCATGAAATGTTTAATGTACTTGAAGTAGGAAACAACCTAAAAGTTCTGGAAGACGATGAAATTATTCATCTGAGAGCTGCGTTGTATGAAGTGTCTAATGCACATAGATTAGGTGAAGGTATGGTACATGATGATGTCGTATCATTAGATAAGATTTAACGAATAGGCATAATTTAATAACGAATATGAAGTATTATCCCTTGCTTACAATGTTTTTTGACATACTGTTAATAAACACATTGTATAGTGAGGGATTTTTATGTCCAAAGAAGTATTGAGACTGGAAAGTGTTAATAAATATAAAGGAAAAGCGCATATTATTAAAGACTTAAGTTTTTCGGTAAATGCTGGAGAAGTCTTTGGGTTCCTAGGCCCCAACGGTGCAGGAAAGACGTCGACGATTAGAATGATTGTGGGTCTTAATAAAGTTTCAAGTGGATCAATTTTTATCAAGGGATATGACATCAGTAAAGATTTCAAAAAAGTGATTAAAGAAGTCGGTGCAATTGTTGAAAATCCTGAATTATATCCCTTCTTATCTGGCTATGATAATTTAGTCCACTTCGCAAAAATGAATGACAATATCTCGAAAGAACGTATCCATGAAGTGGTCGAACTTGTTGGATTGACGGATGCAATACATATGAAAGTGAAGCGGTATTCTTTAGGTATGAGACAGCGTCTCGGGATAGCAGTTTCAATATTACATAGACCTTCTGTACTTATTCTGGATGAACCAACAAATGGACTAGATCCTGCTGGTATTAAAGAGATAAGACATTATATTAGAAATTTAGCTGAAAAAGAAGGTGTAGCAGTCATCGTTTCATCTCACTTACTCAGTGAAATTGAGATGATGTGTGATCGAATTTGTGTGATTAAAGATGGACAACTTGTCACAATTCAGGATTTAAATGATATTTCAGAGATGGGTCAGCATAAGTTCATCTTAAAAGTTGAACAGATTGAAGCAGCAACATCTGTTCTTTCTGAACTGACGTACGTTAAGCAAATGACAATCAATCATCAGGAAATTCATATGGATATAGAAGAAAATCAGGTGCCTGAGATGATTCATCAGTTATCAAAGGCGAACATTTCAATGCATGCATTCTACAGAGAAAAAGTGAATCTTGAGTCACGTTTCTTTGAGATGATTGGTGGTGAAGTAAATGCTTAAGTTTTATCATTTAGTTAGTAACGAATTGATGAAAATATTTGCCAAAAAAATGATCTGGTCTATTGTTCTTGTAATGCTGGTATCTTTAGTGGGTGTTGCCATGCTTACAGAATCGAGTAAGGTGATTGATACAAAAACAACTTATAATAAGCATTGGAAAGAGCAGCTGGTAAAACAAAATCAGAAGTTAGCGAAGGATAAAAAATCTAATCCTGCTACAATTAAGCGCTCTATCGAAAAGAATAATTATTATTTGAAACATAATATTAAACCTCATCATTATCAGGCAGGAGACTTTGTCATTGATAATGCATTCCTAACAGCACTCATTAGTTTAATTACGATAGTTGTTGCAGGTGGAAGTATCGCCAATGAGTTTACTTATGGTACGATTAAGCAATTGTTAATCAGGCCAGTTTCACGTACGGTGATATTAGCCTCTAAATATGTAGCGATGATTATTTTCAGCCTGGTGATGATGTTCATACTTGTCTTGATGACTTATATCGTAGGCTTGATATTCTTTGGTACAACAAGCATTAATCCGGAATTATTATTTGAACGTCCAGATAAGTTTTCGAGTAACTCATTAATGAGTGAAATCGGGCTTATATACGGATTAAAGCTACTTCACGTTATAACACTTGGCACATTCGGCTTCATGATTTCAAGTATATTACGCAATAGCGGCTTAGCAATTGGGTTAAGTATGTTTATTATGTTCTTAGGTTCAACTGTCTCAGCATTTATTACACAGTACAAATGGTCAAAATACTTATTGTTCACAAACTCTGATATGTCACGTTACTTTCATTTTATCGGACCATTTAGAGACGATATGACATTCTCATTTTCACTAACGGTTACAGTGATTTATTTAGCAATATTTCTATTACTAGCCTGGATAGCTTTTGTAAAGCGAGATATAAACTAGAAAAAAATCAGAGACTGACAATTAAAGTCAGTCTCTGATTTTTTAATATTGGAATATAATCTTTCTTTATTTTGGTAGCTTATTAATTTTACGAGAGGAGATATAGCATGATTCTCCATTTGTGAAATGAATTAATCGATTTTTCTTGTCGATAGACTGGATGTAATCGACATTGACGATATAAGATTGATGGCAACGGAAGAAACGTTCATCAAGATCATCATATTCTTTTAGATTACCGTAAAATTCTAATCTGCGATTCACTAAATGCAGAATAATGCGGTGAGGATTAGGTGAAGATTCAAAGAAAATAATATCATCATAGTTAATAAATAGTTTCTGGCTACCTGATTTAACTTCCAGTTTATCTACTTTATCGCGTTCTATGATTGCACTAAGTCGTTTCTGACATACATCAATACACTCACGGATACTATGATCGAGTGAAGTTACATCATCTTTAATGATAAAGTCTAAAGCAGAGACTTTATATTTAAACGTTAGATAGGTTAACTCACTATGGCTTGTAATAAAGATGATATGTCCTAATGCGTCTACATCTCTAATTTTTTGAGCAAGTTGAACGCCGTTAATATCTGATGATAAGTCAATATCCAGAAAATAGATACCGATATCATTTGAAGCATTCACTTTCTCAAGTAACTCATATGGATCATTAGTAGCAAGCGCTAAAGTCATATCCAGTTGCTCAATCATAATATGATTCGCGATGACCTTCTTTACATGATTAAGTTGCTCAACAGAATCTTCACAAATATAAATATTCATTTTACGGCTCCTCATAGTTAAATAGTATTTCAATTTTCTGGATGAAGTTATTAGATTGGATAGAGGTGTCGAGAAATACATTTGAATACTTATTAGAGATTTCGTTCAGATTAGAGAGTCCCAGACCACGTTGATTACTCTTCGTTGAGTAGTTTGTCTGATATAATTCTGCAATCGACGGCATAGAAGCATTACATGTATTAGAAATCACAAAGATTAAACTTTCTTTTGTCTTCATTAAAGCAGCTTGTATCTCATTCTTTTCAACCTCTTCTGACGCTTCTATCGCATTATCCCACACGATGCCAATCATTCTACAGTAATCAATGATATCTATTTGAATATCTGTTTCGTATATTTCATCTGAAACATCTATAATTAAATGAATATTTGATTCCTGTGTAGCAATAATCTTAGACGTCAGTAAACCTTTTAACGGGACGACATTAACTTTATCCATTCCGAATAATTGATATTGCTGATAATCGATATTTTCCTTTAATGGGACGATATACTGGTCGAAATATTTCTTTAACCCTGCCATATCATCTTCATATATATATCCGGACATCGTTGTTAATATATTAACATAATCATGCTTGAATTTGCGCATTGCTGTATTAGTCTGTTCAAGCTCTTTCGTATACTTATAGTAATCGCTATTCTCTTTATTTTTAATATTGAGCAGCAGCTTCTGATAAAGTGAGCGTGCGAGTAAAATAACCATGATAAAACTAATGATAAAATAGGCGACGTAAACAGTGACATACCTGATATATTCATGTTTAGTAAGTGCATGGTTAGGCGTCGTGATATAAATCAAAAATATAGAAACCGACAAATAAATAACCAGCATATTAATAAACTTCTTGTCACTATATAGAATCTGAAAATCTTTAATATAGTCAAAAAGTTTTCTGATTAATAGTGGCAATAAAATCATCAGACATAAAAATATGATGAAGTATAAAAGGTAATCATCGTTATAGAAAAAACGTTCTCCGAAAAAAGAGATAGTGACCAATGCCGAAACATGGTCACTAATTACTGCTATCAGAATAGTTACAAGTACAACCAGGCCGTTAAATATCCATGATTGATGACGATGAAAGAAAGTATAGAACACTATAAAATAGATGATTGCTAAACTTTTAAAGATGAAAAATAAGATAACAGCAGGAATGAAAAATAAAGCGATTAATTTGATAATGTCCTGCTTTTTATATTTAAAGTTACCAATCAATGAAACTGCGATACTAAAACAAATACTTTGAAAAATAATGAAAAAAGTAGATTCTAATGCTGTAAAATCAGTCATTACTCAGCCATTCTTTTGTCTTCAAATAGTCTGTTGTCTAATTCATCTTCATTGAAATAAAAATAACAGCTTCTAACGATACTTTTATCTCCAATAAAAATAATGAAGTCGATGATAGATTGAATAAAGTTATGCATGACGTTTCCTCCCTATGTAAGTAATGATGAGTGTAATGCTTTGTGTAATTATACCATAATATATAAGCGTTCCATATTGTGCCGGTAAAATAAAGACCATACATAGCAATACGAGCACCGTAATTACTGTTTTGATATGTAATGATTTTAGCATATAATCATGAATCGGTTGGGCTTTCGTTGGCTGAGGACCGAGGATGATAATAAGAATCGCAGCACCTATCCCAAACCCGGTAAGATGGATGTCTTGGGCATAGTGTATTATACAATATGGTATAAAGACAAATGTTATCAAGCTTTGAATGATACATAGATAAAAGTTTTTAAGATGTGCACCAAAGCTGAAATAGCGAATGATAAAGTAACAAAAATGTATTACAAAAACTTGTAATAATATATTGAGACAAAAACTCGTGAAATATATCGTAAATGAAATCAATAAGTTCTTACCAATGACCTGCAGGCCACGTTTGAATTTTAAGCGTTCAATTTCAGATAATCCTCCGTGTGCAGATCTACTCATTCATTTCATCTCCTTATAAGTATTTTAAGATTTTATTGGAATACACATATTCAATTATTCGAATTTGTGCGATTTTTATTCCTAAATGTATCAAAAAAACTTCAAAAATGACATTTAAGAACCAAATTTATCATTTTTGGCATAAACGCACTCTAAAATGATGAGGCCACATATAATATAACTAAGCTAATTAATGAAGGAGGAACCATCATGATTCTTGATATCGTACAAAGCATTATCAAAGTTATCACGTTCATCGTTGACACAGTTGCTAAGTTCCAATAATCTTAAGTCTTTAAAAAATTTGATGTGAAAGGAGAATTTATCATGGTAGCAGATATCGTAGATACAGTTGTTAAATTCATCACTTTAATCGCTGAAACAATCACTAAATTCGCAGCATAATTTCTTTATACTATATTTTATAATTTTATATTTTTCTTCGACATTTTTACACATCATTCTATTACATATATAAAAAGCGAAAGATTTAAGAGTCTTTCGCTTTTTATATTGCATGCATAAGTTATGTGGTTATCATCAATTAATTAATCTAAATCGCGTGTATTCAGTCGGATATTTTTAATGTTTAATCGACCGAGATAGGCAAAGTATAGTAATACACCAAAAATTAAACCGATGACACCGATGATTGTGATAGCTTCATTGACAGGAACGCTACCTTCAAAGTCAAAGATTGATTCTCTAAGTGCTTTAATCACATAAGTCATTGGTGAATACGGGTGGATACTCTGGAAGAATTTATTCGTTAACTGAATCGGAAATGTACCTTCACTTGAACCTAGTTGAAGAATCAATAAAATAATCGCTAGGAATTTACCGATATTACCGAATGCAGCAACTAAACAAGACACGATTAACACAGCTGCAATAGACCATGCTACTAAAGTTAACGTAAAGTAACCACGATTCGCTATATCGATGTCTATGACGTATTGTGTGAATAATGATAATAGAATACCTTGCAATAATCCGTGCATTAGCATTAAAGCAAGTTTATTTAACCACCAGTTCACCGCACTTTTTGAATCGCCAACCCTTTTATCAACAGGATAAATCGTCACAAAAGCAATAGCCCCAACATATAAACTTAAACTTAAGACATAAGGCGCAAAGCTTTGTCCGTAGTTTTTAACCTCTGTCACATTATGTTCAACTGTTTGAACAGGATCACTAATAGCGATGGCATTATCCTGATTGAAAAATAGGTCGTCTGTCTGCTTAAGTGATTTATCGATAGCTTTAGTAATCTTATCTGTATTCCCTGCAAGTTCATTTAATCCATCAGTGATTTGATTAGAACCAGCAATCAATCGAGAGAATTCTGGCGTTTGGAGTGGAGGTAAGGCTGCCTGCGTTTTTGCCAGTCCATCATCAACTTGATTAGAACCATTTGCTAGTCTAACATCTGCCTGTTGCATTTTTTTTAGGTTTTTAGATAGCGTTTGAGAGTGGCCACGCATATCCTTGAGAGAACCAAAGATTTTCTTTAAATAAATTTCACGTAGTGATAACGAAATATTATCTCTAACAGCCTGAATACTTTTATCTCCGATACTTTGTCCTGAATAACTATAACCTGGATTTGTCTTTACGTGCATTTCCATTTGATTTGGGTGGGGATTAAGCATCGTTGAAGCATCTTTTGAAAATTCTTTCGGGAACTCAATCACAGCGAAATATTCACCTTTTTCAATCCCTTTTACTGCTTTTTTTGAATCGATAAACTCCCATTTAAAATCATTGTTTTTCTTAAGTTTCTTAATAACCCTCTCACCAAGGTTCTCTTCTTTATCCTGAATCTTTGCACCTTGGTCATTATTTACGATAGCGATTGGCAGATCTTGTGTCTGACCATAGGGATCCCACATTGAATAGATGAAAACAGCACTATAGATAATAGGTAAAAATAAAATAACGATAAGTGATAAGAATAGTAGTGGATGTTTCACAAGGGCGTGAAAATCTTTGAACATATGAGCCCCTCCTTTATAGTAAATGCTTGCATGTAGGCAGTATTTTTAGTATGTGAATGATATGCTTAATAAGTATATTATAGGCAATTTTACATTACAAGTTATAGAGAATAAGAATGAGATGCCCTCATTTCCCCTCGATTTGATATTATTATGCATCTATAATTTCTGGATATTAAAAATTCGCTTACATCATTTATAAACAGGGTATGGTTGAGAGAAAGTAAGAAAAAGGTTAGATGGAAAATTGCTTTGTATATACAGTAAAACAAAACACAAAAATTAAAAATCATTCAACTAGAAAACTAACAAATTAACTAATTAACAACACAACTAATAATTCAAAATGAGGTGCGATATGCATAATGGAAAATTATATTGGCCAGACACTTATCATAAGAAAAGTTATGAAGATGAGATAGAAAAGCACTATGAAGTTATTGTAATTGGAGGCGGTATGAGTGGTGCACTTACTGCTTATAGATTATCAGAAGCGGGATATAATACCTTGCTTGTAGATAAACAAGAAATAGGGAGCGCCAGCAGTGCGGCAAATACAGGATTAATGCAGTATATGAGTGATAAATTATTGCATGAATGTATTAAGGATTTTGGGGAACTGGAAGCTTATCACTTTTATAAAGCGAGTAAAGAGGGATTGGAAGATATTGAAGAGTTATCTAAAAAGCTCGATTCACGCGTAAGTTTCATCCAGCGAGACAGTTTATTTATTGCATCTACCAAACGAGATAAACAAGTGATAAATAAAGAATATGAAGCATTAAAACAATTTGATTTCCCGGTCGATTATATTAATCAAATTCAGCTAAAGGAAGACTATGGTATCGATAAATACAATGCACTCATTACGCATGAAGATGCAGAAATCAATCCGTATGTATTTGTCAATGAAATTGTGAAATATGCACACCACCACTTTCATCTGGATGTGCTTGAAAACAGTGAAATGATTCAATATAAACTTAAAGATAATCTTATTGAATGTCAGTTTAAAGATAAAACAGTGACAGCAGACAAACTGGTGATGACAACTGGATATGCTAAAAATAAAATAACTAAAAAATATATTCATCGTGAAGAATTTGTTGCAAGTTATGCAGTTGTGACACAACCTATTTCAGAACAACAGTTCTGGAAAGATAAAGTAATGATCTGGGAATCAGCGAGACCATATCTATATATTAGACATGTCCCGGGAAATAGAGTGTTGATTGGTGGACTAGATGAAAAAACTGATAAAATTCCAAGTGAAAAACATATACAAAAACAAGGGATGAAGCTCATTAAATCATTTAATAAACTTTATCCGGATCTTCATTTAGAAATTGAATATGCATATGGAGCAAGATTCGGTGAAACAAAAGACGGCAAGCCTTTCATTGGAAGAATTGAAGAAGATGCAGAAGTATATGGGTTGTATGGATATGGCGGAAACGGAACAGTTTACTCAGCATTCGGAAGTAAGGTGCTACTAGATATGATAGATGGTAAATACAATCCTTTATCTGAAATATTTAAGTTGAAACGATAGTTTATAAGAAAATATATTATCAAATAAGCATTCTACACATCGTAGAGTGCTTATTTTTATTGGTTCTACATTTGATAGGTAGCATAAGTGTATAGTAAAGGTAATAATGATTTCGAGGAGGACAATCTAATATGGAAATCAACAAGGCAATCAAGGAAAACAGAATCACAAATAAATTAACACAAAAAGAGTTGGGAGATATCTTGAATGTTTCTGATAAAACAATATCAAGTTGGGAAACAGGGAGAACATATCCTGATGTTTCAATGATCATAACGTTATCGGAGGTATTTAATCTGTCACTAGATACTTTTCTAAAAGGAGATGAAGAAATGATAAAGAAAATCGATAAAGATTTAAAATTTAAGAATATATATAAATATCTTTTAATTCTTTTGGGATTATCGATTATAGGGTTGTTTATATTTTTTAGTGTATACCAAAATAAAAATGAAATGGTTGATAGAATTAATCCACTAATGGACTATCAGATTGGATATACAACATTGCCAAAAACAGTTACGTATAACGGTGGAAAGCAATTTGACGAAAAGAGGAAGAAGCCACAATTTCCAGATCCATATAAAAATATGATGGTTATAGATTCACCATTTGGAGATACATCAATTTTAACTTTTGAAGGTGGTCAAGCGCCAGATAATAGACATTATGCTATGGTTCACCATAAAGGCTTATATGTAGACAAGATAGCTTTCGTTGAGTGGGAGGCAATACCACCTCTTTATCGTCAAAATTTGACAAAAGAATATGAACCAATAGAATATTAGACTATAATTACCCAGGAAATAAGGACTATAAATCGTTTTATAGTCTTTATTTTATTGTATTATAAAGATATTAGATTGCGGGAGATGTCTCTGAAAAGTTATGTTGAATGAGAAGGAGCTGTTGAATATGAATGTTGGTAGTCAAATTAGAAATTATAGAAAAAGAATGGATTTTTCTCAATCAGATTTGGCAGATAAGATTTATGTATCAAGTCAGACAATATCAAATTGGGAAAACGAACGAAGTTATCCGGATTTACATAATTTGATTGCACTCAGTATTCTATTCGACGTTTCTTTAGACGAACTTGTTAAAGGAGATGTAGTTGAAATGAGGAATGTAATTGACAAGAGCAGTATGCATCATTATTCGTGGCTGATGTTAGTATTTATGGTATTAGGAGCTATATCAATTGGGCCAGCATTAAAATATTTAGGTGATGGAGGTTTATTTGTTACTTTCGGTTTAATGTTTATCGGATTGTATTATGCCTTGAAAATTGATAAATTAAAAGACAAACATAACGTCAAATCTTATGAAGAGATTGTAAGATTTCTTGATGATGGGACACAAGGAAATCCTAAAAATATAAATAATCCAAAAGATACTATCCAGATGATAGTAATAGTTGGAGCTTTTGTTATCGTAACAATATTTTTAGCAACAACGAGCTTAAATTTATTCAAATAGTAAAGAGGGCAATCATAGGGTTGCCTTCTTTTTTAAATTTAATTATTTTATCTTTTGAATTAGAAAGCTATATTCGGGTATATATATACTAATAGTTTTATTAGGAGGTACAATGATGAACAACAATCCATTAACAAAACATTTTAATGATAAATTTGAAAAACAACCTCAGGAGTATCCGGGGATTCAAAGTGAAATGAAACCTGTACCTGATTGTGGTGAAGAGAGTTATAAAGGTGCAGAAAAGTTGAAAGGAAAGAAGGCACTTGTCACTGGTGGTGACTCTGGTATTGGTCGTGCTGCTGCGATTGCATATGGTAAAGAAGGCGCGGATGTAGCGATTAACTATCATCCAGATGAGCAGTCAGATGCTGAAGAAGTTAAACGAGTGATTGAAGCAGCTGGTCAGAAGTGTGTATTGCTTCCTGGTGATTTACGTGACAAACAGTTTGCGAAAGATGTTGTAGTAGATGCGCATGAAGCGTTAGGTGGTTTAGATATTCTCGTTTTAAATGCAGGAATGCAACAATATGAATATGATATCGAGAATTTAGATGAGCAACAATTACGCGATACATTTGAAGTGAATGTCTTCTCAAATGTCTTTTCTATTCAATCGGCACTAAAATATTTACAACCTGGCGCAAGCATTATTATCACAAGTTCTATTCAAGGTGTGAAACCGAGCTTGCAACTGGTTGATTATGCAATGACAAAGAGCTGTAATATCTCTATGACAAAGTCACTTGCAGCACAACTTGGACCAAAAGGTATTCGTGTAAATAGTGTGGCACCAGGTCCAGTATGGACACCATTACAGATTAGTGGTGGACAACATCAGGATAAAATACCTGAATTCGGACAAAAAGAACCACTGCAACGTGCAGGACAACCTGTGGAACTTGCAGATGTGTATGTATTACTTGCAAGTGATAATGCGAGTTATATTACAGGGCAAGTATACGGTGTTACAGGTGGTTCACCAATCAATTAATAAGCTATCGAAAAAGCATCTATTTAGGTGCTTTTTTATTATATATAAAAATAGAAAAGGTATAATGTTTAAGAAGAATATTAAATTTTGGAGTGAAGAGATATGAAGGAAAAATTTGATGAAGTATTTGCAGTAAATAAGGGAGAAGATTTAGATTACGATACAGTTAACATGAAGTTCTATAATATTATTAAGCAGTTATCAGCTGAAGGTGCTTACGATTTAATTGATGAAGCAATCAATTATTTACTCCCTTTACGTGATAGTGAAAAAATTTCATATATGCTTGAATTTATTTCAAGTCTTTATGGTATCGCTGGTACAAATGAACTCACTGATTTACATGAGGTGAAAGTGTCAGTGATTGATCGTCAAGTAGAGCTTTATGGTAATCAGTTTGCTAAAAATGTATTAGAGAATCTTAAACGAGAGCTGGATATCGCAAAATAATAGTTAGTTAATTTTTGTAATCCAATATTTTACTTGTTAAAATATGTTTAATAACAATTAGGAGTGATTACAATGAACCATACAGAGTATATTGAAGCGAAACAAGCGTTGGAATTAGCACTGGATAATCTTAATAGATTAAAGGAACCAATGAATGATGCGAATGCCTGGAGTTGGTTTGATATGTTAGGGAGCAGTGCGTTTAATAGTTACTTTAAACGAAGAAAAATTAAGCAAATCAATGAACTGGTGAGTGAATTGCAAAACAACTTGAATGTAGCAGTCCAGGAATTGAAAGATATTAATCTTGATGTTGACTTACGTATTTCTGATTCTACTCAGGATGAGCTGTTAGATGTATGGTTTGATAATATCTTTACTGATGCAAGGGTGCACGGAGAACTTAAAACACTTAGACAGAATTTAGATATTCTGGAAGATCAATTGATACGCATTTTAAATGTAGTGAATCGAGAAATATAATGAATGAAAAAAGAAAGCAATGATAACTTTTAAGTGGAGAAGATTATGGTACAAAATGAAAAAGAGATAATACCTGACCGTCAGTTTAGGTTAAAAGAGTTTGTAAAGTTTGTGAGTAGTATTAATCCTAAAAAGAAGATATTTTTAATAGGTATGCTTTTTACGTTGCTCACGAGTGGTGCAGCATTAGTGGTTCCTCAACTCACAAAGAATTTAGTGGACGGGAGCCGTATATCAGAGATGAACATGTCGTTATTATTCATGCTGGTACTCGCTTTTGTAGCACAATTAGCATTTGGTGCGTTAGGGAGTTATTTACTCAGATATAGTGGTGAACATACCGTTAAAAGTCTACGTGAAAAGTTATGGGACCACTTAATCACTTTACCTGTGACATATTATGATAATCATAAGTCCGGAGAAACAAGTTCCAGATTAGTTAATGATACAACTGTCATCAAAGAACTTATGACGTCACACTTTCCAAACTTTATTGCCGGTGGAATACAGTTAATCGGCTCAATGATCATCTTATTGATTATGGACTGGAAAATGGCAGGATTAATGTTTTTGGCGGTTCCTGTTATTGGATTGATAATGGTACCAATCGGAAGAATGATGTCAAAGATTGGACGAGAATTACAGACGGCAACCGCTGCATTTAATGCAGATGCGAGTGAAAAATTATCTGAAATACGATTAATTAAGTCAAGCAATGGTGAGCGCTTTGAGCAGCAATCAGGACGTAATTTAATTATGAATGTCTTTAAGCTTGGGCTTAAGGATGCTAAAGTCGAGGCGATGCTGCAACCCATTATGATGACGGCGATGATTGGATTGTTTGTTGTTGTTTTAGGTTACGGTGCAGTACGTGTTCAGGAAGGTAGTTTAACGAGTGGGCAGTTTGTTGCGTTTCTACTCTATTTATTTAATATTATGATGCCGGTAGGAAGTTTTGCCACCTTCTTTTCACAATTGCAAAAAGCCATGGGAGCAACGGAACGTGTTGTGCAGTTGATGGAGATGCATGCAGAACAACTTACACATGGCGTTATCCAGGATGTATCAGGTAAGACCATTCGATTTGATAAAGTATCATTTCACTATGAAGCAAATCGACCAGTATTACAGGATGTATCTTTTGAAGCACGTGAAAATTCAGTGGTAGCTTTTGTTGGACCTAGTGGTGGCGGTAAATCAACGATTTTCTCATTACTTGAAAGATTTTATGAGCCGGTAGATGGCAAAATAAGCATTGGTGACACAAATATTTCTGATGTAGCGTTGCATTCATGGAGAAGTCAGATCGGCTTTGTATCACAAGATAGTGCTGTATTTGCAGGAACTATTCGTGATAACTTACAGTACGGCTTAGATAGAATACTGAGCGATGAAGATTTGTGGCATGGGTTATCGCTTGCTTATGCATCGTCGTTTGTTCAAAATTTTCCGGAGCAATTAGATACTGAAATTGGTGAACGTGGTGTTAAGTTATCTGGTGGACAGAAACAAAGAATTGCAATTGCCAGAGCATTCCTGCGTGATCCCAAAATACTCATGCTGGATGAAGCGACAGCATCACTGGATTCACAATCGGAAGAACAAGTTCAGCGTGCATTAAACCAGTTAATGCAAGGACGAACAACACTGGTTATTGCACATCGTTTATCAACCATTGTAGATGCTGACGAAATCCACTTTGTAGAACAAGGCACCATTACAGGATCAGGCACGCATCAAGAACTTATTCAGTCACACGTCTTGTATAGAGATTATGTGAAAGAGCAGATTGTGAGTTAGTTGTTACAAGTAATATTATGAAAAATCCCATCACTGTTTTACAAGCCAGTGATGGGATTTTTAAATACAAGATTCAAGAATCGCTCAAAAAATCCCATATTAGTATTTATTTCCTTTACAATGTTTGTGAGATTTTATTATGATAGGTACATGATAAATATTTCTTTGTTAATAATTTCTAAAGGAGAGAAAAGCATGAAAAAATTAATAATATTTTTAATTCTCGCAATACTACTTAGTGGTTGTGATGATAACGAAAAAGAAAATAGAGCACCTAAAGAAGGAGAAGAAGGAGTTAAAAAATACGACTTAGTTTATGCTGAAGTATTAAATAATGGTGATGATGAGACGATGTCGATGGAAGTGGGTTATAAAAAGGGAGATAAATTAGAAACAAAGCGTTTTGATACAGAGAATGTAACAGAACATATTCTAAAGAATCAAAAAGCTAAACCATATGCTTTAATTGAAGAGAAAGAAGTCCATATTTTTAGACAGCCATATATTATCTTTGATAATGAAGGGGAATTTGATGCTAAAGTTGAGAGTAAATCAGTTGTGAAGTAGGTGAAATATATGAAAGTATATAAACTAATAATATGTATCATAGCAATTTTATTCATTCATACTCATTCTACAGAAGCCGGAGGAACTAAAGGTGGCTCGACGACAAGTAGTTCGAGTAGTTCCACTAGTTCTAGTGCAAGATCTAGTAATGCAGCGTTGAATGCGTCACGAATTAATGCTGTAAGCAGAATGAATACTACTTCTCGCATGAGTAGTATGACTTCAAGAAATCAAAGTATTAACGCGACAAGAGCGGCAACTCTTGCGCGTTCGCTAAAGAGTAAATTTAAAGATCCGGTTCAATATCGAGCTGCACATCATCAATATGTTAATAATCATATTTTCTACGGAACATATTATGGTTCAGCACATAGCACCAATCATCAACGTGACATTATTAAACAATTATTACAGAATGATATAGCCTATACAATTGAAGTGGAGCACAATGGGAAGAAAAGGCTATATGTCGTTTCAAAAGAAGTGTATGAAGCAATTCATAGAGGAGATACTGTACATATAAAAAATGGTTTAGTAACCATCAAGAAGTAAATAATAATGAAGTTGAAAATGGAATGACTCTAATCTATATGCTATTAAATATTCTGTAGCATGATTTAAGTTCAAGAAATAAAAATTCTTGAACTTTATTTTTTTATACACACACTTAAATTTCAATGTTATAATGAAAAAATCTATATAGTTAATTGAAATTTCAAACAATTTTTAAAAGGAGGAGATACGATGGAGAAAAAGCTTTCGCTGAAAGAGAATATTTTTATCGGTTCAATGTTATTTGGTTTGTTTTTTGGAGCTGGAAACTTAATTTTCCCTATTCATTTTGGGCAAACAAGTGGAGCCAACGTCTTTATTACCAATCTAGGATTTTTAATCACTGCAATTGGTCTACCTTTCTTAGGTATTATCGCTATTGGTATTTCCAAAACAAATGGTTTATTTGAGGTCGCATCTCGCATTAATAAGTCATATGCTTACTTTTTTACGATTGCATTATATTTAGTAATCGGACCATTATTTGCATTGCCACGACTTGCAACAACGTCATTTGAAATTGCATTTACACCGTTTATTACAAAAGAGAGTATACGTCTTTATTTATTTATTTTTAGTTTATTATTCTTTCTTGTCGCATGGTTCTTTGCAAGAAGACCTTCAAAGATCTTAGACTATATCGGTAAGTTCTTAAATCCACTGTTCTTATTATTATTAGGTGTATTATTTTTATTAGCATTTATTAAACCAATGGGTGGATTAGATGCACCAATTCAACCAGAATATCAAAATGGTGCACTACTCAAAGGTTTCATTGATGGTTATAACACTCTAGATGCTTTAGCGTCACTTGCATTTGGTATTATCATTGTAACAACTATCAAAAAGATGGGGATTACAAGTCCGACTCAGATTGCTAAAGAAACAATTAAATCAGGATTTATCAGTGTGTTACTAATGGCACTCATCTATACATTACTTGCTGTGATGGGAACGATGAGTTTAGGTCAATTTAAAGTCAGTGAGAACGGTGGTATTGCCCTTGGTCAAGTAGCGCAATATTACCTGGGGAATTACGGAATTATCCTGCTTTCTTTAATCATTATCGTAGCCTGTCTCAAGACGGCGATTGGTTTAATTACAGCGTTCTCTGAAACATTTACTGAGCTATTTCCGAAACGTAGTTATTTAATGATCGCTACAATCGTAAGTATCGTTTCATTTACATTAGCGAATGTTGGATTAACAAAGATTATTGAATACTCAATTCCTGTATTAATGTTCTTATATCCTTTGGCAATAACATTAATTTTATTAACGTTAGTAAGTGGTCTGTTCAACAATTCTAAAACAGTATACCAATGGACAACATTTGTAACGATGATTGCTGCACTTATAGATGGTGTTAAAGCAAGCCCGGCATTTCTTTCAAAATCAGGATTTGGTCAAGGTCTAACGAACTTCGGTGCAAAGTACTTACCGTTCTTTGATATTGGTATGGGTTGGGTATTACCTGCACTGATAGGTTTTGCAATTGGATTTATTTTGTATAAACTTAAGAAACCTGTTAGAATATAGACAAATATTAAAGAAGGCATCAATATATAGAGATGATTATTCGATAATGAAAACACACGCAAATTGAATTGCACAATGTTTGAATTATCGGGATAAGTCTGTCTATATGTTGATCGTCTATTAATCATAGGCTTATTTTGTGTATCCCAAACATTGTGCGGGATACTTTTTTTATGAGGTGAGCAATTTTTATTGAATTTTTTTACAATTATATGTAATATATAGTTAACAAAAGTAATATATATATTGCATTAGGTGATGAAATGATTAATAAAATAAAGTTCGCAAGAATGGAAATTGGATTAACACAAGAACAATTAGCAAAGAAAGTTAAGGCAACGAGACAAACAATAGGTTTAATAGAGAAAGGTGAGTATAATCCAAGTCTCAATTTGTGTATAGAAATTGCAAAGGCGCTTGATAAGACTTTAGATCAATTATTTTGGGAGGAGTAATAAAATGACGAAATCTTTTTTGAACGCTTTGTTACCAAGTGATGAATATAAAAAAACGAGAATGTTATATTTTATGGCTGAAGCTTTAGTAATCAATGTAATTCTATTATTCATAGCGATGACATTATATTATTTTATGCATTTTAATATTAATATAGAACTAATATTATTTTTATGCCCTATGTTATTAATCGGTTATCCTTATGGTCGTTATATTTTGTCTGGAATGGAGCACACAGAAGTAAGTACTGAGAAAGAGTACAGAAGAACAAGGAAAGAAGTTATGGTTCATGCGTTATTTAGTGGATTATTCTTTGGTTTAGCAATGCTAATTGTAAGAGGAATTCCACATAACTGGAGTGAAGGTATCGACTTTATTTTCATGCCGTTATTATTTACAGGATTTTATATTTTATTTGATTATGTGTCTTTACGAAAATCATATGAGAAAAATAAGGAATTAGATTAAATAAGGATGCGATATAAACTATATATCGCATCCTTATTTTCATGGGGATAATTTAAAATTTATAAACTATATGATATGAATTTCTTAATAGAAAATAAGCGTCATAATTTATAGTCTCACTATTCACTTCTAAAGTATTGTAAAATGAAGAATTTATTAGTATATTAAATGTACTAAGTATAATAATTATATCTAAATATAATTATTAAGGAAACGGAGTGAAAGTATATGAACAATATTAAACAGTTAACAGGGATACATCACGTAACAGCAATCACAAGTAGTGCCGAGAAAATTTATGATTTCTTTAATGAAGTGTTAGGAATGAGACTTGTTAAGAAAACTGTTAATCAGGATGATATAAATACATACCATTTGTTCTTTGCAGATGACGAAGGTAATGCAGGAACAGATATGACATTCTTTGATTTTAAAGGGGTATCGAAAGGTCAACATGGTACCAATGAAATTGCCAGAACTTCTTTTAGAGTGCCAAATGATCAAGCGGTTGAATATTTCTTAGAGCGCTTCGAGTCGTTTAATGTGAAGAATGACGGTATTCTTGAAATGTTCGGAAGAAAGATATTACCTTTTGAAGACTTTGACGGACAGTTATATCAAATTATTTCTGATGAAAATGATAATGGCGTTGCACCAGGCGTTCCCTGGAAAAATGGACCGGTACCTGAGGAGTTTGGAATTTATGGATTAGGTCCAGTATTTATCACTGTAAATCAGTTTACGGCATTTAAGTCAGCGTTTGAAGCGGTATATCTATTTAAAGAGACACAATCTGAAGGGAACTACCACCTATTTGAAACTGGCGAAGGTGGGAATGGTGCGTCAGTTATTATAGTGGATGACACTACGAGCAGAACGGCCTATCAAGGATACGGTACAATTCATCATGTCGCATTCCGTGTGCCAGATGAAACTGAACTAAGAGCCTGGATAGATCGTTTAGAGTCTTATAACTTACCTAACTCAGGATTTGTTGATCGATTCTTCTTCAAATCTTTATACGCAAGACTAGCAATGCCGATTCTTTTTGAGATTGCGACGGATGGGCCTGGATTTATGGGGGATGAACCTTATCAAACATTAGGTGAGAAATTATCATTACCACCATTTTTAGAAAATCAACGTGAATATATAGAGGGACAAGTAAGACATATTGATACAGTAAGAAGTAAATAGTAAAAAGACTAAGTGATAATAAAATCAAAGGAGAAAGATATGAACTACTTTTATCAAAAGAACGATTCAAATGAATTAGTAGTATTATTTCATGGTACAGGTGGCAATGAATATCAGTTAGTAGGATTAGCAGGTGAATTACTTCCCGGACGTGATATATTAAGCTTTGAAGGTAACAGCGGAGGTGCGATGAGTAGACGATTCTTCCCGCCGCTTGTTAATGGTGAGATGGATCGTAATGCATATAACGATGCTGTGCGACGTGTGACTGAAGTGATCAATGGACTGAATTTAGTATACGATAAGATTACATTCCTAGGTTATTCAAATGGTGCGAACTTTATTATCGGTTTCCTGGAAAACGGGTTTGAGATGGATACGGCAGTGTTGATGCATCCATCAGATTTAAAATATGATGTAAGTGGTGCGAAACGTGATACGAAAGTGATTATTACAACTGGCGCTACTGATTTTATGGTAACACCTGAACAATCAAAATCATTAGAAAATCAATTTAAATCTGCATTTGATGACGTTGACTTCATGGTGTTTAACGGTGGTCATGAAGTTACACAGGAAGAGTTAGTGCAATTAAAGGAAAAGTTAATGTAGGAAATCAATAACCCTAAAATATCAGATGATATTTTAGGGTTATTTTCGTGTTTTCCATATTTTAAATTTTAGGCAAATGTGTATTATATGTATGAAATTGTTATAATATTTATTATAACCTTTAAACTAAACTGAGAAATTGGGGTTAATGAGATGGATGCAGTAAATATATTGATAAACCAATTACCTGAACCGTTAAGAGATTTTGTCAGAGAATGCAATGAGGGAGAGGTAACAAATTATTTTCTGGAAGAAGCTAACCCTGACTTGGCTTATATAATATCTACTATTGCAACACACATCGATACTATAGCATCTCACAGAATGGCAGCATCTATATTTGAGCATGCAATAATATGGATGCCATCTTCATTCCCATTAGCAGCTTTTCATGTATTTAGAATATTAGAGTTGCAAGGCTTTGATGATGGCGATGAAATGAAGTCATTTATGATGAATGCTGAACATCCAGACTATGACCAGATTTCTAATGAATATTTTAGATTTGTGGCACAAAAGATTAAAGCAATAGATACAGACTACAATAAATCGATACCTAACAATGTTTATGATATTGAACTCCCTGATATTCTAAACAAAAAAGTAGTAAAAGCTATGAAAGACAAAATATACGCTTTCAAAACCATTCCCTTTGGCATTACTAGAAAAGATGTTGAAAAGAGACTTGGCACACCGACAGAATTATTAAATTATGCGAGTGGAAAATATATTTCTATGCTATCTTATGAGAGTCGCTACAAAAATAAGATTTTTGCATTTGTTTTTAAAGGTGAAAAAGAACTGGCTGATGAAGATTATATATTCATAGGTATCGAATTTTATTATGAGATGCATCAGCAAATTAGTAAGGATCAGTTAATAGGAATATGGGGTAAACCAGATACGGAAGGAATAACGATGGGTGATTTGTGTTATCACTATGGGGATATTAATATATCATTTTATAAGAACTGGGAAGATAAGTTTTACGTGAAACAGGTATGGTATGGAAGCGATGAAGTAACTAAGATAGAGAATGAGAAATTTATTTTTGAGAATTGATAACTTAAGGAGATTAACATGAACATAGATTACATTAACTATATTATTTTAGGTTTGGCATTTGGTTATACATTGATTGTAGTATTAAGAGGTTTAAGTTTCATGAATATATTCTATGCTTATTTTGTGGCATTCTTTTTAGTCTTTCTAGTTAATATATTCGTTAAGCATATGCCGATTACTCAGGCGTTAATTGTTTCGTTTGAACCGACATTGACGATAATAGCGTTGCTCGGATTGGGATATTCAATATATAAAAAACGACAAGCTAAGAAAGTGTAATTTTCACTTATGAATGAGATTTAGGTTATACTATAATAGAAATCAATATTATAGGAGTGGATGATAGTGAGATTATATGCGAAGCAAAAAGTATTATCATGGACACAAGATTTTATGATTATGAACGAAAATGATGAAGTCGTGTATATTGCTAAAGGTCAGCTTGACTTGCTAGGTCGTAGAAAGTTACGTATCTTAGATCAATATGATAATGAACTAGCATTTATTAAGCAAAGAGCGACAGCATTCTCGACAACGATGGACGTATTAGTCAATGGTTATGAGACACTTACAGTTCGCAAAAAAATGCTATCATTTCGACCGACATTTTTAATTGATGGGGAAGATTGGATCGTTCGTGGAAATTTCCTGAATTACGAATACACGATTGAAGATGGGAATGGACGTATTGTAGCAGAGATTAGTAAGAAATACTTCTCTTGGAGAGATACGTTTGGCATTGACATCATTGACGAAAGTGCCAATGTAGCACATATCATTGCAGTCGTTATGACAATTCATACCGACATGCAGGCAGGTAATACCACTGCTGCAACATCAGCGTATTAAACATAAAGAGGAAGCCATAAAATTTGGCTTCCTCTTTTCCTATGGTAATGTTTATACTTTAGTTCACAATATAATCTGGTGTTTCATTATTTAATTTTTTGTATACGTTTTGTGTCACAATGTCAGCCATCATATCACGTGCTTCAAATGTAGCGTTACCGATATGTGGTGTGAGCACGACGTTATCTAATTTTTTTAGCTTATCATTAATTTCCGGTTCAAATTCAAATACATCCAATGCCGCACCTTCAATGACTTTTGCTTCTAATGCATCCACTAATGCTGCTTCATGTACAACAGGTCCACGAGACGCATTGATTAAGTATGCAGTTGGTTTCATCATTTCAATTTGAGCTTTATCGATCATATGTTTCATTGAAGGATTATATGCAGAATTGATTGTAACAAAGTCTGATTGTTTCAATAGTTCTTCAAGAGAAACATATTTAGCACCTGTTGCTGCTTCGCGGTCTTTATGACGATTAGGTCCTGTATAAAGTATTTTCATATCGAAGCCTTTCGCACGACGAGCGACAGCTTGTCCAATTTCCCCTAAACCAATAATACCAATCGTTTTTCCTGATACTTCACGACCACGGAAGAATAATGGTGCCCAGCCGTTAAAACCAGTTGTGCGACAAACCTTATCGCCTTCCACGACACGTCTGGCAGCTGCAAGTAAGATTGCGAAAGTTAGATCTGCTGTTGCGTTTGTCGATGCTTTCGGTGTATTTGTGACATCGATATTTTTTGAGCGTGCGTATTCACCATCAATATTGTTGAATCCGGCACCATAATTAGCGATAATCTTCAGGTTCGGCGCTGCATCGATCACTTCTTTATCAACGTTAGTTGATAGTAAACTAATCAGTGCATCTTTATCTGCGATGCGTTGAACTAATTCATCTTTTGAAATTAATTTTTCACCTTCAAATACGTCAACTTCTTCAAAATTTTCTTTCAAGAATGTAAGTCCTTTTTCCGGTATTTCTCCTGCTACAAGTACTTTCATCTAAGGTACCTCCTCATATAATGCATTCATTATTATTCATATATATTTTAACAATAATCAAAAGTCTTCGCACATGTCTGAATCCTTCGATTAGGAAATTTTTTATGATTTGATTATGATTCATCTCACTGGGTAAAGATAGTATTGTATATCAAGATGAATTATTAATTTGAAAGGATTGTGAATACATTGTCTAAAATTAAGGCAAATCACGCACTTGTAAAAGCATTAAGACATTGGGAAATTGACCATGTTTATGGTATTCCTGGTGATACAATAGATACAGTAATTGACGCATTAAAAACAGCGGAAGAAGAGATTAAATTCTATAATGTTCGTCATGAAGAAGTAGCTTCTCTTGCTGCAACGAACTATACAAAATTAACGGGTAAGATTGCAGTTTCGATTGCGATTGGTGGTCCAGGTGCCATCCACTTATTAAATGGTATGTATGATGCGAAAATGGATAATATTCCGCAACTTGTTCTTGTAGGTCAGGCTAATACTGATGTATTAGGCACAAAATACTTCCAGGAATTAGATTTAACAGCGATGTTTAATGATGTTGCTGTGTACAATAAACAACTTGATCAAGCTGAAAATGTTTATGAAGTTGTAAATGAAGCAATTCAAACAGCATACGACAAAAAAGGTGTGGCAGTGCTTTCTATTCCAGGTAACTTATTGAAAGCGAAAATTGATGATAATACAACGAATGAACCTGTTGTGCCACCAGTTCACACAACAGCAATTGATAATGATCAAATAGCTGAAGCAATTAAGTTAATTGAACAAAGTGAGAAACCGGTTGTACTTGCTGGTACAGGTGTGAAGAATGCTAAAGATGTTCTGGTGAAGTTTATTGAGCATGCGAAGTTACCTTCAATCGTTACTTTACCGGCTAAGGGATTAATTCCTGATATGCATCCTAATATGTTAGGTAACTTAGGTAAAATTGGTACGAAAGCAGCATTTGAAGCAAGTAAAGAAGCAGATTTATTAATCATGATAGGTACAAACTTCCCTTATGTTGATTACTTACCGGATGAAGATGTGCCATGCATCCAGATAGATAATAATCCTGACAATATTGGATCACGACATAAAGTAACAGTTCCGTTAATCGGTGATGCGAAAGAAATCTTAACTGTATTGAATGAACAATTACCAGTAGTGCAGGAACGTCCATTCCTAGAAGCATGTAAAGAAAACATGGAACAGTGGAATAGTTGGTTAGATGAAGATAGAGAAAATAATAGTATACCATTACGTCCAGAGCGTATCATGGCTGAAATTGAGAAGATTGCAGATGATGATGCTGTATTCTCTGTTGACGTAGGAACTTCGACTGTTTGGGGTACACGCTATTTAAGATTAGATCATAATAACCGTTTCTTAACTTCTCCTTGGTTAGGGACAATGGGTTGCGCATTACCTGGTGCAATTGCTAGTAAAATCGCTTATCCAGACCGTGAAGCTATTGCAATTACAGGTGATGGTGCAATGGCGATGGTAATGCAGGATTTCTCAACTGCTGTGTATCATAATCTTCCGATGATTGTTGTCGTATTGAACAATAAACAATTATCATTCATCAAATATGAGCAACAAGCTGCCGGTGAATTAGAGTATGCGATTGATTTTGGCGATATTGACTTTGCTAAGTTCGCCGAAAGTTGCGGTGGTGTAGGTATTACTGTCACTAAACCAGAAGAACTTGCAGGTGCATTCAGACATGCTAAAGATGTTAATAAACCTGTGATTATTAATGCATATGTTGATCCAGATGCAGCGCCACTTCCAGGTCAAATTGTCTGGGATGAAGCATTAGGATATGCGAAATTTGAATTACGTTCATTATTGGAAGAGAATAAATTAGAAAAAATGCCACCATTAAAAACAATTATGAGAAGATTCTTCTAATAATTGTGGATTTAAGTGAAATCAATCTTAAAGCAATCGATGAAAGTCGATTGCTTTATTTTAATACTAAAATTTATTAATGTAGGAGATAACATATGATTAAAGGGACCATTACAGGATGCATACTTTACGTGTTGCTGGTTATTGGTGATTATTTCTGTCATACACAAACAGAACGTTTACTATTGAATATCGATTTTATTACACATCAAAAGAAAGTAGCATTATTAATAGAATTGATACCACATATTTTGGTAAGTATTGTGTTGTATAAGACATTACAATATCTTTATCATAAGAAAAAGTTATTATATCTTCCTATAATATTTGCAATTACAATCTTTATAGCACTTTATTTTATATTATTGGACATTGCTCGATATTATGAGTACCATACTTCTATTAAAATGTTTATCGTATGGATGACAGCACATGTTATATACTTACTTATCGTTTATATCTTAATAAGAAAAGAGGTAGGTCATGCAAATATTCAGAGTGAGTGAAGATCATGAAACATCAGCACGCTTTCTGGATAACAGAAGATTATCTAAGCAAGTGCTTGAACTATATCAAATCATTCGTGTTTGTCTGGCGGAGATGCATATCATTGAAGGGAACACGAGATATTTAAGTCATCCTATCGTAAAGCATATCTATAATAATGGACATCCGTACTTATTAGATTGTTTTAATATGCTCAAAGTTATGGATGCAGAGCATACACGAAGAGGTGGTAAACGTTCAGACACATTTAAAGCAGACATTGCACACTTGGAAAGTATCATTGATGAGCATCGACATTTATTTAATCAGGAGACAATACCACCGTTCTATGTATATGGAACAGATAAAATAAACGGTGAACATGCCTTTAAAGCATACGAGCAATTATTACATGAAAAGTGGATGAATGATAAGATAGCACCAAGATGTGGTGTTAAGATAAATGGATTTAAGGAGAAGAACAATGCAAAAAGAACAGTTAATTAAGCAACTGAAAATGCAACCTCATCCGGAAGGAGGCTATTATACTGAAACTTATCGATCAGAAGAATTAACTCATAATCGTCCGTTATATTCGAGTATTTATTTCTTGTTAGAATCAGGGAACATCTCGCACTTTCATCGAATTGATGCAGATGAATTATGGTACTACCAAGGTGGGGACTCCCTAACGATTCATATGATTCATGCAGATGGTAGATATGAAGCGGTTAAACTAGGTCTAAATGTAGCACAAGGAGAAGTACCACAATTTTTAGTGCCGAAAAATACAATATTTGCTTCAAGTGTGGAAGATGATAATGCATGGAGCTTTGTAGGATGTATGGTTAGTCCAGGGTTTACGTTTGAAGGATTTGAATTGTTTACTCAAGAAGAGTTACATCAAGCTTACCCGCACTTAGAAGCAATCATAGAAAAATACGCACTCACTGAAATCAAATAAGAAAAGAGGAATATAAATGAAAACAATATTAAGAATTCTTTTAGGAGCAGGATTTACAACAGCGGGAGTATTACATTTTACGAGAGAGCAGAACTTTAGAAAGATTGTCCCTGCATACCTTCCTTTTAAGAAGAGTATTGTCTATATTTCCGGGGTAATGGAGCTTGTAATGGGCATTTACCTACTGATTAAACGACCAAGTGACATTGCTAAACAATTAATCAATACATTTTTATTAGGTGTATTCCCGGCAAATATTTATATGGCAAGAAAAGAAATTCCATTAGGTGATAGACAGTTATCAAAGTCAGTATTGTATGGTCGATTACCATTACAATTTGTATTGATGAAGATGATTAAGTCATTATAAGTGAAAAAAGAATCGATAGAATGAATTGGATTTCATTCTATCGATTCTTTTTCTAATATTTTATATTGCATATTTCTTTTTAGTAATAAGTAGTATGATCTCAATAATACCAATAACTATAAGGGATGCCCCGAATAATGGCATTAGAATTCCCATCATTAACAGTAAGGCTGCAAAGAACCATGTATATTTTGAATAACTTTGTGCTTTTGGTGTTGATAGCTGTCCTTTTTGCTTACGCATGAAGTAAATTTTGATACCAAAGAACGTAAGCACTAATAGACCCACTAAAAATGCTAGGTTAACGATTTTATTTATAAGTCCGAATAGATTTCCTTCGTGTAACGGAATACCGACTGCAATAAATTTAGCCAAAGGTCCGTAATCATTGAAATCAAAGATAGCAAGTTTCATACCTGAATATTGATCTAAATGAATAGTGCGTTCTTCTAGTGGATTCGCATCTAAACCAGTCACTCCTGTACCTGCGGCTTTCGATAAGACGTATGTCCCTTTATCATCCATTGGCACTGTAATGCTATATGGTTTTTTAAATCCTTCTTCCTTTGCAATCTCATTAATATGTGTGATAGGTAATCGAGTACCTTCGTGAGATTTTGAGTCCGTATGCTCTCCGCGCGTTGCCCAGGCGATTTCATTGTTTGAAACCGGTGGAGTCTTGACTGATTCAGGATAACCGACGATAGAATTGTTAACCGCAAAGTCATAAATCTTAGCACCCATAAATCCAGACCATGGTAAACCTGTCAGTACAATCAGTAGAAGTGGAATACTTAATACAGTACCAAGTATCGCATGGAACTTCGCTTGATTTTTACGTTTAATTTTAGAAGTACTATTTGTGATGTACTTTCTAAAGAAGGTCATAAACAACCCAGTGATGATTAAGAATATTGCCCAGCATGAAGCAACCTCTACTAAGTAGTTGATGAATGTATTCCCTGTTAACAAATTAGAGTGTAACTCACGCGAGAAATTAGAAAATAGTTTCGAAGGCTCAATTTCACCTTTTACTTGATTATGATGATCTAAATATACAACCTTTGAGGCATCATCTGGTCCCATAATCGAAACACGAGTATTGTATTCTCCCTTTAAAAAACTAATTTTCATGACATGATAACCAGGATGTTTCTGTAAGATGTCATCGATTCCATCATTTAAAGACTGTTCTGGTTTGATTGTCTGTTCGAATAATAAATCATGATTCACTTTGTTCTCAACTTCAGGATAGAATAAGTACATTATTCCAGAAATACTTAACGTAATGAGTAGTGGTGTAATGAAAATTGCAGCATAAAAGTGCCATCTCCAAAATACATTATTAAAATACTTTTTCACAAACTTCCCCCATTTATTCACAAGATGTTTAAATGATAGCACATCCCAGAAATGATTTAGTGAATAGTTTGTGAAATTAATTAGTCAGAAATATGAAAATTTTGTGTATGTGTGAGGACTAATCTAATCTTTACATTTTTATATACTGATATGTAGCTATTGGTTGATTAGATGGTCTTAACTGAAAGTGTAATATTTTATTATTCAAATCAATTATTATTGTGTTGTAAATTAAGGAGAAAATTAAAAGGATTAATAGTTATCTATTATATACCTTTACTTTACATATAATTTTGAATGTGAGAAAATACTATCGAAATAAAATAATATCTAGTATTAGTACTAGGTAATAAAATGGTGAGGTTATGATGATTAAAGTTGCTATTCCTGGTGGATCGAGACAGGAGATATTAGAGGTTGTTAAGAAAGCAAAACAATTATATAAAGATGTCATTTCATTTTTTGTATTTGATGTTGAAGATAATATTGATACAGAAGGTTTGTGGAGTTATGAACGATGTAGTAGTGAGGAAGAAAGTGTTGAAAAATCTGTTGCTATGGCAGCGAGTGGTGAAATTCAAATATTAATGAAAGGAATTGTTGAAACACGATATGTTTTGAAAGAAGTACTCAAGAAAGAACATAATTTGCGTACTCAGTCAGTACTATCTCATGTGGCGCTCGTTAATTTACCAGATAATAGACGTTTCTTACTTACTGATGCTGCTATGAATATAGCGCCTGATGTTAATCAGTTGTATGAGATTACTAATAACGTTATTGATGTTTGTCACCGTATTGGTCTGAATCAACCTAAGGTAGCGATGATTAGTTCAGCAGAGTCATATAATGAAAAAATGCCTTCATCAGTATTAGCGCACAATATCTCCGTACGATTCGATGAAAGAAAAGATGCGATAGTTGAAGGTCCTATTTCTCTGGATTTAGCGATTTCAAATACTGCAGTAGAACATAAAGGTTATCAAGGGCGAATTAAAGGTGATGCGGATGTTTTGGTTGTTCCTTCTATTGATGTTGGTAATGTATTGTATAAATCATTTGCAGTAATAGGTAATGCGGTGATTGGTGGAACGATTGTAGGTGCTAAAGTACCGATAGTTCTAACTTCAAGAAGTGATTCTACTGAAAGTAAGCTATACGCATTAGATTTTGCTATGCAGCAAGTAAGGGGATTATTATGAAAGATAAATATATATTAGTGATTAATCCAGGTTCAACTTCCAGTAAAGTTGCATTGTATTGTAGTAATCATTGTGTAGATGAAAGTATTTTTAGGTATACGGTTGATGAGATTGGTCAATATGAAACAATCATGGATCAAATTGAATTTCGTGAAGCAAGACTGAGAGCGTTTCTTAAAGATAATGATATACATCCAGGAAATCTTGCAGCCATCGTAGCTCGTGGCGGATTGATGAAGCCTATTACAGGAGGAACTTACCTTATTACCGGAGAAATGATAGAAGATCTTCGTTCTGGTAAATATGGTATGCATGCATCTAATTTAGGTGCGATTATTGCAAATGACATAGCACTCGAATATGGTGTTAAAGCATACACAGTAGACCCTGTGGTAGTTGATGAGTTTCATGAGCTTGCACGCATTAGTGGTTTTAAAGGTATTGAGAGGCGTAGTGTGTTTCATGCTTTAAATCAGAAGGCGGTTGCAAGAAAAGTATTACAACAAGCAGGAAAAGAATACTTTACTTCTAATGTGATTGTGACTCATATAGGTGGTGGTATCTCGATTGGTGCACATCAGTCAGGTCGCGTTGTTGATTGTGTGAATGCATTTGACGGGGAAGGTCCGTATTCTCCTGAGAGAACAGGTGGATTACCGCTGATTGATTTTGCGAAGAAAATAATAGATGAGCAGTTGGACATTCCAAAAGTTAAATCAATACTTGCAGGGCAAGGTGGCATGAAATCTTATCTTGGGGAAATTGATATTAAGACGATAGAATATAAAGCTTTAAGTGGGGATGATAATGCAAAGAAATATTTTGACGGTATGTGTTATCAGATTTCTAAGGGAATCGCTGAAATGGCTGCTGTATTGAAAGGGAAAGTTGATTGCATCATTCTTACTGGTGGTGTGAGTCATTCAGAATATGTTGTTAACTTCATCAAGTCTTATGTGAGTTGGATATCTGAAATAAAGGTGAGTCCAGGTGAGGAAGAATTAAGTGCACTGTATGAAGGTGTAATGCGCGTCATTAGAGGTGAAGAAGAAGCGAAAATATACTAAAAAAGTAAACGCAAAATCAAAGAATATATATTTGTATAATTATACGCTTTGAATAATTTTAATAAATATTGGAAATTTTATTGACAAAAGGTATTTCGTTAACGATAATATAAATCAATTAAATAAATATTTTCTTATCCAGAGAGGTGGAGGGACAGGCCCTATGAAACCTCGGCAACAGAACCGTTTTCGGAAACTGTGCCAATTCCTGCAACTAACGTTGTAAAGATGAGACAAACTTAGAGGTGAATTCCTGTAGACTTGTTCTTGTCTGCGGGAATTTTTTTGTTTATTTAATTAATACATAACAATGAGGGAGGAAAAAATGGTTGTTTTACAGAAAGTATTGAAGCTCATTATTACATTATGGTTAATCATCACAATCACTTTTGTCATTATGCATTCCATTCCTGGTGATCCATTTTCTAATGATTCGAAAGCTATTTCAGAAGAACAATTAGCAAATATGAAGGCAAAATACCATTTGGATCAACCAGTGCTAATTCAATATTTTATCTATCTGAAAAATATTGCCATATTCGATTTGGGACCTTCAATTAGAAGTGATAATCAAGATGTAAATGACATGATTGCGGAAGGATTTTATCCATCTGCATTGCTTGGGGTTCAGTCGATTATTATTGCTTTAATTGGTGGAATATTTTTAGGAACAATCGCAGCGATCTATAAGCATAAGACGATAGATTTTATTGCTTTGATTCTTGCAATAATAGGTATCTCTGTACCGAGTTTTATTTTAGCACCATTATTAATAAAATATTTTGGAGTTGAACTTCAATGGCTACCAATAGCTAATTTTGATTCATGGAAACACTCAATATTACCAAGTATGGCTTTAGCTACAGGACCATTAGCAATAATAACAAGATATGTTAGAAGTAACATGATTGAAGTTCTAAGTTCAAATTACATAAGAACAGCTAAAGCGAAAGGTCTTCCACTTACATATATTATTAGGACGCATGCAATTAAGAACACACTCTTACCTGTAGTTACTTTTCTAGGACCTTTATTTGCTTCAGTTGTAACAGGAACTTTTGTAATTGAGAAAGTATTTGCAATACCGGGCATAGGAAAATATTTTGTAGAAAGTATTTTTAATAGAGATTATCCGGTGATTATGGGCACGACAATATTCTATAGTTTTGTATTGTTGATCATGATATTTCTGGTAGATGTCTGCTACAGATTGATTGATCCTAGAATCAAGCTAAGAAAGGAGAACTAAATGGAAACTAAAATATTGAGTGATAGTGCATTTCAACCACTGGAAGTATTGAGTAACAAGTCAATTTCTATCCGTAATATTAATCGTAAAAAACAATTTTTTCAGGATTTCCTGGGACATAAACTTGCGTTAATAGGGATTATTACGTTAATAATCATTATATTAATGGCCATAATAGGACCACAAATTTCAGGACAAAGCGGAAGCAAACAAAGTTTGATAGATGCTAATTTAGCTCCTGATGGAAAACATTGGTTTGGTACGGATGATTTAGGACGAGATGTATTTACACGAATATGGTTAGGTGTAAGAATTTCCTTAGTTATTGGTGTTATTGCTGCACTAGTTGATATCGTCATCGGTATCGTGGTTGGTGCCATTTCTGGATATGCTGCAGGAAGAAGTAAGTTAGGTGACACAATTGATAATATCTTAATGAGGATTGTAGATGTGCTTTATGGCATTCCATACTTATTAATTGTTATTTTATTACTTGTGTTACTAAAGCCAGGCCTAATCACAATGATTATTGCACTCAGTTTAACCGGTTGGGTCAGTATGGCTCGAATTGTTCGTGGACAGGTGCTACAGGTAAAACAAGAACAATATATAAAAGCAGCAGAACTATTAGGTACGAGCCATCTTAAAATTATTCAACAACATATTTTACCTAATATTATGGGCGTCATCATTGTAAATTTGACATTTACAATACCTTCAGCAATATTTGCAGAATCATTTTTAAGCTTTCTTGGACTAGGTATACAGGCTCCTTCAGCTAGCTTGGGGACAATGGCTAATGATGCGCTAGGTGTTATTTTGAGCGGAGAATGGTGGAGATTATTTTTCCCCTCTATATTAATTGCTTTAATCATGTTTTGCTTCAATGTTATTGGGGATGGCTTACAAGATACATTGCAAGTGAAGGGGGATAAATAAATGTCAACACTATTAAAGGTAGAGCATCTAAGTGTTAATCGTAATAAACGAAAAAAAGTGCTCAACATCATTGATGATATTTCTTTTGAAGTAAATGAAGGTGAGATATTTGCACTGGTTGGAGAAAGTGGCAGTGGTAAAAGTATAACAGTACAGGCTATTACAGGAATGTTATCACCAGGTTTAAATGTTTCTTCTCAAAAAATTAAATTATCAACATGGGATTTAAAACGTAATAAAAGAAGAGACTGGGAAAAAATTCGTGGAAAGCATATAGGAATGGTATTTCAAGATCCAATGACTTCACTAAATCCGACTTTGACGATAGGCAAACAATTAATTGAAATATTCACTATCAAAGAAAAGATTTCTAGCAAAGATGCTAAAGAACGTGCTATTCAGCTATTAAAAGATGTTGATATCAATTTACCTGAAGCACGTCTGAAACAATATCCTCATGAATTAAGTGGAGGAATGAGACAACGTGTCCTTATTGCGATGGCAATTGCATTAAACCCTGAACTTATTATTGCCGATGAACCTACTACTGCATTGGATGTCACGACTCAGAAACAAATCTTGCATTTGCTAAAAGAACATAAAGTAAAACGAAACGGTTCGGTACTCATTATTACACACGATTTAGGTGTTGTTGCTGAAATAGCAGATAAAGTTGGAATTATGTATGCTGGAAAATTAGTTGAGGTAGGTAAAGTTCAAGATATATTCGACCATCCTAAACATCCATATACAAAAGGTTTACTCGCTTCACTAATAAAAAAAGATACTGAGAAAAAAGAAAAACTAAGTATTATTGAAGGCACACCTCCAACACCAGAGGAAAAAGATAAAGGATGCCCATTTGTAAATAGGTGTGAACATGCAATGAATATATGTAGAATGCAATTTCCACCTGAGTATTATTTAAATTCTCAAAAAGTTGCTTGTTGGTTGCATGCTCCTGAGAGAGGTGATCAACTTGGTTAAAACATTACTAGAATTCCAACATGTTGATAAGTTCTATAAAGGAAAAAATAAGAATGCTGTCAAAGTATTAAAAGATATTAACTTTTCTTTATATGAAAATGAAATATTAGGCATCGTTGGAGAGAGCGGTAGCGGAAAATCTACAATAGCTAAACTTATAACTAAATTAGAAGATTTTCAAAAAGGTGATGTTTATTATAATGATCAAAGTATAAGCACTTTAGATAAGAAGCAACTGAAAAAGTACCGTCAATCTGTACAGATGATATTCCAGGATCCAGATTCTTCATTAAATCCACGCTTAACAGTAAAAGAAATTATTTTAGAAGGTGTTAGGGGATTTAATTTGAAAATAGAAAATCAAGATAAGTATGTTGATGATTTATTAGAGGATGTTGGTCTCCCAAAAAACTTTAAAGATAGGTATCCGATAGAATTATCAGGTGGCCAAAAGCAGCGTGTGGGAATAGCAAGATGTTTAGCTGTACAGCCAAAGTTAATTGTTGCTGATGAACCGATATCAGCATTGGATGTTTCTATTCAGGCTCAAATCATAAATTTATTAAAAGAACTAAAATTTAAGAGAAATCTTACCCTAATATTTATAGGACATGATTTAAATGTTGTGAAATATATTTGTGATCGTACAATTGTGCTGTATGATGGGGCGATATTAGAATATGGCGATAGTGAGGATGTACTTCAGCATCCAAAACATCCATATACTCAGCGTTTGATACAATCTAGTCCGGTGCATCATCCTTCTGAACGCGACCATTTGAATGGAAATATTATAAGAGATAGACCAGATTATGGTGAAGTAACAGGATATGAACAAGTACAAGATAATCATTTTATTGCAAAACATTAAATATACTGGAGGAATAAAAATGAAAAGATTGTTAAGTTTATTATTAATATTTACATTGGTATTAACAGCTTGTGGAGGTAATAAAGATGGTTCAAAAGACGCTAATGCTTCTAAAATTTCAAAAAGTGAAAAATTAAATCTAAACTTATCAGGGGAACCATATACCCTTGATCCGGCATTTGCTTCGGATACAACTTCATGGTGGGTAATCGATAGTATTTATAGTGGTATTTATCGTAAAGGTAAAGATGGTAAGCCGGAATTAGATGCTGCAGAAAGTGTGAAAATTTCAAAAGATAAGAAGACATATACATTTAAAATAAAAGATGGACTAAAATGGTCAAACGGTGACAAACTAACAGCTAAAGACTTTGAATATTCATGGAAACGTGTACTAGATCCAAAAACAGCTGCATACAGCCCTTCTGCCTTATATTTTATAGAAGGGGCAGAAGCATATAATACGAAAAAAGGGAAAATCGAAGATGTAAAAATTAAGGCAATTGATGATAAAACATTAGAAGTCGGCTTGAAAGACCCGATTGATTTCTTCCCTAAAATTATTACAGGTTCAGCGTATTACCCAGTAAATAAAAATGTTGTTGAAAAAAATAAAAAATGGGCTGCAGAAGCAGATACAATTGTAACAAATGGACCTTTTGTAGTAGAAGAATGGAAACACAACGATCATATTAATCTAAAGAAAAACGAAAAAAGTCATTTAGCAGATAAAGTAAAGCTTCCAGGTGTTCATTTTAAAATGGTTGCTGACACGAATACAGAATACCAGTTATATAAAAACGGTGAGCTTGATGTATTACCTGGTGTTTCTGCAGACGTATTAAAACAAGTAAAAGGTAGTAAAGAACTTAAAAGTTATGAGAATTTCTCTGTTGGAACATATTCATTTAACGTTAATGAAAAACTTGTGAATAATCAAAAAATTCGTCAAGCTTTAAGTTATGCAATAGATAGACAATCATTTGTTGATAATGTATTGAAAGGTGGACAAAAGCCAGCATACGGTTATGTATCTCAAGGTGCCAAAGATAGCGATGGCAAAGATTATACAGAATATAGAAAAGATTATTATAAATTTGATCCTAAGAAAGCAAAACAATTGTTAAAAGAAGGTTTGAAAGAGGAAGGATTGAATAAACTTCCTAAAATTACTATAAAGACAAATGGTGAAGGAATTAATAAGAAATCCGCAGAAGTTGTGCAGGAGATGTTGAAACAAAATCTAGGTATCGATATAGGTATTGAAACACAAGAATGGAAGACATACATTGATACTTTCAAACAAAAAGATTTTCAAATTGCAAGAATGGGTTGGGGTGGAGACTTCCTAGATCCGTATCCAGTGTTAGCTTTATATGAGAGTAAAAGTTCAAGTAACTTTACAAACTGGAAAAATAAAAAGTTTGACCAATTACTAGAAGCTTCATTAAAAGAACAAGATGATAAGAAACGATATCAAATACTAGCAGAAGCAGAAGATATTTTAATGGAAGAATTACCTATCATCCCAATTAACTTTGGATATACTAATTCATTAATTAAGACTAACATTAAAGGGATAAAAACAGATGCTTTATCAAGACCTGATTTTGTCTTCGCAGAAAAAGAAGTAAAATAATCTGATAATCCTCATAAAAGACTTTACATTTAACGGATGTTATAATTTGCATATAAAGTCTAATTAACTGGAGGTTAATATGAATATTTATATTTCCGATAAGGCATTGCAATGGTTTAAAGATGAAGTAGGTTTAAAGTCAGGTGATAGTGTTAAATTTTTTGCTAAAATTTATGGGTCTAGTAAGATTCAGGAAAGTCATTCTTTAGCATTTACAGTTGATCCAGACTATGAAAAAGCGATTGCTAAAGTAGAAGTGGATGGTATTATCTTCTATGTAAATGAAATGGATGAATGGTTCTTTAAGAATCACGATTTATATATCGAGTACGATGAAAAATTACAAGAAGTTGCCTACGATTACAAAAAATAATGGTAAGTTCATTTTATTTTAAAAATAATTTGTGAAAAATTTTAAGGCGTTAAAGCAAGTGGGTGTAAGGGTTTTCCCTTGCACCCTATTTGTATTGTCTCTAAACTTAAAAAAATGTACTTTAAATATTCTGAAATTATAGTATAATTTCAGAATAGTAAAGAATGTTTATTATATTTTAACAAAAGGGGATAGAAAGAATGGAAGAAAATCATTTACACAGGGGTTTAAGTTCAAGGCAAGTACAAATGATCGCACTAGGTGGTACCATTGGGGTGGGGCTATTCATGGGTGCATCAAGTACAATTAAGTGGACGGGACCTTCTGCAATCTTAGCGTATTTAGTTGCTGGTTTATTTTTATTTTTAGTAATGCGTGCAATGGGAGAATTAGTTTATCTATTCCCTACAACAGGATCGTTTGCAGAATATGCATCAACGTACTTACATCCTGTATTTGGTTATATCACTGCCTGGGCGAATATATTCCAGTGGGTAGTGGTTGGTATGAGTGAAGTTATCGCAGTAGGACAATATATGCAATATTGGTGGCCGGAATTACCGGGATGGATTCCAGGTATCATAGTTATTGTCACACTTGCTCTTGCAAACATGGCTTCAGTTAAAGCGTTTGGTGAGTTTGAATTCTGGTTTGCAATGATTAAAATTGTAACAATCGTTTTAATGATTATTGCGGGCTTAGGTATTATCTTCTTTGGATTTGGTAACAATGGTCATCCAGTAGGTTTCGGGAATTTAACTGAGCATGGTGGGTTCTTCCCGAATGGTATTACAGGTTTCTTCTTTGCATTATCTATGGTAGTCGGTTCTTATCAAGGTGTTGAATTAATCGGTATCACAGCTGGTGAAACAAAAGATCCACAGAAAAACGTTGTTAAAGCGGTAAATGGTATCATTTGGCGTATTTTAATTTTCTATATCGGTGCAATCTTCGTTATCGTTACAGTTTATCCGTGGGATGAATTAGGTAATGTAGGTAGTCCATTCGTAGCAACATTTGCAAAAGTAGGTATTACAGCTGCAGCTGGTTTAATTAACTTCGTTGTAATTACAGCAGCGATGTCAGGATGTAACTCAGGTATCTTTAGTTCAAGTCGTATGATCTATACTTTAGCTAATGAAGGTAAGATGCCTAAAACATTTGCTAAAGTAATGAAAAATGGTGTACCTGTATTCGCAGTGTTAGCCATTTCAATAGGTATTTTTATTGGTGTTATTCTAAATGTTGTTTTACCAATGTACATTGATGGATCTGAGAATATCTTCGTCTATGTATATAGTGCATCAATTTTACCAGGTATGATTCCTTGGTTTATGATTCTATTCAGTCACATACAATTTAGAAAGCAAAGACCAGACTTACTTGAGAGTCATCCATTCAAGATGCCATTTGCACCATTCTCAAACTACATTACAATTGCTTTCTTAGTTATGGTATTAATCGGTATGTTAATCAATGATGAGACACGCGTATCTGTAATTATCGGTATCATTTTCTTAGTAGCAATGGGATTTGTTTATTTCCTTCGTGGTTTCCACAAGTTAGATGGTAAATACCAAAAGTAAGATATTTATCCTATTATAATAGGTAGAAACTCTAAATTTTATAGTGCGAACTTATTAAAATCACTATTCAGTCATTTTATAAATATACAATTAAGTAAAACTTAATAGAAATATCGAAAAGAGATTATCTTCTAAAATTATTAGAGATAATCTCTTTTTTTATTCCAGTATTTTCAATGATATTTAATTTGTATATATAGAGTAGACTACAGGTGTTATAACAACAGTATTTTTAAATATTAGTTAAAAATTTGTTTTTGTAGCGTATACAAAAATTAAGTATAAATTAAGCATTTACTATATTTATTATACTTAAATAACTATATTTTAATGCATAAAATCATGTATGCAATTATATCAGAATACTTTATCAAATTAAAATACCAGCATGAAAATGTAAAATGCGTGCTGGAAATGCGATAAAATCAATGTTTTTAAATTTATTTTTCATAAAAAGTGATTTTTATCACAAATAAGTTTACATATTATTAGTATTATGAAATAATGATTCTGTTATCAAATACATATAATCGTTGATTATATAAGGTTTTGTAGGATAATATGAGAATAGTTTGAATATTGAGATGCATAAATGGGGTGATTTTGGGGTAAAATTACACTGATTTTGTTCATGATTTGTACATTGTATACGATTTCAAACGTGGTAATATATATATTGTGAAAAGGTTAACAAAGTAAAAAAGCTTCAAACAAACATTATTTATAAAGTGGCCGCTTTAAAATAAATAGCTGATGATCTTAATAGAAAGTCAGTCAGGTTTCAAAATCATTAAAACAAAATTAAAACAATTTATTTAATCAAAGGAGAAATTAAGATGGATATTATTATTGGGGTAGGTACATTATTAGTAGTTTTAATCGCAATGTCTTTATTTTTAAAATTTGCACCATATGGACGACAAGGTCTTCAAGCTCTCTCCGGGGCTGCATGTTCAACATTTTTACCACAAGCATTCTTAAGTTACGCAATTGGTGGAGTATTCCACTTAGACTTCTTCGTTAAAGTTGGGGACACATTAGGTGGCCTTGGTGGTTTAGCAGTCGGCGTTTTAACTTGTATCAAATTAGGAGTTACACCAGTTTACGCATTGATCGTTGGTCTTTCATTATTAAAAGTTAAATTATTACCTGCATTTATCGCAGCTTACTTAATCAGTTTCTTAATCAAACAAATTGAAAAACGCGTTCCAGAAGGTTTAGATTTAATCGTAGTAATCCTTGTAGCACCAGCATTAGCAACTTTAATCGCAATGGCAATTCAACCATCAGTTATCGCAGTATTAACTCAAATCGGTTCAGCAATTACAGCAGTTGGAGATTCAAACCCATATGTATTAGCAATCGTATTAGGTGCAATCATTCCTGTAGTAGGTATGACACCATTAAGCTCAATGGTATTAACAAGTTTATTAGGATTAGTTGGTACACCAATGGCAATCGGCGCACTTTGCTGTACAGGTAACTCATTTGCAAACTTCGTTTTATTCAAAAAATTAGGTTATGGTACTAAAGCTACACCATTCGCAGTAGCAATCGAACCTTTAACTCAAATTGATATTATCGCAGAAAAACCAGTTCAATTATACGGATCAAACGCAATCATCGGTATGGTTAACGCTTGTATCATCACTGCATTCGGATTAGTTATCAACATCACTGGTATGGCAACTCCAATCGCAGGATATATTGTAGCATTCGGATTTAACGACACAGTACCAGTACTACTTTGCGGTTTAGCAGTTGCAGTAACTAGTATCGTAATGGCTTGGTTATTTGCTTCATTCTTCAAAAAACATGATGTATCAGTACCATTTAGCATGCCTCAAATGGGTAAAGCTAAAAAACAAAACGCATAAGTTTAGAAATAAGATAATCGGATAAACTAATTAAAGAAAGTGCTTTAAAGCATTATCGAATTTAAAAACAATAATTGAAAAGTTAAAATAGTTGTAGTTTAAACAAATTAGTGTAAAATGTATTTAATATAAGACGATATGATAATTCTGGGAGGAATTTAAAATGGCAAGAACAGCAGATTATAAAAGCGCATTTGATGTAATCGGTCCAATCATGATTGGTCCTTCAAGTTCACATACAGCAGGAGCAGTAAGAATGGGTTTAGCAGCACGACAAGTATTAGGTAAAGAACCTGAAAAAGTTTCAGTTTCATACTACGAGTCGTTTGCTGAAACACATGCAGGTCATGGTACTGACTTAGCAATCATTGCGGGTGTATTAGACTTCCCAACTGAAGATCCACGTGTAAAAACTTCAATTGAAATCGCTGAATCTAAAGGTATCTCAATTGAGTTTATCGAAGAAAAAGGAGATAACGTTGGTGAACACCCTAACACAGCTTTAATTCGTCTGGACAAAGATGATAAACACATTGAATTATGTGCGAACTCTATCGGTGGTGGAACGATTAAAATCAGAAGTATCCATATCAATGGTGCTTGTGCTTTAATGAACCACACTTTACCACTCTTAGTGTTATATGGTGAAGAACCTATTGGTGAATTTAACCGTTGTATCACAACTTTATCAGAAGCTGGATTAAAAATTAACGAAGAAATTAAATCACAACGTGACGGTAAAACTGTTGTTGCTTTACACTTATATAAACCAATTAAAAAAGAATTATTAGAATCTATTAGAGAAGAATTCAAAACAATCGAATTCTCAAACATTATTTAATCAAGGGGGATAATAAAATGTATAATTCAATACAAGAAGTAGTAGAAGCTGCTAATAAAAAAGGTAAATCAATTGCTGAGTTAATGATAGAAATGGAAATGGAAACTTCAGATATGTCTCGAGAAGAGATTATCGCAAAAATGCGTAAAAACCTTGAAGTAATGAGAGCTGCTGTACTTCGTGGATCCAGTGGCGAAGGGGTTAAATCTGTAACTGGGTTAACAGGACAAGATGCAATCAAAATGAAAAACTACCGTGAGCAAAACGAACCTTTATCAGGCCCTGACGTAGCAAAAGCATTACAATTCGCGATTGCAACAAATGAAGTTAACGCTGCAATGGGATTAATTTGTGCGACGCCAACTGCTGGATCATCAGGTACTATTCCAGGCGTGCTATTCTCTGTACAAGAGAAGTTAAACTTAACAGAAGATCAACAAGTTGAATTCTTATTCACAACAGCTTTATTAGGTATCGTTATTGCGAACAATGCATCAGTAGCAGGTGCTGTTGGTGGTTGTCAAGCAGAAGTAGGTAGTGCATCAGCTATCGCAGCTGCAGCAGCAGTTGCAATTAAAGGTGGAACACCTGAACAATCATCACATGCAATTGCACACGCATTAGGTAACTTATTAGGTCTTGTTTGTGACCCTGTAGCAGGTTTAGTAGAAATTCCATGTGTTATGAGAAATACAATCGGAGCAGGTAACGCATTAATCGCTGCTGACTTATCTTTAGCAGGTATTGAATGTAAAATTCCAGCTGACCAAGTTATTGAAGCAATGGATAAAGTCGGACGTGGCTTACCAAGCGCTTTACGTGAAACAGGTATTGGCGGTTTAGCAGGTACTCCAGCTGGTCAAGAAATGAAAGCTAGAATCTTTGGACCACGCCCAACTGTAGAAGCTTAATCATAAAACTTTGAGTGGCGGTTAAGTTGTAAATAATAATAGGCAATGAATATTATTAATGTAACTAAAAATGACTTAGCTGCTACATCAATAGTTGTGCTATCTTCAATTAAATTCATATCAACAAAAGATATGATTATAAAAGCTAACATTGCACAAATTGTGTGAACTAAATAGTATTTCATTGAAACCACTACCTTTCATATAATTTATGTAAATAAAGCGCTTTCATTTAAGTTAATTAATTATATTAAATGATTTTAAGAAAGTAAATAGAATTGTCAAAAAAGTCTGTGAAAATTCACAGACTTTTTTTGTATTATAAAAAAACTGACATTTTTATGATAGAATGATTATAAAATATTAGGTGTGTAGGAGGAAGTATGACAAATTTAGTGAATAATTTAAAAGAATTAAGAGCACTAAAGCAATATTGTATTATAGGGAATACTAATCAACAGCATGAAATATTGTCATACTTCAGACTTAAAGAAGCATGGATTGAAGAATTTTCTACACCATTTCATGAGCGCTTAACAGTTAAAGAACAACTGAAATTCTATATTAAGTGGTTTAATTATTATGAAAGTGCAGAGTCGATATTAAAAAAATTTGATTTATTAGAATATCAGAATATGAAAGTAAAGAAATTAGATTACGATGAATATGTACTGCTCAAAGTTGCACTAGCATTAGTGCAAGATAGGGAATATGTCGTATTTAAAGACATATTACACAATCTTAAAGTAGAAACAATTGATCAACTACTGAACGTGATGCCTTTATTTAAAGAGAATCATAATGTATTACAAGTATTGTCTTATATTGATCATGCGATACTACTCTCTGACCAAGTGTACCAAGTTAAGAAAGAGCAATTGAAGCAACTTGAAATATACGTAGATGAGCAAGAGAATATCCAATCGTTAAAACTTTCTGATGGCGAACAGAAACAAAATGAAAACATAAGTAAAGAGGACACTCAACAAGATATTTCCCAAGAAATAAATCAACAGCTAATACGTAGCAATGTATTTAGAATATCTGTTAAGTCTGAAGATAAGACGATATTTATTAATCCAGAAGACATTGATTATATAGAAGGTGCTGAAGGAAAGGTAAACATTATCATCAATAATGAGTCATTTAAAGCAGATTATACATTAAATGACTTAGAGAATAAGTTAAAAGTATATGGTTTCTATAGATGTCATCGCTCATATATTATCAATCTACAAAAAGTTAAAGAAATGATTACTTGGTCTAAGAATTCATATTCGATTAAAATAGATGGACTGGAAAATACCTTTGTGCCATTATCTCGGAATAAGGTGAAAGAAATTCAAGGATATTTCAATAGCCAGGAGGTACAGTTCACGAAAAGTTAGGTACATTCTACGTGTATTGTATAGTAAGGTGATTAAGTCTCTAATACAATTTGGATAACAAATTGATTGGAGGCTTATTTTGATGACATTAATACAGATGAATGATGTAGTTAAGATATACGAAAGTAAAAAAGCAGTTGATCATCTATCTTTACATATTCAGCAAGGAGAAATATTTGGTTTACTTGGTCCGAGTGGTTCAGGAAAAACAACAACGATTAAAATGCTGACTGGAGAGACATCGATTACAGAAGGAGATATTCAAGTATTTCATTATAAAGATAAAGCATTGCAAACAGCAGAATATAGGGAGCAGATTGGTATTTTGTCTGACAATAGTGCATTATATGAACGATTAACTGTGTACGATAATTTAAAGATGTTTGCAGGATTATATAAACAATCAACAGATAGAATTGATGCAGTACTATCATTTGTACAGTTGGAAGATGAGAAGAAAACAGTCGTTAAGAAATTATCTAAAGGGATGCGTCAAAGAATATTACTTGCTAAAGCGTTAATCCATCAGCCTAAGCTATTATTTCTAGATGAACCAACATCAGCGCTGGATCCAAATACGACAAGACATATACATAAAGGTCTATTAAAATTAAAAGAAGAAGGTACGACCATCTTCTTAACCACTCATGATATGGATGAAGCAGAAGCGCTGTGTGATCGTATCGCACTCATTAACAATGGGAAACTCGTGGCACTTGATACGCCGGATAACCTTAGATATCAACATTCTGATCAAACGATTACCCTGGAAATGAATGATACTTTAGTGAGAACAGTGCATAAAGAAGACGTCGTACAAATAACGGAGTTGCTTAATACTAAAAAAGTTAAACGTATCTATACGAATGAACCAACCCTAGGAGAAGTATTTATTAAAGTCACTGGAAAGGAGCTTGTGTAACATGAGAATGAATCGAGTGATGGCCATTGCGGAGAAAGACTTTAAAGAATTTATGAGAAATATGATGCTACTGACGATGCCGATATTGCCGATTATAATGTCAGTTATTTTTAGTAGAACTCCATTAAGGAATGTCACTTGCAATACTGATAATAGCGATGTGCTTTGGAGCAGTTTTAACAGGTACTATTATGACGATGATTGCTGAGGAAAAAGAAAAACATACGTTAAGAGGTCTGATTAATTCTCCGGCTTCGATGATGGATATATTGATCGGTAAAAGTTTAGTAGTCAGTGTAATCACTATAATAACAGTTTTTATTTGTCTGATTATTTTAGATATAAGTGTTCTAACTAATTGGAAGATGGTTACTGGATTTATAATGATTTTCATTTTCTTTTTAATGATTGGCATCGCAATAGGTTTATTTGTAAATAGTGTATCAGAGACAAGTTTGTATTATCTACCTGTGCTATTTCTTTTTGCCATGGCACCAACATTTGCACATATGGGAATGAATAAAGATAATATATTTGTGAAATTAAATAGTTATAGCCCGACTGCACAATATGATTTGTTGGCACAAAACGGAGATATCAAACATATTCTTATCATTGGCATATGGACATTGTTATCTATGGCTGTCACTGCAATTCTTTTCAAGAAAAACTCAATAGACTAGAGAAAGAGAGCTGAAACTTCCAGCTCTCTTTCTTTATATCATATCAATAATCATCTTAATTGCAGCCATTATAATCAGTGCAGTAAGAATGTAACGCAGCACTGTTTGATTGGTTTTTTTAGAAACTTTCGTACCGATTGGAGCAAATATTAGACTTGCTATGATTAATGGGATTGCATGTTCAATATCCACGCTACCTGTAAGAAATTTTGTAATGAATGTTCCGATTGATGATACGAAAGCAATGATAATACTATTTGCGACTACTACTCTAAAGGGAACCTTAAAGATTGTTAGTAAGATAGGTACGATTAAGAATGCACCACCTGCGCCTACAATGCCTGACAGAATACCGATAACTGCTGCCACAATAAACAATGCTATTTTATTATAGGTTGTTTTTGAATCATTTGCTTTCACTTTAATAAACATTAAAATCACTGCTAATATTGCAAGAAATGTATAGACGATATTGATGAGAGATTCATCAAATATTGATGCAAGGTATGCACCACTTACACTGCCTAATAATATACCGATACTCATTGGAATAATAATTGATTTATTAAGGTTTTCATTCTTTCTCTGGCTGATACTTCCGCTTAATGTACTAAAAAACACTTGCGCGGCAGTCAGTCCCGCCGCAGCAGTCGGATTCATATCAATATTAAACAGTGGCGGAATAAATAATAGCATAGGATACATAATAATTGCACCACCTATACCTATTAGTCCTGACAGGAAAGCACCGATTGCTCCAATTACGGCAAATAATATAAATGCCATTATAACGCTTCCCAATCCAGCATCCCACCGTCGACATTCGTAGTTTCAATGTCAAAATTACTTAAATAGTGACAAGCTTGTCCACTGCGATTGCCCGATCTGCAAATAATATAATAATGTTCATCTTTATTAAACTTATCTATATTATATTCTAGTACAGATAAAGGAATATTTTTTGCTTGGGGGATATGATTCGCTTCGTATTCATTCACTTCACGTACATCAATGAGATTGATATCTTTCTGATTGATCAATGATTTAAGCGTTTCAACATTAATCGTTTGATAGTTTGTCATATTAATTACCTACTTTTTATGAGAAGATTGACAGCTTGTTTTACTAATTCATCTGTATCTTCATTATTTTTTACGCTTTCTTTAACACACTCCGCTAAATTCTCGCTGACGATGACACCTATTAATCTTTCGATACCACTTCTTGAGGCACTGAGTTGTGTCACAACCTCACGACAATCTTTTCCTTCTTCCATCATTTTAAGGACGCCATTTAATTGACCTTGTAGTCTCTTTAAACGATTGATTGCACTTTTATCATATTCCATATTTAATCACCTTTCATATAATAAATTATTTGTAATGGTTATTACTATATACCTTGTGGGGTATTTTTGTCAACAATAAAAAATAGGGGGTGGGGTATTTGACATATTGATTTATATGAGTTAATATACCCCTATAGGTATTTAAATACGAGGAGGAAATATTAATGAGTAGAAAAATAGTAATAGTTGGTGGCGTTGCTGGAGGCGCTTCAACAGCAGCACGTTTAAGAAGATTAAATGAACAAGATGAAATCACTTTAATAGAAAGAGGAAGTTATGTATCTTTCGCCAATTGTGGTTTGCCTTATCATATTGGTGATGAGATTAAAGATCGAAGCAAATTATTAATTCAAACACCTGAATTAATGGAAAGTCGAATGAATATTAATGTAATGACAGATACGAATGTCGTTTCTATTAATAGAGAAGCTAAAACTATCGACGTTGTAGCAAATGGACAGAACCAAGCAATTGACTATGACATACTAGTACTTTCAACAGGCGCAAAACCAATACAAGTGCCAATTGAAGGTGCGGATCTTGGGCATGTCTTTTCATTAAGAAACATTCCTGATATGGATCAAATTATTGCATATATTAAGGAAAATAACGTGAAGTCTACAGCGGTCGTTGGCGGAGGATTTATTGGTTTAGAAATGGCTGAGAACTTAAAAGCTTTAGATTTGGATGTCGCTTTATTTGAATTAGGTGACCAAGTAATGCCGGGTATTGATATGGATATGGCAGTTGAGTTACATAACCATATGTTAAGTAAGGGCATAGACTTGAGATTGAAACAATCAATTAAGAAGATTGATGAACATACAGTTGAATCAAGTAATGGTGATGTTGTGAATGCAGATATGGTCATTATGGCAATTGGTGTATTACCGGAATCTACATTAGCAGAAGAGGCTGGATTAGAAATAGGCATTAAAAAAGCAATCAAAACCAATGACGTATTCCAAACATCAGATCCTTCGATTTATGCAATTGGTGATGTTGCAGAAGTTACGCATGCGATTAGCGAACAAGATGTGCATATTCCACTGGCATGGATTGCGAATCGACAAGGTCGATTATTAGCTGACCATTTGAATGGAAAACAGGTTGAAAAGTTTAAACCAATCGGTACAGCAATCGCTAAAGTATTTGATTTAAATGTGGCAAGCACAGGTTTGAATGAGAAGACGTTAAATACATTAGGTAAAAAGTATCATGTGATTCATGTGTCAGGTCAATCCAATGCAAGTTATTATCCTGGGGCGACACCGATGACAATCAAAGTAATCTTCTCATCTGAAGGACAAATTTATGGTGCTCAAATTGTTGGACGTAAAGGTGTAGATAAACGTATTGATTTAATTGCAAGCGCCATAACTTTCAATCAAAAAGTGACGGATTTACAACGTATTGAAATTGCATATGCACCTCCGTTCTCTTCTGCAAAAGATCCAGTGAATATGGCGGGATATATCGCGCAAAACGTGATTGAAGATGAGATGAAGATGATGCAAGTGAGTGAAGTGGATGATACACCACACCAAGTTGTGGATGTCAGAGAACCGATTGAGCATGAAATGGGTCACATTAAAGGCTCTAAAAATATACCTTTAGGTGAGTTAAGGACACGTTTAAATGAAATTAATAAAAATGAACCAGTCGTAATTTATTGTCAAGTTGGTCAACGTGGCTACAATGCAGCACGTATATTAAAGAATGAAGGCTTCGATGTAATTAATTCAGACGGTGGTTTTAAATTGTATAAACAAAATTATTTGACGCAATCTCAAAGCGCGTCTCAACCAACAGAGATCGAGAAAGATAATAATAACGATAATAAAAATACTGAAAAAGTGAAAATTACAGCACAAAATGAAGAGGTGAAACAAGTGTCGTTACGTGAAGATAGAAGAGTGGTTGAAGCAAGTGGCTTACAGTGCCCTGGGCCAATCCTTAAAGTTAAAGAAAACTTAGATGAAATGCAAGATGGAGAACAATTAGAAATCCACGTTACAGACTTTGGATTCTGTCAGGATATCGAATCATGGGCAAACGTTACGGGTAACACTGTCGTTAAGAATGAAACTGAAGGAAATAAAGTCGTTGCAGTGATTCAAAAAGGTCAGAGCTTACCTGTAAATGTGATGAACGATAGTAATGGTCATCAACTTGTTGAAACGAAAAATGGCGCAACAATGGTTGTCTTCAGTGGTGATTTAGATAAAGCTTTAGCTTCATTTATTATCGCAACGGGTGCAGCTTCAATGGGTAAACAAGTTACAATGTTCTTTACTTTCTGGGGGTTAAATGTGATTAAACGCCCTGGTATTAAAATCGAAAAACAAGGTTTAGATAAAATGTTTAGTCAAATGATGCCGAAACATGCTGGAAAACTTCCTATTTCTAAAATGAATATGGGTGGCATGGGATCTAGAATGATTAAACATGTCATGAACAAAAAGAAAGTAGACTCTTTAGAAGTAATGATTGAAAAAGCACAAAGTATGGGCATCAAGATGGTGGCTTGTACGATGAGTATGGATATTATGGCTGTTTCACGTGAAGAACTCATTGAAGGCGTTGAATATGGTGGCGTTGCAACATACTTAGGCGATACTGAGAAAGCAAACTTAAACTTATTTATTTAAGTGAAGAATAGGAGGAAAACAAATGTATTTTAAATCATTTTTTAATCAACAATTAGCGCAAATGTCATATTTAGTTGGATGTCAAAAGACAGGAGAGGCAATTATTATAGATCCACTAAGAGAATTGACACCTTACATTAAAGCTGCAGAGCATGAAGGTTTAACAATTAACAAAGTGACAGAAACACATATTCATGCAGACTTTGCTTCTGGGTTACGTGAAGCGAATGAAACTTTAAATGCGAAAGCATATGTATCTGGTTTAGGTGGAGAAGGCTGGGAATATGATAATATCAAAGGAGATTACGAATTACTAAAAGAAGATGACATTATTCAAGTGGGTAATGTAAAACTTAAAGTAATCCATACACCAGGACATACACCTGAAAGTATTAGTTTCGTGTTATATGATAACCAAAAAGATGTCCCAATGGGTATCTTTACGGGAGATTTCATCTTTGTAGGTGATGTAGGTCGACCTGATTTATTAGAAGAAGCGGCTGGGATGAAAGATACAACAGAAGTAGGGGCAAAAGATATGTTTGCATCGCTTAAGAAGATGGATACATTACCAGACTATATTCAAGTATGGCCAGGGCATGGAGCAGGAAGTGCTTGTGGTAAGTCATTAGGTGCTGTACCTGTAACAACTTTAGGTTATGAACGTGTGAATAGTTGGGCATTTCAAATCGATGATGAAGATACTTTTATCAAGACGTTAACAAGTGAACAACCAGAACCACCATATTATTTCAAAGAAATGAAACGTATCAATCGTGATGGTGTAGAATTGATTGAACAAACAATCGTGCCACCCTTACAAAATTTATATGAGGGTGTAAAAATCATTGATTTAAGAGCAAAAGAAGTATTTTTAGAGCGATTAAGTGATGGTATTAATGTTCCTTATAATAGTAAATTCTTAGGGTTTGTAGGATGGTATCTAGATTATGAAGCGCCAATTCAATTCATCGGAACTTTTGATGATGTACAAAGTGCAGCGAGTGATTTGAAATTAATTGGTTTTGATAATGTGATCGGTTACCAAAAAGATGCGTCAGGTGAAGCGATTAAACAAATTGAACCAAGTGACTTTAAAGAGATTAATCGATCAACAATTAATATTCTAGATGTACGAAACAATCAAGAATGGCATGCTTCTCACTTTGAAAATGCAGAGCATGTTCATTTTGGAAAATTGGAAAAAGAAACGATTCCATTTAATAAAGAAGAAGAAATTTATGTACATTGCCAATCAGGCGTAAGAAGTGCAATTGCAGTAGGAGTATTACGTAAATTAGGTTATCACAACTTAGTGAACATCAAAGGCGGATATAGTGCAGTAAAATAAAAAATAAGGCGATATGTTTTTAAACATATCGCCTTATTTTTCTATATGTTTTATAGTTCGACCGATTCATTTAAAGATGTGTCTGTTTCCTTATCATTATTTTTAGAAAGTAATGATTTGATACCTTCAACGATTGTTGTACCTTTTTTATTCGTTGCCCAGTATTCAGCAGACTCTGCATTGACCTTAATTAAAGTAACATTTGGATCATCATAGTTTGTGTTCAGGAACATTTCAATACCTTTATTCCAGTATTCTTTCTTCTTAGCATTATCGTTCACAAGTTCAGCATTACCTGAAATTGAGACAAACCCTTTTTGTGCAAATGATACATTCACACGTGCATCTGCTAATATTTCCTGAGCTTTCTCGGTATCTCTTGTTGTAATAAACCAAATATCACCATTGTCATCAACTTCCTGATAAGACATTGGACGTGATACAAGTTTATCACCTTGGATAGTAGTTAGCATTGCGATATCATTTTTTTCAATAAGCTTGAATAATTCTTCATAGGCTTGTTTAGACATTGATATTCCCTCCTAAAAAGTTATATATTTATATCTACCCTATAAAGGAAATTCTATGCATTTTGTATGTCCGATATAGGGTAAAGTAATTAAATAATATTAAAAATTTTTATAAAGAAATAGAAAGAGTGAGTGGATATTGAATAAAGAATTTGTTACAGACGAAGAGATATATGCAATGGGAGTCCCTTTTGAATTATTATCCGCATGGATGACCAATGATTTAATCAAGGTTGCTTATCAGGCACATCATGTGCGCTTTTTCTGGAAGAAAGATGTTGAGCGATTGAAAGAACAGTTTAAACTGAATGAAAAATAGCAGTATCTTAGTCGAATAAGATACTGCTATTTTTTAAATATGTGACATCATACTTTAAGGCTAGTCTTTTAAGTAAATCATGTAATGCATCTTCATAGTATTCAAAGTTTTGGATATATGTTTGATAGCTTTCCTTTTCTTCAGTCGTTGCTATTCTTTTAAAATATCCCCACATATGTTGATAACTGTTTACCTTAGATCCTTTAGTAGGTGCCATTGAATATGTTTTTTCAATAATCATTTTGAGATGATTGATATCATCAAGCTGTTCGCGCATTAGCTGACGAATATGATTATATTGATTCTGATTATAATACATTACTTTATATTTTTCTTGTTTCCATAATGTTTCAACAGCTTTTTTTCCTTCTTTATTCACCATATAGATCTTCCAAAGCTTTATCTACTTCTGGATATTTAAATGTATATCCTTCTTCCAGCAAATGTGTAGGTAATACGTATTGCCCTTTTGTAATCATGATGGCTTGTTCTCCAAGTAATAATGACATGATCTTTTTAGGAACAACAGTCCAGTGTGGCTTGTTAAGGACTTGCGCAATAGATTTACCGAGGTGGCTTTGAGTTACTGGAGAGGGTGCAGTTAAATTAAACGTACCTGTATGTCTTTTTTCAAAAATAAAAAGGATACTTTTCACTAAATCTTCAATATGAATCCAGCTGTAAGGTTGTTTCCCGTCACCAATATCACCTCCGACTATCAACTGATAGGGCTTAACCATTAAAGGTAAAGCACCCCCTTGATTCGAGAAGATAACCCCGAATCTGCATATTGCGGTAGGTACATCAAGGTTAGTTATTTTACTTGCAGCTTGTTCCCACAGATAAACTGTTTTAGACAAGAAATCAAAAGGATTAAAAGTATTTTGTTCATCATAAGTTAATGATTCTGAGGGTGGATAGTAACCGACAGCGCTTGCTGAGACGAAAAATGGCTTGTTGTATTGATTTTTAAATAAATCAAGTAGCTTCTCGGTACTTTCAACCCTACTTTTGATAATCTTCTGTTTATGATCTTCGGTCCAGCGTTCGTTTAAAGAAGCGCCTGCAAGGTTAACCACAAGATCTAGCTGAGGAATTTCTTGATGCCATTTATCTTCAGACCAATTGAGATAAGAAATATTTGCAGTATTTTTCTTATCGCTACGTGTTGGAATGAAGATGTGGGCATTTTGATAAGTATTAAGTATTTCTTTTGTGAGCGCAGTACCCACCATTCCTGTACCACCGGTAATCAAAATATTCATAAGATACCTCCATAATTATTGGAATTTTATTCTATTATAGGGTGGAATAGCAGATTATTCACTTAAAATGCATTTATATATAGCAATTTAAAAGAGATATAGAAAACACAACTTAATTAAATATTCAGAATAATCAATAAATAACCTTGCAACATGTAATATGTGACTATATAATAAAAAAGTAAGTGTAAACGCTATCATTTAATAAGGGGTGGAGTTATGGAAGGTATTGTGAGTTTTCTAAATGAAATTGTATGGAGTAAACCATTAGTCTATGGATTGTTATTGACAGGTATATTATTTTCTTTAATGATGAAGTTCTTCCAGGTGAGGCATCTTAAGGAAATGATTCGACTAATGTTTCAAGGGGAGAAGTCACCTACAGGAATTTCTAGTTTCCAAGCAATTGCTTTATCGCTTGCTGGACGTGTAGGGACGGGTAACATAGTCGGAGTTTCAACAGCGATCTATATCGGTGGTCCAGGAGCAGTATTCTGGATGTGGATGACAGCATTTTTAGGTGCGAGTTCAGCTTTTATCGAATCTACTTTAGCTCAGATTTATAAGAAAGAGATTAACGGTGAGTACCGTGGGGGCCCTGCATATTATATTGAGGCAGGAATGAAAGGCGGATTTGCGAAAGGTTATGCGATATTATTCGCAGTGCTAGCAATAGTATCTACAGCATTATTATTACCAGGTATTCAGTCTAATGCCATTGCAAGCTCTATGAAGAATGCTTTTGGGATTGATGGATGGATTATCGGTGTTGTCCTCGCTATAATATTAGCTTTAATTATTTTTGGTGGTGTACGCTGGATAGCATCTGTAGCGACGGCAGTTGTACCTTTTATGGCAATCTTATATATTTTATTAGCAGTTGTGATTATTGTTCTAAATATTGATAAGGTTCCTGGTTTATTTGCATTAATATTCAAGTCAGCGTTTAATATGGAGTCAGCATTTGGTGGGATTCTTGGTGCAATGATTGAAATCGGTGTTAAACGTGGTCTTTATTCTAATGAAGCGGGTCAAGGTACAGGACCTCACCCAGCGGCAGCAGCAGAAGTATCACATCCTGCTAAACAAGGACTAGTACAGGCCTTCTCTGTATATGTTGATACCTTATTTGTATGTACAGCAACAGCTTTAATTATTTTATTATCAGGTACATTCAATACAACGGATGGTACGATGAATGGTGATAAGCCGAACTTAATTAAAGATGGCGGTATATATGCGCTTAATGCAGATGGAGAGAAAGATTATTCTGGAACAGCAATGTATGTTCAAGCAGGTATTGATAAAGCATTCCATGGAAGTGGTTATCAGTTTGATCCAACGTATTCTGGATTAGGATCATACTTTGTTGCAATTGCTTTATTCTTCTTTGCATTTACAACGATTCTTGCATATGCATATATTGCAGAAACGAATGTTTCTTATTTAATGAAAAACAGCAGTGTTTCAATGAATAAATTATTAATTAATGTAATGCGTGTAATTCTAGTAGGTGCTACATTCTATGGTGCGATTAAAACAGCAGATGTGGCATGGGCAATGGGGGATCTTGGTGTAGGACTAATGGCATGGTGTAACATTATCGCAATCTGGATCCTTCATAAACCAGCATTACGTGCATTGAAAGATTTTGAAAGACAAAAGAAAGAAAAAGGATCAGGACGCTATGCAGTGTATCATCCAAATCCAAATGAATTACCGAACGCGACATTCTGGTTAGAGGATTATCCGGAACGTTTAAGAAAAGAACACTTTGATGAAAAAGCACATTAAGCATTAAAGACAGCCATCGCTGTCTTTTTTGTGCTTAATATTCAGAGAGGAGTGACACGCTATTGAGTAAAATATTTGTAAATGGAGTTAAAATAATATTAGTATTGCTTAATTTTTTTCTGTTGAGTGCCTTTATTTTACTTTTTAATCAGAATTTTAAATTTGATTTATCTCATTTTTTTGAGGCTTTCCCCCGATTTATTAAACAGTTAATGCATATCGATACAGTCACTTTTAAGAAACCAGGCAGTTACATAGAACATCCGTTTTTATCTTTTATCATTAGACCATGGCGAAATTCAATGCTTATTTTATTTTTAAGTATAATGCTCGGTACTATTTTAAGTATATTATGTGTTGTTATAGCTAAAAGATTTAAGTTAATTGATTACATAATGAAGCGATTCGTAAAAATTTTAGGTTATTTACCGGATATCTTTTATATTCCTTGTGTCATTATCTTTATTATCTTTTTTTATCAGCAAACAGGTATATTAATAATGGAAGTAGCAAGTTACGGGGAACAGGAAGCGATTGTATTTCCTGCAATCATGCTATCTGTAATTCCATTTGTCCAGCTATATAAAATTTTGGATCAGGTGATTACTGAGGAACTGGATAAAGATTATGTAGTACTCGCACGCGCAAAAGGACTCAATGATTTTGAAATTCTGCGCAAGCATGTCTTGTCAAATGTATGGATAACATTTTACATCAATTTTAAGCAGGTCGTCTGGATGACACTATCCAGTCTATTAATTATGGAAGTCATATTAGGGTATTTTGGCGCTACACAGTTCTTATATTATTATCATGCCCCAATAATGTTGATGACGATATTGGTACTGATGTTTGTTCCAATATATATCGCGTTATTTATCATTCAGAAACTCGTTGAATTTAGAACTGGGGTGAAGTTATGAGGAAGTTATTTAAGATATGGCTGGCATTGATTATCCTCATCTTACCTTTTATAACAAGTGTCTTTTACTTTGATATGCTTCAGAACAAAGTAAAAGTATATAAATTTAACGTGATGACAAGTGAAATAAAAAATCCAGTGCCACCTGGCGTTGTCAATTGGTTCGGTACTGATCGCTTCGGTGCGTCAATATTTATGGAGAGCTGGCATGGATACCGCATCACGTTTATCTTTGTCATTGGTATTGTTCTTATTTCATTTATCATTGCTGTTATTCTTGGAAGTTATCTCGCTTTTCGTAAAGGAACAGCAGATATTGTTACAGATGGATTTTTGAATGCATATTATTTTTTACCACAGGCAATCGTTACATATATGTTGTTATTTCCGGTACTGACAGCAATAAAAGGTAAGTTCAGCTATGATATGCCGTTTAGAATAGGGTATATGTTAGTCGTGATTGCACTTGTGATGGTACCAACGACAATGGTAGTCGTTAGAGATCAGGTGAAACAAATATTGAATACAGAATACATGGATGCTGCAACCGTAATTGGTGCCAGCAAGACACAAAAATTAATACGTCATGTTTACCCCAATATTAAGAATAGATTATTGATTATCTTTGTCCGCATGTTATATCAAGCATTAATGGTACTCAGCCATATTTCATTTTTCCGTATTTTCTTTGGAGGAACGAAGACATGCGATGGTTTTGAAGCATGTTTAGGCAATGATTTTACACTTATTATGCCGGAGCTTACGACATTATTAGGGTTTCATATGACAGAGTTGTATTCTTCATGGTGGACATTTATGGTACCTTGTACATTTGTCGTGTTGATTTTAATAGCAATCCAAATGTTGGCCGATGCACTTGAAACAGAAAGCAGGATATTAATTATCCTGCCCAGACTGAAGACAAAGTCTCCTTCGGAGATGAAGTTTTCAGTCTTTTTTTATACAATAATATTAACAATGATTTGGGGTGATTATTTTGTTGAGTAAATCAGAAGATAAAAGAAATCAATTAGAGGTTGTTGCAATTTCAGATTTAGTTCCACAAGACCATTTACTAAGAAAAGTAGATAAAGTATTGGATTTGAATTTTATTTATCCTCTAGTCGAAGATAAATATTGTCTTGATAATGGTCGTCCAAGTATAGACCCTGTGATTTTAGTAAAAATAATATTAATACAAAAATTATTCGGAATAAAATCAATGAGACAAACAATAAAAGAAATCGAAACAAATGTTGCTTATCGTTGGTATCTTGGATACAGTTTTCAGGATAAGATTCCTCATTTCACTACCTTCGGTAAGAATTATATTAGAAGGTTCAGTGATAATACACTTTTTGAAGAAATATTTGAACACATTCTACAGTTGGCGATGCAACATAAATTGATTGATACCTCAGCTTTATTTATTGATTCTACTCATATAAAAGCAAATGCTAATAAACATAGATTTAGAAAAGTTGTAGTAAAAAAATCAGTCGCTCATTATAAGGATGAATTAGATAAAGAAATAAACGAGGTTCGTAAATCTGAAGGAAAAAAGGAGTTCACCCCAACTCATAAGACAGAAGAAAAAGAAAAGAAAGAAAGTCTCACAGATCCTGACGCTGGTTACTATGTTAAAGGTGAACGTGAGAAACAGTTTGCTTATAGTTTACATGCTTGTGTTGATAAAAATGGATTTTTTGTAGATCACCACGTAACACCAGCTAATATTCATGATAGTACTCAATTGGCACCTATGATTTCTAGAATGAAAGATAAAGGAATTAAACCTAAAACCTTGGCTGTAGATGCTGGATATAAAACACCTTTTAATGCTTACTTTTTATTTAAAGAGTCAATCACTCCTTACATGCCATATACTAGACCAAGAGGTCCAAAGGACCGTTTCAGAAAAAATGATTTTGTTTATGATGAATATTACAATGAATATATTTGTCCTGCAAATCACCCCCTTAAATACACACGTACTGATCGTGAAGGATTTAAATTGTATCATTCTAACCCAAATGTATGTAAAGAATGTCCATTTCTAAATAAATGTACAGAAAATAAACAATATAAAAAGCAAATTCAAAGACATATTTGGCAAGAATACTTAGAAGATGTTGAAGAAATAAGACATACAGAAGAAGGAAGAATGGGATATAAATTAAGGTCTCAAACTATTGAAAGAAGATTTGGTGACGCTAAAGAACAGCATGGTATGAGATGGACAAAGTTTAGAGGATTGAAAAAAGTGTCCATGGAAACCACGCTTATTTGTGCATGCATGAATTTAAAAAAGTTAGCCAATTGGGTTATCAAAGATACTCAATTGGCTTAGCATTATAGTCAATAATTTAAATTTCGAAGAAATTTCTTCGAATAAATGAGAATATAGCCTTTAAAAAAAGACAAACTCATGTAATGAAAATGAGTTTGTCTTCAATCTGAGCAGGATATTAATTATCCTGCCTTAAAAAATGCAATATATCTGTATAAAGTTTTTCTTTATCCTTACTTACTGTCATTAAATGGCCGGCATTAGCATAATGATCAATAAATTTTTTGGACTGAATACTGTTGTAAATAAATTGAGCGCTGTCATGATAGCTCATATCATCCCGATCTCCATAAAGTATGATTGTTGAACTATTGATTTTACTTAAGTTGTTCATTATATCTTTAATATAATCAACAAACTTACTGGCACCTGTGTAATTATCGATAAGGTGATAATTTGATTCAGGAAAAGGCTCAGAAGAAATGACTTTGTGCATTCTCGGTGCAAATTGTTTCAAACGGTATTTTATACCTTCAGGATCTTTTTTCATCGGAACACTCATCACGATAATTTGATTAACATCGTATTTTTCTGCGAGCTTAAGTGAAAATAGACCGCCTAAAGAGACACCAATTAAAGAGATATTATTATATTGCCCCCTTAATTTTAAAAAGCTATCTTCAACTGTTTGCCACCAGTTATCGATATCATATTTCACAAAATCCTGGATAGGCAATCCGTGCCCTGGATAGGATGAGATAAGCACCGTGTATCCTTGCTCGTGTAGATAGTAGCCCAGTTGTTTAACGTCTCTAACTGTCCCAGTAAATGTATGAAGAAGAAGTATCGCGTGTTCATTTCCTTCTAAAAATATGGGATCAGGATTTTTTACTTTTATCATTGGAGTACCTCCGTAGTAATCAGTATAATAAATGTAATATTCATTATACTACGAGTAAAAGGGAGATGGAAAAATGACATTTGAAGAAGTAATGGCAGAACTTGAATCTCTTGGCAAAGAACGTATGAAGAAAATATATATGGGCAATGGCGCAAAAGAACCTTTATTCGGTGTAGCAGCGGGTGCAATGAAGCCAATGCGTAAAATAATCAAGAAAGATCAGGAGCTTGCAGATAAGCTATATGCGACTGGTAACTATGATGCAATGTATTTCGCAGGGGTTATTGCTGATCCAAATGCTATGACAGAAGCGGATTATGAACGCTGGATTGATGGGGCATACTTCTATATGCTATCTGATTATGTTGTGGCGGTAACACTTTCTGAAGCGGATAGTGCACAACAAGTAGCAGATAAATGGATTGATTCTGGTGAGGATCTCAAAATGAGTGCAGGCTGGAATTGTTATAGCTGGTTATTAGGTCATAAGAAAGATGAAACCTTCGATACAGATAAATTAAGCACTATGTTAGACCGTGCTGAACAAGAAATTCATACAGCACCGGATAGAACAAAGGTGGGAATTGGTAATTTTATTCAGTGTGTTGCTATTTCTTACGTCGACTTACATGACAAGGCAACAGCCGTAGCTAAATCTGTTGGCAAAGTTCCATTTAATCGTGAGAATAAACCACCAGGAGAAGTCAATCCGTTAGAAACAATAGAAAAGGCAATTGAGAAAGATAGAATTGGTTTTAAACGTAAATATGTCCGTTGTTAATGTTTACAATTGATGATAATACGATATAATAAAATGTAATAGGTGACAATTAATTTTGTTGGCAAACTTGCAGCGCCTTCCATTCGGAAGGCGCTATTTTTTTGGAGGTATTTATGAATAAAAATTTATTATTACTTGCGATGCTAACCTTTATCGCGGGCCTTACAGAACTTGTCGTATCAGGTATATTACCTTATATTGCACGTGACTATGATGTATCAATTCCTGTTGCCGGTAATCTTATAACAATATTTGCATTATGTTTTGCTATAGCGGGCCCACTTATTATGTCAGCTACTGCTAATATGAATAGAAAGTCATTATTAATTGGTTTTATTGTATTGTTTATTTTAGGGAACTTAATGAGCGCCTTGAGTGTGAATTTCATCATGCTTCTTGCTTCAAGGATTATTCTTGCAGTATGTGTATCGATGTTAATAGGATTAGGGTTATCGATGTGTGTTGAAGTCGTAGCGAAAAGCTTCCAGACGAAAGCGATTAGTATCATTATGATGAGTATTAGTAGCTCGCTCGTACTTGGTATACCACTCGGTATTTTAATTACAGAGCATTTTAGCTGGCAAATGATTTTTCTGTTTGCAGCTGTGTTATCAGTTATTATATTAATTTTTGTTATATTTTATTTTCCGAACCTCCCTGGAAAGACATCTGTTTCGTTCTTTAGTCAGTGGGGTGCATTGAAGGAGCACAGAATATTATTTACACATATGCAATCATTCTTATTCTTTGTTGGGCAAAGTACATTTTATATGTATTTAACGCCTTATCTCAATACACTTGGAATGAATGCTGGCACAATAAGTTTCTTATATTTACTGTTTGGTGTAAGTGGGATTATCGGTAGTGGTTTAGGTAGTATTCTTGTAGAGAGGCACGGAGTGAAGCAGTCGTTGATTGTTTTGCTGAGCATTTATATTTTTGTTATGCTAATGTTTACGGTTTCCCAATATAACTTGTGGACGTTAAGCATTAATATCATATTATTTGGGCTTATCGGATGGTCGATGAATGCTCCGACACAAATGCGTTTAATTCAAATTTCTGATCATCATGCAGGATTCAATCAAACGTTTAGTACATCGTCTACTCAATTTGGAATGGCATTAGGTGCTGCTATCGGTGGGTTTATCATTGCACAACATTTACCGTATGAAGTTTTAATGTGTGTGGGTAGTGTGTTTATCATTGGTGCTTTAATTTCAATTATATATTCATTTAGAACTGTTGTGAAATAGGCAACAGTTCTTTTATTTGAAGATTGACAATATTCTGACAAATTAATAAAATATACTTTGGGAGGAATTTTTACACTTAAAAAGGAGATGGTTTCATGAATCAACAAGATTACAACAAAATCGCTGAATCAAAAGAATTCAATGATTTAGTAATAGCCAGGAAAAGCTTTATCTTTCCGATTACGATTTTCTTTATTGTCGCAACGCTGCTCTTTCCGATATTAACAGGGTATACGACAGTACTGAATAACATCGCATTTTGGAATATTTCTTGGGCTTGGGTTTATGCATTTTTACTTTTTATTATGGTTTGGACGTTAGTAACGATTTATATGAGTAAAGCGAAAGCGTTCGATGATGCGAGTGAGCGTATCATTAGTGCATACAAGAGGGGGTCACACTAATGAATATGACCGTTATCATTATGTTTTTATTCTTCGTGAGCTTAACCTTATTAATTACTTATTTTGCTTCGAAACGTACGAACTCTGCTGAAGATTTCTACACAGCAGGAGGAGGGTTAACGGGTTGGCAAAATGGGTTAGCTATTGCGGGTGATTACTTATCTGCAGCATCATTTTTAGGTATTGCAGGTGCCATCGCATTATGGGGATTTGATGGGTTCTTCTACAGTATCGGGTATTTAACAGCGTATTTAATCGTATTATACATAGTAGCTGAGCCATTAAGAAATTTAGGGAAGTACACATTAGCAGATATGATTGCAGCGCGATTTGAGTTGAAGAAAGTGCGTGCAACGGCAGCTGTTTCGTCAATTACGATAGTAATTTTCTATATGTTAGCGCAGCTTGTAGGAGCTGGAGCGCTCATTCAGTTATTATTTAATATTCCGTATACGTGGGCAGTTATTATTGTAGGGATAATGATGACGATTTACGTATTATTCGGTGGGATGACTGCAACAAGTTGGGTACAAATGGTTAAAGCTATTTTATTAATGGTCGGAACAATTATTATTTCGTTCTTAGTGCTGAAACACTTTAATTTCAGTATTGCTGAGATGTTTGGGCAAATGAGAGAAATTAAGTCAGCTGATTTTAAAGGAGAATACATTAATCCTGGATCTCAAGGAAAGTCTCCTCTAGATAATATTTCTTTAATCATTGCGTTATTATTTGGTACAGCCGGATTACCACATATATTAATGCGTTTCTTTACTGTTAGTGATGCAAAGACCGCGCGTAGTTCAGTGATGTGGGCGACTTGGATTATCGGGATTTTCTATATATTAACGATATTTTTAGGATTTGGTGCGGCGAGTCTGTTATCTCGCGAGGAAATTATTAAAGCGAATCCAGCAGGTAATATGGCAGCTCCGTTACTTGCAGATAAGCTTGGTGGAGATTTACTGATGTCATTCGTGTGTGCAGTAGCATTTGCAACTATCTTAGCGGTAGTAGCAGGTCTTGTATTATCAGGTGCGTCAGCTTTTGCGCATGATATTTACGGTGAGATAATTAAGAAAGGTAATATTAGTGAGAAGGAACAAATGAGTGCAGCGAAAATTGCTTCACTTGCAGTTTCTATTTTATCGATAATACTTGCGTTATTTGCTCAAAATATGAACGTAGCATTCCTAGTATCACTTGCGTTCTGTGTTGCGGCAAGTGCTAATTTACCAGTGATTGTGTATACAATCTTCTGGAAACGGTTCAATACACAAGGCGCGATTGCGGGGATTGTAGTAGGGTTACTTACTTCTATTATTTTAGTAATATTAAGTCCAAACGTGATGAACACTATGGGAACTGGGTTTATCAATATGGAACCAATATTCCCTATTGCAAATCCAGCGATTATTTCTGTGCCTGCTGGTTTTATCGCAGCATTTTTAGGGACATTTTTAGGTAAAGAGGAATCGGCTGATAAGTATAGAGAAGTACAAGTGAAGTCGGTAACAGGAATTGCAACATCAGAAGTGACACATTAATATATTATTAACACAGTAAAAGAGGGCGAGGCAAAAAGTCAAAGCCCTCTTTTTAATAGTTATCATTATCTTTCTTGAACCATCTTTCCACCTTCTAATCGAAATAAGTGATCTGCATATTTAAAGATACGGTCATCATGTGTAATGATGATACATGCACTTTGTTGAGCTTTGACACGCTCCTGAATCGCCTCAATTACTTGAACTGCACGTTCGAAGTCAAGACTAGCCGTTGGTTCATCAGCTAATATTAATGATGGTTCATTCATAAATGCTCGTGCAATCGCGACACGTTGTTTTTCGCCACCTGATAAGCTTTTAGGATATTGCTTTGTTCGGTGTGATAGTCCGAATGTGTTCAATAAAGATTCGGCTCGATGTGCTGCTTGCTGCTTATCCATATGATTTTCTAATGCAACATGCATTAACTGTTCTTTTACTTTTAAGAAAGGAACTAAATGAGAAGCTTGAAAGATAAATCCGATCTCACTTAATCGTAATTGTGTCAGTTGTTGTTGATTTAATGAGATAATTGATTGCTTGTTGATACGTACGTCTCCACTTGTTGGTTTCAGTAAAGCACCTATGATTGTGAGTAACGTACTTTTCCCTGAACCAGAAGGGCCATATAAACAGACCACTTCACCTGGCTTTACTTCTAAATTAATATTGTTTAAAACGGTAACCTCAGTATCACCTTGTTTAAAAGTTTTTGTTAATTGTTCCACGTGAATCATATTATTCTCCTCCAATAGCTTGAATAGGATCTATTTTTAGTACTTTAATAATGGATAATAGGACGCCAATAAAAGCTACTAATAAAAATAGGGCTGCTAATATAAATATCAGATCACTATTTAAATAGAATGGCATAGTGGGTGGTAAGAAATTATTGATAATCATTATGATTCCAATCGCTAAAGCTACGCTTAGTGAAACAATAATAAATACTTCCTGAATTAACTTGAAGATAAGTTTTTTATGACTTGTGCCAATTGCTTTTAAGATGCCGTATTCAGTTGTTTTTTGAATCGTAATGATATAGAAGAAGACGGTGATAACAATTGCTGAGATTAAGAATAAGAAGAATACCATTAAATTCAGTGGCATTTGTTCAGCTTCGTAACTCGGAATGGCTTTCATGGCATCGGTAGGTGTAATGATTTTTGAATGTTTTAAATGTGCCTTCAAATCTTTGAGCTCAATTTTATCTTTTAACATATCTTCCGTCAGGATCGCTGTATTAATCGCATTATGAGGGACTATCTTTTGATAAGTACCTTGATTTACAAGACCTACTGACATATGTGCATACATTTGATATTTATCAAATTGCTTTATATTTAAGGTTTCTTTACTATCAACTACATTTAATTTGTCGTTCACTTTATAGTTTTTACTCATATGCAGATCTAGTGCAATCTCACCATCTTTCGGTAATGCATGAATGTTTGATATTGTTGTAAGTAAGAACTTATCATTATTCTGTACTTTAATCGGTTGCATTTGAACGAGTGGGATATGATTGTCCTTTAATACTTTCACGTCTTCTGGATGAATCGGTGCATTAAGTAGGTTATTATCAGCATCATCTGAAACAACGAAATATTTTCCGTTCATGTGCTCAATGAATGAAATATTATCTTTTCCTAATCCTTGTGCTAAACTTGAAACAAATAATACGAGAAATGCAAGTAGAAATATGATGGCTGCAACCAAAGCATATTTTAGCTTATAATAAGAAATTTCTTTTAGTGCTAAATTCATTTTTATCACCTTTCTGTTTTGTTGATAGCTCAATATTAAAACAGTAATATGAACAGAATATGAACTAAGGAGAAAAAATATGAAAAATAAAATTTTAATCGTGGATGACGAACAAAGTATTAGAAATGAAGTGGTCAGTAGCTTTCAAAAACATCATTATGATGTGCTAGCTGCAAAAAATGGGGAAGATGCGCTGTATTTGCTTGAAGGAAATAATATTGACCTATGTGTAGTAGATATTATGATGCCCGGTATGAATGGCTTTGAACTATGTGAAACGATTAAAGAAAGTTATGAGATTCCGGTCATCATGTTGACAGCACGCGATGCTTTAGGGGATAAACGTGTTGCATTTGAGGCGGGTAGTGATGATTATTTAACCAAACCTTTTGCATTTGAAGAACTATTATTTAGAACAAATGCAATCTTAAAACGGTATAACAAAGATATTTCGGCGATACAATTCGGAAACATAGAATTGGATCAACAAACATATGAATTGAATATTGGTAAAGACACGTTATATTTACCACGAAAAGAATTTGAATTGTTATACTATCTTATTAAAAATCATCCGAACATTGCAACACGTGCACAACTGATTGATGCAATATGGGGACTGGACTTTGAAGGGGATGAACGTACAGTGGACGTTCATATAAAACGTATTAGAAAAAGGTTAGACGCTTATGATACTGCATTAGAGATCATAACAGTTCGTGGTGTTGGTTATAAGGTGCAACATGTTTAGACACTTATCAACACGCTTTATTGTTGCGACACTTCACGTTATGTTTCTTAGTGCTGTCATTGCATTTGCTATTTCAAATATGTATTACCATACAACGTTAAAAGCTCAAAATGATGAAAGATTAACGAAAGTATTGATGACGCAAAAAGACTATATAGAAAAGCATCCAAATATATCAGCTGACGACTTCTTTCAACAACTTGCACAACTGAATTTTCAGGTGCTGACTATCGATAGTAATCATCATAAGAAAAGTTATGGAACACAATTTAGAGTGGATAATTTAGAGCTGAATCAACTTAAACTTGATTCAGACAATATTTATCATGGTATAAAGCATCGACCTTTTAATTTATTTATAACCGGATTCTTTGACAACGAATCAAGGAATACGGTCGGAACTGAAATGAAAATTAATCAACAGTCATATCATGTATTTATACGACCTGATGTAGGTGAAAGCATGCATGAATTCAGGTCGTTTTTAGCAATATTGTTATTACTAACAATCATCCTCTCAATACTCTTTGTATTTCTTTCATCAAAATATATCGTGCATCCTGTCACTGAACTGAAGAAAGCAGCGCAACGTATAGGTGAACAGAGTGGATATCAAATGAAAGTGAATCGTAAAGATGAACTAGGTATACTAGCGCAAGAAATGAATGAGATGAGTAAAAAGATTAAACAACATGAAGAAATCAATCAAAGGTTTGTAGCAAATGTAAGCCATGAAATACAATCTCCAATAACAAATTTACTTGGTCAAATAAATAAATTAAAAGAAATTCAGAACTTAAGTTTATTGAATCAAATTGAACACCAATCAACGAGATTGAGCGGATTAACGAAACAGCTCTTACTATTAGCATCAATCGAACAAAACAAAATCTCTATAACGAAGCAAGCATTTAATTTTAAAGTACTGATTCAAGAAGTCATACGAGATAATATGTATACCATTAATCAAAAAGATATTTTCTTATCAACGCAATTAGAAGACGTTATCGTCAGCGGAGATAGAGATTTGTGTTATCAAATGATTACTAATATATTATCAAATGCGATTAAATATAGTCCAAATGACAGTGAAATTCATATCGAGTTGAAAGAAGAACACAACAATAAGTTATTTACCATTCAGGATCATGGATATGGTATGACGGAGGAAACGCAAAAGATGATCTTTGAGCGCTTCTATAAATCCAATGTCAATGAAGATAATGTTACTTCTAACGGACTAGGGATGGCAATCGTAAAAGAAATACTAGATGTACATAGGTTTGCTATTTCCATTGAAAGTACGCTAGATAAAGGTACTACGATTATTATTGACCTACAATAAAATAAAGCGCTGCACACTTTGTTAGTGTGCAGCGCTTTATTTTATAAATTTACTATGCTTCATATTTAAAGATTGTACGGGTTATCCATTTTTCAATTTCAATTAAGATAAATACCGCAACCCCAATCCCAATCGGAATCATCCATTGTGATAGTGTAAGTGGTGCAGTCTTTAAGATTGTATTTAAGAATGGGACATACGTAATGAGTAATTGTAGTGCAATGAGTAGACCAGAGACCATAAATGCCACTTTATTCTTAAAGAAATCTTTATTAATTGCGAACTGGTTTAAGTGCCTACAATTGAATAAGTGGAAGATTAACGCAAAGACAAGTGACTGTAATGTAATAGTATTCAGGATAGTTTTATCTAAATCCATGTGTTTTAAATACATATTAGCAAGTAATATACCGCCTGCGACGATAAATGATACGAGCAATATTCTAAACAAGAAATATTTGCTGAGTAATGGTGTGGATTTATGTCTTGGCTTTCTTTCCATTGCACCAGGTTCAAGTGGTTCAAAAGCAAGCGCAAATGATATCGTAATGGCAGTCACCATGTTCACCCATAATACTTGTACAGGTGTGAGTGGAATAGAAATGCCGAATAAAATCGCTGCTAAGATGAGTAATCCTTGCGACCCGTTAGTCGGTAGAATAAATAGAATTGTTTTCTTTAAATTATCGTATACACGACGACCTTCCTGTACAGCACTGACAATCGTTTCAAAGTTATCATCTACGAGAATCATGCGCGCTGCATCTTTAGATACTTCAGTACCTTTAATCCCCATCGCAACACCAATATCAGCACGTTTTAAAGCAGGTGCATCATTGACACCATCACCTGTCATCGATGTAATTTCATCATGATGTTGTAAAGCTTTAACGAGTTGTAACTTATTCTCTGGACTCGTTCTGGCAAACACGTCATATTCAATGGCGGAAGTATACAGTTCTTCTTCAGTCATATGATCAAGTTCGCGACCTTCAATCGCTTTCGTACCATTACCGATACCGAGTTGTTTCCCAATCGCCATCGCTGTTTCTTTATGGTCACCTGTGATCATTTTTACAGCGATACCTGCTTTTTGACAAGCGCTGACTGCTTTAATTGATGATTCACGTGGCGGATCAATAATACCGGCAAGACCCAGAAGTGTCACACCACTTTCTAAATCTTTATGGCTGATTGTTGTTGTATCTTCAGGCATATCTTTGTATCCTGCAGCAATTAGGCGTTTTCCTTCTTTAGCAATTGTGCTGAGTTTATCTTCCCACACACGTCTTTCTTCAGTGTTTGTAAAGACTCGATCAAAGATTCTATCTGGGGCACCTTTAATGTATATACGCTTCTTTCTTTGATCTTCTACGAGGTAGGCCATGTATTTATAGCGTGAGTCGAAAGGAATCTTATCGATTGCAGGTAAGTTTGGGATTTCCAAATTTGTCTTATGAACAAGTGTCATTAAGCAACCTTCTGTCGGTTCACCAGTAATTTGGTAATGGCCGATTTCATCTTGAGAAAGACGTGCCTCATTGACTGTTTTGACACATGTTAAGAACTGATATAATGCCTGCTCTGTTTCAGGTGTTTCTTTGTATTTGGGGATAATTTCACCGATGGGTTCATAACCGGTTCCAGTGACTTCATAATGATTATGCAATAAATCAATCGACGTTACTGTCATTTCATTTTTCGTTAATGTTCCGGTCTTATCCGTACAAATTACGGATACAGAACCTAATGTTTCAACAGAAGGTAAGTTCTTTACGATAGCATTGTTCTTTGCCATCGATTGTACCCCAAGTGCCAATATGATTGAAATAACAGCAGGTAAACCTTCTGGAATGGCACCTACGGCTAGTGCGATTACTGAAAGTAATAAGTCTCCTGCTGGATAGTGATGGTATAGCAGACCAAATAAATAAATTGCAATCGAGATGACAACGATACCGATACTGACAGACTTACCAAATTGACCTGTTTGTTGCATTAGCGGTGTCGTCACTTGTTCTGTTTCTGCCATCGACTGATTAATCTTACCGAGTTCAGTGTCGCTACCAATTGCAACAACGATACCGATACCAGAGCCTGATGTAATCGAAGAACTTGAATACGCCATGTTCTTTCGGTCTCCGAGTACAGCATCAGCTTCTATGGGTGGCGTGTGTTTTTGTACAGCGACAGACTCGCCGGTTAATGCCGACTCTTCAATCTTTAAGTTATTCGCTTCAATGAGGCGTAGGTCCGCAGGGATTTTTTCACCTGATGATAAAATAACGATGTCTCCAATTGTCAGTTGTTCACTTGGAACAGTTTGACTGCGACCATCACGAACCACTACGGCCTCACTCGTCATCATATTGCGAATACTTTCTAGTGCTCTTTCAGCACGTGATTCTTGAACATAACCAATAATTGCATTAATAAAAGCAACGAGAATGATAACAGACATGTCTAAAAAGTGTCCTAGTAACCCTGTGATTGCTGCTGCAATCAATAAGACATAAATTAAAACGTCATTGAAATGTGCTAAAAACTTTATGATTTTTGGCTTTTCTTTTTGCTTAGGCAGTGTGTTTGATCCAAAACGATTGAAATTCTGTTCGACTTGATTGCTTGATAAACCATTGTCTGGAGAAGAACTAAGTAATGAAATCGTTTCGTCAACAGAGAATTGATGCCAATTTTTATTTGTCATAACGAACATCCCTTTACGTGTATTATTACTTTAATCGTAACTGATATATGATTATTATTCTAACGAAAGGGTGGAGTAATTATTATTTATATTGAAAGTTTGTTAAATTTATGACAGTTATTCAGTTGATTACTTTCAGTGAGTTGATCAATCCAACGGCTAAAGAAAGTTTTTGCAAAGGGTTGCCATTTAGAAATGACATTGTCATTTGAATTGTTATAAGAATAGTAATGTTCAGGTAAAGCTATCTTAATGCCTTTATTACAATCACGTATATATTCAGTATGGAGGGTGTTTGCAGCATATTCTAAATGTCCATTAATGTATAGATCTTTGTTATCTTTAGAAACTAATATATCTGCACCGTATACTGGATGTGAACTTAAAATAGTTAAGTCTGTCTTTTGTTTAATGGCGTGTATATCAATATTGGTATATCGTGATTGAGGTACATGGTAGGATTGATAGCCTTGTGTTAAAGCATGTTTCTCTAATATATCGTATTCATATACACCGAAAAGTTTTTGGTGATTAAAAAATGGTGTTTTATCAAGATGATACTCACTGTATAACGCAAATTGAGCGCCCCAGCAAATGAATAAACGGTGATGTTGCTGACGTTTTGACCATTTAAGTATTGATTGTAATTCATTGAAGTAATCAACCGCTTTGAAGTCCAAATGTTCTACAGGTGCGCCAGTTATGATGAATCCTTGGTAAGTATTCAGTTTGGCTTCATCGAACGAGATATAATGTTTTTCAACATATTGTCTTTTCAAAGTGCTTGTCTTATGGGTTTTTAAATATAAGAAATCAATATGTGCATCTTGCAATTGGCGTCTTAATTGCAATTCAGTTTCAAACTTATTAGGCATCAAATTGACGATAAGAATGCGTTTAAAAGGAGATTGATTTAACTTTATAGCCATTTATATCACTCTCAATCCGCGCTCTAAATCTGCGATAATATCATCAATATGTTCGATGCCTACTGAAATTCGAATTGTTTCTGGGCTAACCCCTGCTGCAAGTTGTTCTGCTTCAGAGAGTTGTGCATGCGTTGTTGAAGCAGGATGGATAATCAGTGATTTTGCATCGCCAACGTTGGCAAGAAGAGAGAAGAGTTCAAGTGCTTCGATAAATTTTTTACCTGCTGCTTTTCCACCTTTAACGCCGAATGTAAAGATTGATCCTGCACCTTTGGGTAAATATTTTTCCTGTAATGGTTTATACGGGCTGTCTTGAGTACCTGCATATTTTATCCACTCTACTTTGTCGTGATTTGATAAAAATTCAATAACTTTCTTTGTATTTTCAACATGACGTTCTACGCGCAACGATAACGTTTCTAAACCTTGTGCCAGCAAGAATGCATTAAACGGAGAAAGGGCTGCCCCTGTATCACGTAAAAGCGTTGTACGTAATTTAATCGCATACGCAGCTTCTCCAAAACTTTCTGTGAAGACTAGATTATGATAACTCGGCTCCGGCTCAGTTAATCCTTTGAATTTACCACCTGTCCAGTCAAACTTTCCGCTATCAACAATGACACCTCCAATCGATGTACCATGACCACCAATAAATTTTGTGGCAGAGTGGACAACGATATCAGCGCCGAATTCGATTGGACGACATAAATATGGCGATGCAAAAGTATTGTCAACAATTAATGGAACATCGTGTTTATGGGCAATTTCAGCAAGTGCTTCTAAGTCTTCAACATTACCCTCAGGGTTACCAATAGTTTCAACAAAGATAGCTTTTGTATTTTCTTTTAATGCTTTCTTTACATTTTCAAGAGAGCTCGTATCAACAAGTGAAACTTCAATTCCAAACTTTCTAAACGTATGTTCGAACAAAGTATGTGTGCCGCCATACAGACTTGTTGTTGCAACGATATGATCGCCGCTATTTGCTATATTCTGTATAGCATATGTAATTGCAGCCATTCCTGAAGCTACAGCAACTGCAGCGACACCTCCTTCAAGTTCTGCAACACGGATTTCAAATGCAGCAGTCGTTGGATTAGTCAAGCGTGTATAAATATTGCCGAATTCTTTTAAACCGAATAAATTAGCAGCATGATCGGTATCATTAAAGGTAAAAGACGATGTCTGATAAATAGGGAGCGCGCGCGAATTTGTTTCTTTGTCAATCACTTGGCCTGCATGTACTTGTTTTGTTTCAAATCTGTAGTTATTTGTCATAATAAAATTCCTCCTAATATTGTTTAAAAAGACATAAGAGGAGCAAAAAAATGAGTCTACCTCAAAGAAGTAGACTCATATGCTCATCTTTCAGGTTATACCTGCTGGAATTAGCACCTAATTGAATAGGTTGCTGGGTTTCATAGGGCCAGTCCCTCCACCACTCTGGATAAGTAATATTCAGTTGTAATAATTACGAACTATTCTAAAACAAGATTTCCGAATTGTCAAATAACTTTTTAATCATTCTTTAGTTTCTCAATGTATTCATTTAATTTATCTTGATGTTCTTGAGAAATTTCAGGAAATTCAGGATTCAATCTTTCAATCGTATCAATCATCACCTCTGTTACAATACGTCTTGTATGCCACTCGTCGTCAGCGGGTAAGATGTACCATGGACTATGTTCAGTTGAAGTAGCTTCAAGCATTTCAGCAAATATCTTTTGATAATCATCCCAGTACTCACGTTCTTTAACATCATTGAACGAAAACTCCCAGTTCTTATCTTTATTTGTCATACGTTCTAATAGTCGATCACGTTGTTCATCTTTAGACATATTAAAGAAAAACTTGATGACTTCAAATCCATTTTCAGTTAAATAACGTTCGAAGTCATTGATTTGTCGGTAACGTGTCTGCCATATAGATTCATTGGTATCATCTTGAGGTGTTTCATATTCTTCTACTGAATCGTGAATACGTGGCGCTAACACATCTTCATAATATGAACGATTAAAAATACCGATTTGACCACGCTCCGGTAATCCTTCGTGATAACGCCATAGGTAATCATGTTTTAAGTCTGTTTCGTTTGGTTTACCAAATGAAGTCGTCTTAAGACCTTGCGCACTTAAGTTAGAGAATATATAACTAATCACCTCATCCTTACCCGCCGCATCAAGTGCTTGCAGAACGACAATGATGCCATTTTGTTCAGCAGCATGAAGTTTAAGGTGTAAGTTTTCGAGATGTTTTGTGAGTTCTGGAACAATATTTTCTTTTATATGATCGTTATTCTTTTTTTCATCTTCACTGGACTTAAAGTCATCAAAGTTAAATGTTTTATCTGGTGAAACTTTATATTGATTGATATCCATGCATATCCCTCCATTTTTATTACTTTCTTCCCTAGTGAGAGGAAAATAAACAGAGAGAATGGAGTTGCAGGATTTAATCGCTAATATATTAATGAATTATTTCAATCCATCGTGTATAACTTTTATATTATGTTCCATCATCTTAAAATAACTGTCACCATCTGTACCTTGCTTGCCAATTGAATCTGTATAGACTTTGCTGGTGATAGGAACATGTGTCGTTTCACTTAAGGATTTCATACTGCGTTGGTCAATACTTGTTTCAACAAATAGTGATTTTACTTTGTTTTTCTTAACATAATCAACTGCTTGTTTCATTTGTTCAGGTGTCCCTTGTTTATCGGTATTAATTTCCCATATATATCCGTGATTGATATGATAATCACGTGCGAAGTATTTAAAGGCACCTTCGCTTGTAATTAAATGTCTTCTAGATTTCTCAATATCTTTAAATTTGTTTTTATATTTTTTGTCGAGCTGATCTAAATTTTTAGTATATAGCTTTGTGTTATTATCATAAATTTTTGCATGTTGCTTATCAGCCTTTTTAACGGCAGCAGAAATATTTTTAACATATTGAATACCATTTTGAATGCTGAGCCATGCGTGAGGATCAAGTGAGGATTTATCGTGCTTCATATTAAGATAAATAGGTTTTACACCTTTGCTTGCTGCAACCACTGCTTTCGATGATAAATCTTTATCAGCTTGTTTTAATGCTTTTTGGAACCAACCACTGGCAGTTTCTAAATTCAATCCATTATAAATAATGATATCTGCATCAGTAATCGCTTTAATATCTTGTGGCTTTATTTCGTACTCATGAGGATCTTGTCCGATAGGCACGATATTAGTGACCTGTGCCTGTTTACCCACTACTTGTTTTGTCATGTCGTAGAGAATAGAGTTGGTTGTCACAATTTTGAGTTTGTTCGTATCCTTCTGACAGCCTGCCAGTAAAAATGTGAACAATGTGATTGATGCAATGATTGATATTATTTTTTTCATTATTAAACCTCCGTAAATTTATTGTGCAAAGTATCTTATTTGTATATGTTTTGAGCAGAATATTACTGCGTATATGATGCTGGCGCAAATAACAATACAGGCGCCACTTGGAACATTCAATAGATAGCTTATATACATTCCGCTTGTAGCACTGATTAATCCGAAAAGAGCAGAAAGTATCATCATGCTATGCAGGGACTTCGAAACTAAATAAGCGCTTGAAGCAGGGGTAATGAGAAGTGCTACAACAAGAATGATACCGACAGTTTGTAGGCTGATAACAGTAATTAATCCGAGTAATAACATCACAGTATAATGCCAAAACTTGGGATGTGTACCATTCATCTGACTGAATACAGGGTCAAAGGTGGTCATTTTTAAAGGCTGATAGCAAAAAATGATAAATAAAATTGTTAATATACTTACACCAATGGATGTCCACATCGCTTCACGAGTGACGGTAAGTATATTGCCGAACAAAATACTATAAAGATTAGTTGTTGATTGTATCGAACTGATGATAATCACACCGATTGAAAAAAGACATGTAAAGGTGATGCCTATAGCAGCGTCGTTCTTTGTTTTTGAGTGCGTTGTGATCGTTCCGATAATAAGACTGGTTACTAATCCTGAGATTAATGCTCCTATAAACATGGGGATATTAAGTAGGAAACTGATGGCAACACCGGGTAATACAGCATGGCTCATCGCATCTCCCATAAGACTAAGACCACGTAATGTTATAAGACAGCCAACAATACCTGAGACAATACCAACTACAGATGCTGTAATTAGTGCTCTAAGTAAAAATGGATAACTCATGAGTTGTGAATAAAAGTCAAGCATCTGCGTTACCTCCTGCTTGTAAAAAGGTTTTTGATAAATTTTCTTGCGTAAGAGTATTTTGGGTAGGTCCATAAGCGACGATTGTTTGATTAAGCATAATAATTTCATCGAATAATAAATGAGCTGAATTTAAATCATGATGAATGATAAAAATAAGTTTATTGTTACGCTTGATTTCAAATAAACAATCCCTTATGATTTCATAACTTTTATAATCTATTCCGACAAAAGGTTCGTCCAGCAGATATATGGATTTTTCCTGCATTAAACTTCTTGCCAGTAGAACGCGTTGTAGCTGACCGCCACTTAACTGGTCTAAAGACTTATGTCTAAATGCAGTAAGTTCCATTTTCTTTATCAATGCATTTGCTTTATCAAAACCAGATGTCTTTTTAGTATTACTTGCACCATATAATCCCGATAAGATAACATCTTCTACAGTGATAGGGAAGGTAAGATCAATAGATGATTTTTGTGGAACATAGCTACATAAGTGTCGATTAGAGTGCAGTGGCTGATTGTTGAAATAAGCATTTCCGGAATGCGGGATAAATCCGAGCATTGATTTAAATAAAGTTGATTTTCCAGCCCCATTAGGACCAATGATACCGATTATCTTACCTGTTGAATGTTGTGTATAATGAATATGAGACAAGATGGTCTGATGATTCATCACAACATGTAAATCATTAATTTGAAACATAACATCACACTTTCTGTAATTTTAAAATAAAGTTTAGGCAAACCTAAACTTTAGTTTAATAGTAGTAGTAAATCAGGAAAAATTCAAGACCATAATTGTGTGGATTTTGTGAACATAGTTGAGAAGAGGGATATAATGCTGACAGAAGAAAAGGAAGATTATTTAAAAACAATCTACTATCACAAGGGAAAAGATACTTTTGTTTCAAATAAAGTTATTGCAAATGCTATGGCAATTAAACCACCATCAGTGTCGGAAATGATGACAAGACTTGAAAAGGAACAACTTGTAGAAATTAAACCTTATAAAGGTGTGAAGTTGACACCATTAGGTATGAAAGAAGTTATAAGATTATTGAAGAGACATCGACTGATTGAATGTTTCTTGATAGAATCTTTAAAATATAATTGGGAAGAGGTTCATGCAGAAGCGGAAGTACTAGAGCATAAAGTGACTGATATGTTTATTGAGCGACTCGATGAAATGCTCGGATATCCGGAGTTTTGTCCTCATGGTGCTAGAATTCCTAGAGGTGAAGATATAGAAGAGTTTAGTGATAGCATTTTAAATTTAGAAGAGCAACAAACCTTTACTTTAAAACAAGTAGAAGATGAAGTTGAACTATTGAAATATTTATCAGAACATCAAGTGAGAGTAAATGATCAGTTAAAAATAATGAAAAAAGATGAATCAAATAAAATTATATATATCAAAAAAGGTAAGCATGAATTTGTCTTAAGTTTTGAGAATGCAGAAAAGTTATTCTATTAAAAAAAGCGTGAAGCAGAGCTTCACGCTTTTTTTCTTATAGTTTAATGATATCGTCTCTTTTGCCGTTTAAGTAAGCAAATACTAAACCGATAAAGATACCACCACCGATATAGTTACCAATATACGCAAAGACAATATTTTTTAACACATCAATCCAAGATAATGCGTCGATATTATAGAACATCATACCAGCAAATAATCCTGCATTATACACAACGTGTTCGTAGGCCATAAATACGAAGATAACTACGCCAATACCGACAAAGAATACTTTAGCTAACATTTCTTTACTTTGAAGTGCCAGATAAATACCGATATTGATGAAGAAGTTTGCAAAGATACCTTTAATTAAAATAGCATGCCAGCTTGCTTCGATTGTTTTGGCATTCACAGTTTTTGTTAGTGCTGCAACCATTTCTGGAGTCATTACCTTAGTGCCTGTCATCATCCCAAATAATACGAATCCACCAATAATATTTCCCAGGAAACACAAAGTAAAGATCTTCATAACTTTACTCATAGTAATTGTTTTGAAGTAATAAGCAACTGTAATGTACATGAAGTTACTTGTTAGTAATTCTGATTTCGTAAGTACAATCATGATGAGGGCAATACTGAAAGCAATTGCGCCGAGTAAGTTGACTAAACCATGACCTGCTTCAGCGAATTGAGTTTTTACTGCAAGTTGTAAGACAGCCATGATAGCGAGTAAGAAGCCTGACATAATTGATTTTAATATATATCTTCCTGGTGTTTTGTCAGCCGATACTTCTTTTGCAGCAACCTGATTTAATACGTCTTCAATGTTGCTTTTTGAAGGATAAGAGTCTTCAATAGTTTTTGCTGGAATTTCGATAGCCATTTGTTGTTCCTCCCGATATTTTTAAGAAATATAAGACATTTATTTATACAAAACTATTATATCCGTTGAATACAGCGGTGTATATAATTAATTTGTGAAAAAGTGAACATTATCCAACTATTTTCTCCATAATCAAATCTGTTTGTGCCTCGTCTCCCATCTGGAAGATATGTGAATCTACATGTTTGCAACCCATTTTTTTATAAAAAGCAAGTGCATTAATATTATATTCCCATACACCGAGCCAAATCTTTTGTGCTTTAAAGAAATGTGCACGCTCAAGTGCAAAATTATACAAAAATTTTCCGATGCCTAGTTTCTGAAAAGATTGATCCACATAGATGCGTTCAATCTCCATAGCGTGTGAGCCCATCTCCTCAGTTTGTGCATCTTTGATGTTTATTTTTAAATAGCCGGCAATTTGATTATCGTAATACACAAAATAAAATTCAGAGTGTGGATTGTTTATCTGTTCAAGCATTTTTTCATGTGTGAAGGATGTGGCTAAATAATCATCCATCACTTTATCATTGTTATTGGGTCTAAAAGTTTCATCAAATGTTTTCTTGCTGATGTGTATCAAAGCCTCTAAGTCATTATGAGTAACGGGTTTTATAGAGATATTTTTCAATGAATCGCCAACTTTCCTGTTTATTATTTATTTATATTATCTACATTCAAATCTTAAATATCAACTTGTAAAGTAAAGAGAGAAATGTAATATTCAATATGTATTAAACATTAACATTGGTAATTTATCGTTGACAAAATATAGTTTCAACGGTAGTGTGAAATTAACAAATTAACAAATTAATAAACGCACTAGGGGAGTTTGTAAAAACTGAGATAAAGCTGTAGCTTTAGACCCTTTGAACCTGATCTGGATGATACTAGCGTAGGGAAGTGTATAGTCATAGCATTGTTATGTCTATTTTTCCTTGCGCAGTCTTCTTAATTGAAGGGTGCGTATTTTTATGGAGGAATGGAAATGAATAGAGCAGTAAAGCAAAAAGGTTTAAAGTTGTCGGATATTTTAGTAACAGTATTGGTCGCAGTATTATTTTCTATCGTCTATAACTTTGTATGGTTACCATATGAGGCGATGAAGCCACTAGGATTACATTTAGAACAGTTAGTGTATGGTGTGTGGTTTATGGCAGCTGTGGTAGCTTATTTAATAGTTCCAAAAGCAGGAGTGGCTCTGCTTGCTGAGTTTGCTGCCGGTGCAGGTGAAACGATAGTAATGGGGAAATTTGATATTCCAACGTTTGTTTTCGCATTTTTACAAGGTTTAGCGTGTGAAATAGTATTTATGATTTTTAAATATCGTTCACGAACTGTGATGGTTAGTATTTTAGCAGGTGTTGCAGCAGCGATTATCAGTTTACCTATTGAATATTACTATGGTTATATGTCTGAAGTAGCAGGCTGGAATGTATTGTTATATGTTGTATTGCGTATTATTAGTGGGGCACTTGTTACCGGGTTATTGTCTTACTTAATCGTAAAAGCATTAGATCAGACTGGCGTCACAAAGCTGTTTAGAACTTCAAGCCAAGCTGATTACGATAGTCTGTAAGCATGCTTAAAGTATCCAATTTACGTCTGAAATATCCCGGAGAAACTGAGAAAATATTTGATGGATTAGATATAGAAATTAAAGACAAAGAAAAAGTACTATTGCTAGGTCCGTCAGGCTCAGGAAAAAGTACATTGCTTAACGTATTGAGTGGAATTGTTCCAGATCTAATTGATCTACCGATGAAATATGACGCACTCACAATTCATGATGATTCCAGTGTGATCTTTCAAGATCCTGATAGTCAGTTCTGTATGCCGAAAGTATATGAAGAATTAGCTTTTATTCTAGAGAACAAGAAATTACCGCGAACTATGATGGATGAGAAAATAGTGGATGTGCTGAAAAAGGTGAACTTAAATGTTGATAAAAATCAGCAGATTAGTCAGTTGAGTGGTGGTATGAAACAAAAGCTCGCCATTGCAGGGACATTGCTGCAAAATGCAGACACATTATTTTTAGATGAACCTACAGCCATGCTGGATCATGAAGCGACCAGAAATTTATGGGAACTATTGATTAAGCTTTGGGAGGATCAAACAGTGCTCATTGTTGAACATAAAGTTGAACATATATGGGAGCATGTTGACCGTATTATACTCATGAATCATTCTGGTGAGATTGTAACAAGTGGACATCCAAAGGAAGTACTGGCTAAGCATGAAGCATTATTAAATGAATACGGGGTGTGGCATCCTCATGCTTACAAATGCGCGCCTGAGCCTTTGTTATTTCATCCGCCCGAAGAGCGTTTCAAGTTATCATTGTTGGATGTTGATATTAAACGCAAAGATAAACCGTTATATCATATCGATCATTTAGATGTCAGAGATCATGAATGGATTGCGATAACTGGTAAGAATGGTGCAGGGAAAACAACGTTGTTAGACACGATTATGCAGATTATTCCGCATAACGGTAGTATGAGCTATAATGGCAAAGCACTTCGAAAAATTAAAGATGCTGCACGCCATATGTATCTTGTCTATCAGAATCCAGAGTTGCAGTTTATCCAAAGCAATGTATATGATGAGATTTTCTTTAACTATCAGTTTCTGAATAAAAAGAGTGCAGCTTCAGAGACGGTGGCATTATTAAAGTCATTACAGTTATATCATCTGCGACATAGACATCCGTACGAGTTATCTATGGGACAAAAACGTCGTCTGAGTGTGGCTACTGCATTAAGCACAAAAGCGGATATCATATTGCTGGATGAACCTACTTTTGGGCTGGATAGTAAAAACACCTTTGAACTAATAGAACTCTTCAAAGCACGGGTTGCCGCCGGACAATCGATTATAATGGTGACACATGATGAAAAGTTAATAGAACGCTATCCAACACGTGTGTTCAATATACAAAACGGTCACCTTGCTGAAGTAAGGGGGCTTCAAAATGTATGAGCAGTTTAAGATATATTCAACCTTTCTGAATGAAGCAAATATTATTACTAAATTAATCTTAGGTATTATACTATTTGCCGTTGTAATTTTTATTCATAATTTTGACTGGATGTTATATTTAACGATTTTAATGTTTATATTTATGGTGAGTATGAGTGGTGTCAGAGCTAAATTGATTTTAGTTTTTGTGAGTATGATGTTGTTGTTTAGTTTAACTTCTTCACTCTTTATGGTGTTTTACGGAGATGGACAGACGATGCTATTTGAGTGGGGAATTATTCATATATCAAAAGAAAGTTTGTTTAGAGGATTACATCTGTCTTTAAGGACATTGACAGTGAGTTTTTACGGGCTTTCAATAGCATTTACTAGTGAAGTAGTTAAGATATTCTATAGTTTGATGCAACATCTGAAAATTAAACCTAAATATGCATATGCTTTTATGGCAGCGATTCGTATGGTGCCGCTCATGTTTGAATCATATTTTCAGTTAAAGAATGCACTTAAGATGCGTTATCATGTAATTGATACTAGACAATATAGAGGAATTAAAAGATTAAAGCATTTACTGATACCTTTAATGAGTCAAAATATTAGACGTGCACATCGCCTGTCAGTTGCAATGGAGAAAAAAGGCTTCCATGATGGTGAAAGAACGTACTATTATCAAGTACCGTTTAGCTATAGAGATATTATTTTAATTTTAGTAGTAATCATCATGATGATACTGTCATATATATTGTCAGTACAATTACCGATTACCCATATTCATGATGCTAGATAAATTATCATTGACGCTCCAATGACAAACTGTTAGAATTGTCAGTAATATTAAACAAGTGAGGTAACGTTAATGAATACTTTTGTACAAACTAGTGCAAAATTAAATATGTGGTGGCAGCTGTCATAACTTATATTTATGCTCGTCATAGATATAAGTATCTATGGCGGCTTCATTAGCGTTACTTGAGGCCGATTGCTTATGCATTAGGTCTCTTTTTTTTGAGGCCAATGTGTATGCATTGGCCTCTTTTTTATTTAAAAAATAATGAAATGAGGGATTTCACATGGAAAAAAGATCAGCTTGGGGTTCAAAAATTGGATTTATATTGGCCAGTGCCGGTTCGGCGATAGGACTCGGTGCAATGTGGAAGTTTCCTTATGTTATGGCGGACAACGGTGGCGCAGCATTTCTTGTATTGTTCATGATATTCACCTTATTTATTGGTCTGCCGTTATTATTAGCGGAATTTGTAATTGGACGACATGGCAAAACATATAGTACGGATGTATTTGGGAAAATTACCGGCAATAGATATTATAATCTGATTGGTCATCTTGGAAATATTGGTGTGTTCTTTTTACTGAGCTTTTATAGTGTCATAGGTGGATGGATATTACTGTATATGATTAGAACGATTTACGTAATTTTTACGGGAACACATACAAAAAACTATGAAAACTTATTTGGTCAGTTAATCAGTAACCCGGTATATGCGATATTTGGAGCATTATTATTTATATTACTCACTGCATTCATTGTTTCTAAAGGGATTCAAGACGGTATTGAAAAAGCTTCTAAAGTGATGATGCCATTGCTATTTATCGCATTTTTAATCATTATTATCCGTTCGTTAACATTACCGAATGCTATAGAAGGTGTGGTTTATTTCTTAAAGCCTGATTTTACATCGCTGAATACCGAAGGGGTGCTCTTTGCACTTGGACAATCATTTTTCTCATTATCAGTAGGTTTTGGTGGAATGCTAACGTATGCCTCTTACTTAGATAAAAAGACGGATATCGTACAATCAGGTTTTTCGGTTGTTGGATTAAATATTCTTGTCACGCTATTAGCAGGACTGGCAATATTCCCTGCAACAGCTTCGCTTGGCATTGATAATGCTCAAGGACCTGGCTTACTCTTTATTGTATTACCTTATGTGTTTGACCAGTTACCGATGGGAAGTATTTTTTATTTAATTTTCTTATCATTATTCTTTTTTGCAACGATTACCTCATCAATTTCATTAATAGAGATTAACGTTTCTAATGCTATTAAAAATGATGAGCGTAAGCGTAAAAAGGCTGTATATGTAATTTCAGCTCTGCTATTTATACTGTGCATTCCTTCTGCACTATCTAGTGGTTTACTGAGTGATGTGAAATTTGGTGCTGGTACCTTCTTTGATAACATGGATTATCTAGTATCGAATATTATGTTACCAATTGGAGCGTTATGCTTTGCTTTATTTACAGATTATCGTTTAAATAAAGCAATCGCCAAAGAAGAATTGATGGATGAGAAATATAAAGGATTGTTTACTGTATGGGTATTTTTGTTAAGATTTATTATACCGATTGTTATCATCGCTGTATTTATTTCGTTATTAATGAAGTAAATGAGAAACTCTTTATATAAATGATATTATTCAAGTGAAATATATTTTTTTGATATTTATATTCGTGAACAAAATGTGAATGAAACAGCTTAAAGAATTTAGATGTTTTAAGAGTAAGTTAGTTGACTTAATTTTTCCCTCATGTAATAATAAGTTGTGTAGAGATTAGAATTATTCTAATCTAGAAACTAATAATTATTATCCAGGAGGAATTTATCCATGTCATTAATCAATAAAGAAATCTTACCATTCACAGCAAATGCTTACGATCCAAAAGAAGACAAATTCATTGAAGTATCAAATGAGTCAATGAAAGGAAGCTGGAGCATTGTATGCTTCTACCCAGCAGACTTCACATTCGTATGCCCGACTGAATTAGAAGATTTACAAGAGCAATATGAAACATTACAAGGATTAGGTGTCAATGTATATTCAGTATCTTGTGACACACATTTTACACATAAAGCTTGGCATGATCATTCAGAAGCTATCGGAAAAATTAAATACACAATGATTGGTGATCCATCTCACTTAATCGCTAACAACTTTGACGTATTAGATGAAGAAGCAGGTCTTGCACAACGTGCAACATTCTTAATCGATCCAAATGGTGTTGTTCAAACAATGGAAATCAACAACGATGGTATCGGTCGTGACGCTTCAGTATTAGTTGATAAAGTTAAAGCTGCTCAATATGTTGCATCTCATGACGGAGAAGTATGTCCTGCAAAATGGAAAGAAAGCGGCGAAACTTTAACACCAGGTTTAGATTTAGTAGGTAAAATCTAAGTTAATCCCAATTGAATATTTAAAGTGAGACACAACGTAAATGTTACGTTGTGCTCTCTTTTGCTATAAAATATGGAAATTTATCCTTAAAAGGAGGAAATGTAATTGTTGAATGAAACATTGAAACAACAATTAGCTCAATATTTAGAGTTAATGGAAGGCGATGTAGTGATTACTGCAAGTGCTGGAGAAGACAAAGTAAGTAAAGATATGATGGCGTTATTAAATCAAATTGAGTCAATGTCTTCACGTATCACATTAAAAGAAGCTCAATTAAAACGTACACCAAGTTTCACTTTAGCCAGAAGTGGAGAAGAAGCACGCATTACGTTTGCTGGTGTACCTCTAGGACATGAATTTACTTCATTAGTGTTAGCATTATTACAAGTTAGTGGTCGTGCGCCTAAAGTTGAACAGTCAGTGATTGATCAGATTAAAAAGCTTGAAGGACCATTTAATTTTGAAACATATATTAGCTTAACATGTACGAAATGTCCTGATGTCGTTCAGGCATTAAATATGATGGCAGTTTTAAATCCTGATATTACACATACAATGATTGACGGGGCAGCATTCAGAGAAGAATCTAAAGATATTATGGCTGTACCGACAATGTACTTAGATGGTAGTGAATTTGGCAGCGGTAAAGCGACTGTTGAGGAAATCATTGCGAAACTTGGCGGTGGTGCTGATGCGTCAGAATTTGATGCTAAAGCAACATTTGACGTATTAGTTATCGGTGGTGGTCCGGCAAGTGGTAGTGCTGCAATATATGCTGCGCGTAAAGGCTTACGTACGGGTATTGTTGCAGAGCGTATCGGTGGTCAAGTAAATGATACAGCAGGTATCGAAAACTTCATTACAGTAAAAGAAACAACTGGACCAGAATTCTCTGAGAATTTAAAACAACATATCAATAGTTATGATATTGACGTCATGAATGCGGTACGAGTTGAGTCTATCGCTAAAATTGATGATTTAGTGCATGTAACTTTAGAAAATGGTGGTAAACTAACATCTAAAACATTAATCATCGGTACAGGTGCAAAATGGCGTAACATGAATGTCCCTGGTGAAGCTGAATATCAAACGAAAGGTGTTGCTTATTGTCCTCACTGTGACGGACCTTTATTTGAAGGTAAACGTGTTGCAGTTGTGGGTGGTGGTAACTCAGGTGTTGAAGCAGCAATTGATTTAGCAGGGATTGTAGAACATGTAACATTACTTGAATTCGGTGAAGAATTACGCGCTGATAAAGTGTTACAAGATCGATTAGCTTCATTATCTAATACTGAAATTATTAAATCGGCTGCTACAAAAGAATTAACGGGTGATGACAAGTTAAAGGCATTGACATATGTTGATCGTAATACAAATGAAGAACATACGATTGAATTAGAAGGTGTATTCGTTCAAATTGGTTTAGTGCCAAGTACTGAGTTTGTCGGTGATGTTGTAGCAAAAAATAATCGCGGTGAGATCATTGTCGATAAAAATGGTGCTACAAATGTACCCGGAATATTTGCAGCAGGTGACTGTACAGATCAAACATACAAACAAATCATTATTTCTATGGGTTCAGGTGCGACTGCAGCATTAAGTGCATTTGATTATTTAATCAGAAACTAAGAAAATATTTATTTAAGGGATTGCTCTTTCGAGCAATCCCTTTTGTATTATAATAGAAATAAAAAGGGGGCCATAGCGTGAGAAAAATATTATTGCTGGTCTTGATATGTATAATAATGAGTGGTTGCCGGGAACAATCAGCGACGAATAAAAATAGTCATGAAAAAGTAATCATTACAGTTTCAGCAGCGGCGAGTTTAAAAAATGCTTTAAGTGAAGTAGAGAAGGAGTATGAAAAAAAGCATAATCATGTCGATATTAAATTTAATTATGGAGCTTCAGGAGCCCTGGCACGACAAATCATATCAGGAGCACCTGTAGATATATTTTTTTCTGCTGCTGAAGATAAGACAAATGGACTCGTGCAGCATAAAGTTGTAGATAAGCAAGATGTAACAAGCTTACTGAAGAATCATCTTGTACTGATTTCTAATAAAAAATTGTCGTCAGTTAACGATTTGCAAGATAAAAAAATAGAAAAAATTGCACTAGGTAACCCTGAAACTGTACCGGCTGGAATGTATAGTAAGCAAGTGCTTGATCAGTCAAAGTTGTATCAAAAAGTAAAATCAAAAATAGTGCAGACAAAAGATGTGCGTCAAGTCCTTACATATGTTGAAACAGGCAATACTGAAGCTGGTATTGTATATACTTCTGACTTACATTCAGATAATAATATCAAATATAAGATTCGGATCGATGATAAGTTACATGATACGATAACCTATCCAATCGCCAAAATAAAAACTACAAAGCACAAACAGGAAACAGATGAACTTTATCAATACTTAATAAGTAAGCAATGCAAGAAAATATATCAATCATACGGATTCGATATTAAGTAGCAGTTATATTATTTAAAAGGGGAGTTATTATGGGGGATTTAACAAATGAACAAAAATTAGAAAAGTATTTTAGTAAAAATACCCAGTGGCAGGAAGCAAATCAATTGTTAAGAAAAATAATTCAGGAATTTGATTTAGTAGAGGAGTATAAATGGATGCATCCATGTTATACACTAAATGGCAAAAATGTGGTACTCATTCATGGCTTTAAAAATTATGTTGCTCTGCTCTTTCATAAGGGAATCTTGCTTGAAGATAAATATAATATGTTGATTCAACAAACAGAGCATGTTCAGGTAGATCGTCAATTACGCTTTACTTCTGTTGAAGAAATAGAGGAAAAAGCCGATACCATCCGTTTTTATATTGCTGAGGCAATTCGTGTGGAGGAGTCGGGGAAACAACCTTTGAAGCAGTCGCCTGCAACATTAGAAATTCCTGTTGAACTTGAAGAGGCTTTTAATGAAAATTCAAAACTGAAAGAAGCGTTTTATCTCTTAACACCAGGGCGTCAGCGCGCATATATTATAGAAATTAATAAAGCAAAACGCAGTGAAACAAGAAGAAATCGTATTGCTAAATATACAGATAAAATTTATCAGGGAAAAGGTTTACTAGAAAGATAATATTACGTTAATTATGGTTTTTTTTAGTTATATTAATGTTATAATATGTTAATAATAGAAATTGATTATTTACATTACTTGGATAAAAACTCGCTTGCAATCACTCACATTCAAAAATATAATGAATTAAACAGCTTTCTAAACTAAAGCAAAATTGAGACAAAGGATAATGACGATGGCCAAATTAAATTTTATCCCAATCATTTTGGGTGCTAATATACATGCGTACGCTGCCGCTGCAAGCTTTCATAAAGATTATAAGAAAAAGTCGGTAATTGTAGCAGCAGATTACTTATCATTCACAAAGTTTTCTACGCTGATTAGTGAATATTATATAGATAAAATGATATATGACGATGAAGTATTTATTGATACTTTTGAAAAGATAGCTTTGAAATACAGCAAAAAGAATCGCAAACTGCTTCTTGTAGCAACAACAGATGAATACGTTAAGCTACTTATTAAACACGAAGCAAGATTACGAGAACACTTTACCTTTAACTTCCCAACACAGGAGTTATTTAACCGTCTTTATTATAAGAAAAATTTCTATGAAACAGTGGCTTCTTTTGGTCTGGATATTCCTGCAACGTATCATTTTAATCTTGCAACGCTTGAAACCTTCAATGAACCCATTAGATTTCCGGTAATTATTAAAGTAGATGATGGAACAGCATATTTTAATTTGAAGTTTAAAGAGAAACAAAAAATTTATGTCTTGGATAGCTATGAAGAAATCGATCAGACAATTGAGTTACTACATAATAATGGTTATCGCGAAGATATTATTATTCAGGAGTTTATCGAGGGTAGCGATCAGGATTTATGGGATATTGTGTATTATAGCGATTCGAATGGTAACGCTCAGGTTATTACACTAGCTCAAGTATTATTGCAGGAGCCTGCGATGACAGCAATCGGTAATTATACAGCACTCATTACAAGATTTGATAAGACGTTGATGGATAAAGTCATTCAAATGATGGAGGCATTGAACTACACAGGATTTGCTAATTTTGATTTGAAATATGATGCAAGAGACGGTAAATTTAAATTTTTCGAAGTGAATCTTCGTGCAGGACGCTCAAGTTCATATGTAAAAGAAACAGGATATTCTATTGCAAGGTGTTATGTTGAGGATTTAATTTTAAATCAGTCACATCCTGTGAAATACCTGGACACAACGCATTTGTTTACAGTAGTCCCAAAAAATATTATTCTGCAATACGTAAAACAAAAGTCATTACGCAAAGAAATTAAGCAATTAATATATAAACATCGTTATTATAATCCATTATTTTATGCGAAGGATCTATCTTTGAAACGTAAGTCATATCTTTTCATGAGGAATGCAAAGTATTATTTAAAATATAAAAATAGTCAGTGGTATAAAAATCAAAAATAATCACTCTTTACGAGTGGTTATTTTTTTGATTTGAAAAGCTAATTTTCGGTGAGATGATAGTGTAAGTGATAGAATACTATAGGATGAAAAATAAATAAATTAGGTGATTGTTTGATAAAGTATTATAAATCTTTATTTTATGTAGATATTGAAAAAATCAATATTTCTAAAGGGTTTCTTCAGTTTATTTTAATGCTGATTCCCATGTTATATGGCTATTTCTCGGGCAATTTATTTATTAGAACAGATTAGTTTTGCACTGCATCGAGTCATTAAAGATGGCGCAGTACTGTCTATTGATGATGAAGCGATGGAGCAATATTTAGTAGTCTTTGAAAATTGTGCGAAGTACTTTGAACGTAATGAACATTTTAGCAAAATTGATTTAGAGCCGCTTGATAGATATCATCAAATACATGATGCATTGATAGATTTACAAAGATATAAAAATGAGAGTGAATCAGGGGATAGATAACTATTACCTGATTTTTTATATGCTTTTTGATAATTGTTTATTTACAATAATAAAACAGAAAATTTATAGTATTTCAATCACTTCCTCGTTACACTAAAGACAAGTCATCTTTAAAGGAGTAACTTATGAAAAAAGATATAAAACTTTTATTTTCGATACCTATTATTAGCTGGGCGCTTTATGATTTTAGTAACACAATTTTTAGTGCCAATATCGTCACTTTGTTTTTCCCTCAATTTGTTACCGAGCAATTTGGAACAGATCCAGTAACTGAACAGGTATCATCGACATGGATTGCATATTCAGCCAGTGTAGCGGCATTACTACTTATCATATTAAGCCCGATTTATGGTGTATATATTGATAGAACACAGAAGAAAAAGAAGTGGGTTATTATATTTACGTTAATCGTATTTATGTGTACTTTTTTAATGGGCTATATCTATCAAAGTGGTATAGATCAAGAAATATGGGGGATACCATTATCATTTTTACTCATTATTATATTATTTACTGTGGCAAAATTTATGTATAATTCCAGCCTCGTATTTTATGATGCAATGATGAGTAGTCTGGCACCTAGAGAGGATCATTCAGTGCTGTCAGGATTTGGTGTGGCGTTAGGATATCTAGGCACTTTGTTCGGTGTGCTCACAGTGATGGCTCTAGTAGGGACTGGTGATGCTGGTAAGACCTTTATTCCAACAGCTATTTTATTTTTAATTTTTAGTCTACCTATTTTTATTTTTGGTAAGGATGGTGACAAACACAATAAAATAATACAAAGCAATGAAAAGGTCAGCCTATCTTCTGGTTACAGAGAAGTTGTGTCGACTTATAAACTTGCAAGACAAGAGCCTGCAATTTATGTTTTTTTAATTGTTTATTTCTTTTTAAATGATGCTCTTGCTACCGCTATTAGTATGATGCAGCCTTATGCGACTACTGTCGTTGGATTTACTTCAAGTGAATTTATCAAAATATTTATGATTGCAACAGTTTTTAGTGTAATCGGTGCATTTATTTTTGGTTACATTGCTAAAAGTATCGGCTCACTAAAAGCTCTGCACTATGTCGCACTCGTTTTGATGGTTGCGTTGATTATTGCAAGCTTGCCTTTACCGAAAGCAACTTTTTATATTTGTGCCATTTTATTTGGCATAGCGATGGGATCTATATGGGTGATTTCAAGAACTTTGATCATTGAATTATCACCTCCAGGAAAAGAAGGTCAATTCTTCGGATTGTTTTCGATGAGTGGTAAATTATCTGCGGTATTTGGACCATTTATTTATGGCACGATTACTTTAATCTTGAAAGATTTTGGACCACTAGCTAGTCGAATAGCTATTTTATCATTATTTGTGATGGCATTTGGCGCATACATCCTTCATTACAAAGTCATTCGTTTAAGCAGTAATCGCAAGATAATTTAAATTTAATTTGAATATATTTGATGCATCTGTTCAAAACGCACTAAACTTTATTTCATAAATTATAAAATTTTTGGTTAATTTTGTGAAAAGTATTTCGAAATTATTTCGATTTTGTTATGATAATTTTAAAGCAATATTAAAATAATAATATGGAGGAAACAGCATGAAAAAATCAAAAGGATTGTTGGTAGGTATTATTGCAGCACTAGCTTTAATTATCGGTGGTGGAGCAGCAGCGTATTTCTTCGTATCCAACACACCTAAAAATGCTTATCTGAAAAGTGAACAGCAATCTTTACAAACGATGCAGGATTATTTTAATAATCGTTTTGAAAATGAAACGAAATTCCAGGAAAAAATGAAAGATGAAAACTATGCAATGAACTTAAAGCTTGGAGCAGATATTCCTGAATCTTTAGTAGCTCAAATGGGTGTTCCTAAATCTGCAATTGATTCATCTAACATTATTTTGGATATGGCACATGACAATAAGAATAAACTATCTAATTTAAGTATTACACCAACACTTGCAGATAATAAAATTGGTGAATTTGCATGGCAGGCAGATGAGAAAAATCAATATTTTTCTGCACCGGTATTGGATAATGTCTTAAGTGTACCTAATAACAAAATCATTGAAACATTTGAAAAAATTTCAGGCTCTCCAATGGATGAAACAATGACAAATGATTCACTAAATTTAAATAATTTATTAGGTAATGCTCAAATTTCACAAGAAGATGTAAAGAAAATTGTAGATCGTTATGGTAAAACTTTTATCGATAATTTAAAAGATGATCAGTTCAAAAAAGATAATGAAAAAGTAAAGATCTTCGATGAAGAAAAAAATCTTGATAAATTAACGATGACGTTACAACCAAAAGATATGAAAAAAGTACTTGTAAAAATGTTAGAGCAAGCTAAAGATGATAAAGAACTTAAAGAATTAGTTACGAAACAAGGTAATGGTGTCGATTATGATAAAGAGATTAAGAAGTTACTAAAAGAAACTAAAGATCAAAAAGAATCAGAATTTCCTAAAGTTGTATCTACAATCTATGTGGAAGGTAAAGAAATTTTAAAACGTGATTTAGTTATTACAAGTGATAAAGAGGAATTGAAGCTTAACGCATTAACTCAAATTGATGACAATGTAAAAGTAGACATTAAAGGTTCAACAAAAGATGTATCAAATGGCTTTGTATTAACAGGGGAATCAAATAAAAAAGATGACCGCTATAAAGATGATTATAAAATGACAATTAATGATAATGGTGAAAAAGCTATCACTTTCGTAAATGAATCAAAAACAGATGGTGATAAACGTACGGATAAAGGTACGATTGATTTATCTCAAGTTGCAGGTCAGGATTTAAAACTGGATTATACAAATGACATGGTTACAGATATCGGAAATAATGAACAAAAACAAAAAGCAGAATTCTCTATGAATGTTCAAAACGAACCAATTAAATTCATGATTGATGCAGTAACGAAGTTAAAACAAGATGTAAAAGTTAAAAAAGACGGTGCTAAAGATTTAAGTAAGATGTCAACAAGTGAAATTGAAGATTTACAAAAACAAATTTCAAAAAATGCAGGTAAAGTCTTTGAAGATGCTGCAAAAGATCTAAAATAGAATACGAGAAAAGATTATTTATATGAAAAGGAGTGATAAATGTGAAACGTCAGTTATTCAGCATTTATCACTCTTTCTTATTGAAAAAGTGGTATTTGCTAATTTATATATTATTGTTATTTATTGCATCACTTGGCATTTTATTAGGGTTATCTGTATATAAAGATCATCAAAACGACAAATTTTCGATTGGACTAGTGGATCAGGATCATTCAAAGGAAACGGAGCTTATATTAAAAGCCATTGGTGACGGTCAGAGCATGGGTAGTGATATTGAATTAAAGCGCTATGATGAGTTGACAGCAAGAAAAAAATTAGCACAACATGCACTTGATGGCTATTTTGTATTTGATAAAGGAATGACGCGCGTATTTTATAAACAAGGCAATCTCCCTATCTCTGTTTATACATATGATAAACAATCACTAGAAAGCATCATCATCTATCAATTGACAGACTCTGTTTACAGTCGCTTAATGCTATCAATGGGTGGTGCGAAAACATATAAAACACTATATCCTGAAACAACGAAAGACGAAATGTTAACGATGATGACAGATATGTTATTTACAGGACTCGACCGTAATGGATCTTTTGATGAATCGCCAGTAAAATTGTATGATACATATCAATACTACACATTATCTGCATACTTTATAGGTGTATATTTGTTCTTCTTATCTTTATTTAATATTTTAAAGATGAATCAGGATAAAGCGCTAAAAGAGAGACTGACGATGTTCCATTTCTCATTTGAAAAACTTACAATTGTCAGAGGAATAATCAGTTTTCTATATACATTAATCATAGCGAGTATTATGCTGTTTCTTATTATAAAATGGTTGCCTTCTGATTTTGAAAGCTATAATGTAGGACCTTTAGCAGGCAATATACTGCTATATATATTGTTAATTGCTCTGTTATTGATACTCATTGAAATGATGCCTAAAGCATTACACTTGCTTTTGAAGGGTGTATTAACACTGTTTGTTGTCGTATTTTCAGGAGCAACAATACCTTCTATATACTTTAAAGATGTATTAGGTGGTACGATTTACAATCAGCCATTAAGCCATGTATTCAATCATTTCGTAGAACTGGTGCTTAATAACTATTTGATTAAAACAGATATATGGTTTTATTTTAGTATAATTGCCGTATTCATCCTGCTAATTATTACACTTATCTGGAGGTATAGACGATGAAATCAATACTATACCTAGTTATAAAGAAACAATGGCAATCCTATATTGCTTTATTATTAGCAATCTTTTTGTCATGTATAGCATTATATACTATGCAGCAGAAGATGAATGAAGTGTTCAAAATGCCGATTGCAGTACAGGATTTAGATCAAACGCATGCATCAAAAGCACTTATCACGTCTTTATCGAAAAATCCATTTGTAGTCATCAAGCGATTAGATAACGATGATGCCTTTATTGAAGATAGTATAAAAACAAATAATGCAGTACTCAGTTTTTCGATTCCTGAAGGCTTTGAACAGAAATTAAAAGATAAGTCCCTACGTGATGCTATTCCTCTTTATTACAGAGATGACTTCGTCGGTACCATTGCCCAGGAAATAACGAGTAAAACTTTATACGAAGAACAAATTCCATTTATCGTAACACATCATATCAATCAATATAAAAAAGTATCGTTACAATCAGTACAACATCAATATAAACAAAAAACTCCGACCAATCAGTTAAAGCAATTTGCGATTGGGAAACATCAGGACACATCTATTAGTTTGAGTGTCATTTTTGCAGTCTTCCTCTTTATCTCAATGATTCAAATTGTACTACATCAAAGATTAAAACAAGATGCAGCACTCAATCGTCTCTATATGTTTAGACATACAAAGTTGTATCTGCATTTGATATATGTTGTGATACATACGTTGCTCATCATTCTGTCTCTTTTCATGGTGGCGCAGTTAATGCAGCAGCACATGAGTTTGACGTTTTATTTATTATGTTTAATCGTAACAATTATCTATGAGCTGATATTAAGTATATTATTATTCAAAGTAAAAACAACAAGTCACAGATTGTTTATGACAGTTACATTTACTATTGCATTGATATCTTTATATATCGCTGCAGTAACTGGAGGATTAATATGATAGAAATTCAAAATTTAACAAAACGTTTTGGTGAAAAACAAATCTTTAATCATTTAAATACAACATTTAATCATCAGGCAGTAACGATATTGCTGGGTGAAAATGGAGCCGGTAAGTCGACATTATTACGTATGATAGCTAAGCTCGATACTCAAGATGCTGGTGAAATAAAATATTTTGGAAAAACATTGTCTACTAAAGCATTGAGAGATACTTTAGGTTATATCCCTCAGGATATTGCATTATTTGAACATATGACTGTAGCTGAAAATATTAATTTTTTTAAAGGACTATATAAAAATCCGGTAAGTGAGGAAGTCATCAAGTCTTATAAGCAATCTTTAAATCTTACCGAAGATAAAGCTAAAGTACAATCGTTATCTGGTGGTACAAAACGCAAAGTGAATATGTTGGTTGGACTGCTTGGAAATCCTGAAATTATTATTCTGGATGAGCCAACAGTAGGCATTGATTTAAAATCACGATATGATATTCATCGTTTAATAAATGAACTTAAACAAAATAAACTTATAATATTAACTACGCATCATCTGGATGAAGTTGAAGCAATCGGGGATAGTATTAAATTGATCGGAAAAGACCCCTTCTATAAACAAGTGTTAGTTGAAAAAGGCTGGGTATTTGAAGATATGTTACAATCAATTTAAATGAACAATGGAGGTAATACATGCATAAATTTGATCCTTTTTTTGATAAAATCAATAATGAAATTCACAGCAATAAGTTACAAGAATTGTTCGAATGGATTGAAAGTAATTTCCCGGACTTAGAGCGTGAATTTAAATGGAACACACCAATGTATTCACATCATGGCACGTTTATTTTAGGGATTAGTACGGCGAAACCACACATATCAATTGCACCAGAGAATCATACGATGTCAGTATTTAAAGATAAAATTGATGCATCAGGTTATGCGCAGACTAAAGGATTGTATAAAGTAAAGTGGAACGACACAATGAACTATGATCTTCTGAGAGAAATCATTGAATATAATATAGAAGACAAACAGGACGTTAATACGTTTTGGAGAAAATAAGAATAGGCTTGAGATGATTTTAGTTATTAAATTTTAATGGGACGTACCAAATGTGGGTACGTTCTTTTTTTATTATTAACTAAAACATTTGTATTGACTAATTATAATTATTAAGTATAATAATTATATCAAATATAAAAAATAAACTTATTTTGAAGGAGTAATTAACATGACTAAAGTACTATATATCACAGGACATCCAAATGATGAAACAGTTTCATTTTCTATGGCTACAGGGAAAGCATTTATTGAAAGTTATAAAGCGGCTAATCCTGAGCATGAAGTGAAACACATTGATTTATACGAAACATTTATTCCATTAATCGATAAAGAAGTTTTTGCAGGCTGGGGTAAATTACAATCAGGTGAAGCATTCGAAGCTTTATCAGAAACAGAGCAACAAAAAGTTTCACGTTTAAATGAATTAAGTGATGAGTTTGTAGCGGCAGATAAATACGTATTTGTTACACCAATGTGGAATTTATCTTTCCCGGCCATTGTAAAAGCATATATTGATGCAGTAGCAGTTGCAGGCAAAGCATTTAAATACACTGAAAATGGTCCTGTAGGATTATTAACAGATAAAAAAGCATTATTGATTCAAGCACGTGGTGGATTCTATTCTGAAGGACCAGCGGCAGATTTTGAATTAGGTAACCGATACCTTCAAACAATCTTAGGATTCTTTGGGATTCCAAGTGTTGAAGAAATTATTATTGAAGGACAAAACGCTGTACCTGATCAAGCAGAGACGATTAAAGCAAAAGCAATTGAGAAAGCTCAAAACTTAGCTGAGAAATTCTAACTGAATAAAGTATTAGATCGAACCAGCTATAAATTGCAATTTAATTTATAGTTGGTTCGTTTTTTATATTGGTGCAAGGGGTCAATAAATCTTAATATTGTGAACTTGTTGTGAACGTTATCATCCTCTATATGATGATGGTATAATGAAAAAAATGCTAATAATAATAGATATAACCATTTTAGGGGTGAGGTCATGAGAACAATAGAGCTATACTTAAAACTTAAAGAAGTTGAAGAAAAATGTCCGATGATTTATTCTAATCTAAAAAAGCAAAATATAGCCCGTGCTTTGCTTTTTACACAAGGTTCTATAGATGAGGTAGAATTTCTGACGAATGCATTAAAAGTAGAAATCATTGAGGTATATCAGATAATGAAAGAAGCTGAGATTCAGTTGCCTCAATCAAATCAATATGGTGAAAAACGTGAAGCTTCTGTTAATTACAGTAATACTAAGACGAAAGCACGTTCTTTCAAACGTTCAGAAATGGTGAACTTTGTAAAAGATAAATTAATGCAATCACACCCTGATATTGAGTTTATCAATTTAAAATATAATATATTAACATGCAAACTAAATGATAAATTGAATCGAATCTACATCAGTACCTCCCGCGATTATGAGTTCCTGAATTCAGAAGAAGAAATCAAACCTCATCGTGTATCAGCCTGGCATAAGGGAAACGATAAGATTTTTACGAGTTGTGACTACTATGCCATGCTTGTAAAAGTCGATGAAAAGTCTAAATATGTGACAGAGCAGGATAATGGGATTGAAGGAATCTTTATGAGTCAGCAAGAGTTGAATGCTTGGCTAGATGACAAAGAAAAAAATCAAAGTGGCATGATTAATTGTTATGTTCACTACTACCAACCTGAGTCAAATCGTCATAATATAGAAGTTGTGGATACTCGTGAACGTCCAAAATTAAATTTAAACCATTTATTAAATCGTGCCTATGAATTAACTGATTAGATAGAAAGTGGCGAGTCTTATGGATATCATTACACAATACTATTTAATTAAGTTAAAATAAATTACATACAGTATAAAGGAGGGATTCGTATGACTGAAGAAAAAAAAGGTTCAATTTCCGGCACTGTTAAAGATCAGACAAAATCATCAATAGGTGGTAAGGTGAAGGATCTTTCTGACAAGAAAAACAAATAATAGTAATCATTTTGAATCATACCTATTTTCGCTATAATTATAAATAGGTGTGATTTTTTTCGTTAAAATTGTCACCTTTTTAAAGGTTATGACAAATTTAAACAATTAAAAGCCTTTTTTAGGTTGTAAATTTATAAAAATGGATGTATTATTAATAAAGTATTTCAATTATGTTACGTTTATGTTAAAAAAGGTAGGTTATTGTAATGAGAAAACAATATTTTCCCGGACTAGATGGTATGAGGGCAATTGCTGTTGTAGCAATTATTATTTTTCACCTTAATCCAAAGTGGTTACCGGGTGGTTTTTTAGGTGTAGATACATTCTTTATTATTTCAGGATATTTAATTACAACATTATTGATTAAAGAGTATGAAACTAAGCAAACAATTAATCTGGCACATTTCTGGTATAAACGTATTAAACGTTTGCTGCCACCTGTGCTGTTTATGATGTTTATTGTAGTTCAATACATCATATTCTTTGATCGAGAGTTACTGTATCAAATTAAAAAGGATATGCTGGCAGCATTATTCTATGTATCGAACTGGTGGTACATCTTTGATGGTCTTGATTATTTCCAAAGTTTAGAACCTCGACCTTTAAAGCATTTATGGTCACTTGCAATTGAGGAACAATTCTACTTGTTCTTCCCGTTCATTCTATTATTACTATTTAAATTTATGAAAAAGAAATCCAAGATTTTTATTGTATTTTTTGTAGTTTCAATTATTTCAATGGCAATTATGTGGATTTTATTTAATCCATCTTTAAGTATCTCACGTATTTACTTTGGAACAGATACCCGTCTCCAAACATTATTACTAGGTGCAATGCTTGCACTCATCTGGCCTGCTTACAAGCTAAAAGAGCATCCGCCAAAATATGTTGTATGGTTTATTGATGTTATAGGTTTAATAGGATTTTTATTCTTAATTCGCTCATTTTTTGTATTTACTGAACATAGTGCATCAGTATTCCAAGGTGGATTATATGTATTAGGAATTTTTACGTTACTATTTATTATGGCCAGTGTTCATCCAGAGACTTTCATTTCTAAAGTGTTAAGTTTACCGGTACTTACATGGATCGGTCGTTATTCATATAGTTTATATTTATGGCATTATCCGATTATTGTATTGATGCAGTCTCACTTTATTCAAGGTCAGATTCCGTGGTATGTTCACATATTTTCAATTCTCCTCACAGTCATCATGGCAGTTATCAGTTATCAGTTCATTGAACAGCCATTTAGAAAAAGAGGACTTAAGACATTTATTGATGTCAAAAATGCTAAACAATTCACAACACTATTACTGAGTCTTTATCTATTAATTGCAACACCTTATTTAGTTAAGACTGTAAAGGCGGAAGCACCAGAACATAGTGATAAAATTGTAGTAACTAAAACTAAATCAATCGCACCAGCAATTAAACGTATCGCACCTGTACAGGTAGAGGGTGCAGACGGAGAAGCACCTACAAAAACGTATCCTTATGCGCCTTTATTTATCGGAGATTCGGTACTTGTAGATATTAATAATGAAATTAAAAAAGTGTTCCCGAATGCAACAATCGATGGAGAAGTAGGACGTAGTATCTATAAAGCAATTCCAGTGGCAGATAACTACCCTGAATTTAATCGTAAAGATGGTATCGTTGTATTGTATCTAGGAACAAATGGTGACTTTGAAGATTATCACATGGAAACGATATTGAAGAAATTCAATAAAGCAACTGTATTTTTAGTTACTGCACGTGTACCAAGAGATTATGAAGCTCACGTTAACGAAGAGATGTATCGTTATGCTAAAAAACTTAAAAATGTTCATATTATTGATTGGTATAAAACATCGCAAGGTCATCCAGAATACTTTGCACCAGATGGTATTCATCTAGAATATCCGGGTGTTAAGGCGATGAATAAGATTGTTACCGATGAGATTGTTAAAGTGGTAGAAAAATAATGATTTAAAGGATAGGGAAACCTATCCTTTTTGTTATGTTTACGCGTATAATGTGGGTGAATAGGAGGTAGAGCATGTTAGAACTATTTATATTTTTACTTGAACGTGTGGGCCTGATTATTATCGTTGCATATATCCTGATGAATATTCCTCACTTTAAGAAAGTAATGAGTGAGCGGGATCGGATATCTTCTCAAATACAATTATTTATAGTGTTTGGTTTATTTGCTGTTATTTCTAATTTTACAGGTGTTGAAATTAGAGATAATCAAATTGTTTCCAGTCAAATATTCAGCACCATCTCTAGCGATGCAGCAATCGCCAATACACGTGTGTTGACGATTAGTGTCGCAGGACTTGTCGGTGGACCTGCAGTGGGTATTGCAGTAGGTATTGTATCAGGAATTTCCAGATACTTAATTGGTGGTGTCGATGCTTATACTTATGTGGTGTCATCTTGTATTATTGGCTTGCTTTCTGGTTATTTTGGTCACCGTGCACTTAAAAATAATCAATATCCGACAATTGTTCAGGGCATCATTTTGGGTGCGGTGATGGAACTTATTCAAATGATCTGTATTATTAGTTTCGCTTCTGACTTTAATCATGCGCTGGATTTAGTTTCATTCATTATGCTGCCGATGACACTGATTAATAGTTTAGGAACGGCAATATTCTTATCGATCATTTTATCGACCTTACAGCAGGAACAACGTATGAGAGCCGTCCAGACGCATGATGTATTGAATCTAGCCAATCAAACATTGCCATACTTTAGGCTTGGACTAAATGAAGAAAGTGCAACCCAGGCCGCGCAAATCATTAAAGATTTAATGAAAGTATCTGCTGTATCAATTACGAATAAAACAGATATATTAGCACATGTTGGAGCAGCTAGTGACCATCATGTGCCGAAAAAGAAGATTATCACTGACTTATCAAAACAGGTGATTAGTAGTGGAGAAATTAAAGAAGCACACTCTAAAGAAGAAATAGGGTGCACGCATCCAGGTTGTCCTTTAGAAGGGGCTATTGTTATTCCGCTATATGTTAATGACGCAGTTGTAGGAACACTCAAACTGTATTTTACAGACAATAAGAAACTTACGTATGTTGAACGTCGTCTGGCAGAAGGTTTAGCTGATATTTTCTCAAGCCAGATTGAACTGGGTGAAATTGAGATGCAGTCAAAGTTATTAAAGGATGCTGAGATTAAGTCTTTACAAGCACAGGTCAATCCTCACTTCTTCTTTAATGCTATGAACACAATATCTGCACTCATTCGAGTGGATAGTGAAAAAGCAAGAGAATTACTACTTAATTTAAGTAATTTCTTTAGGTCAAATTTGCAGGGTGCCAGACAGAATACGATAACGATTGATAAAGAAATTCAGCAAGTAGAAGCATATCTATCACTCGAACAGGCAAGATTTCCTGATAGGTTCCAGATTAACTTTGATATCGAAGAAAACTGTAAAGATGCTGAAGTGCCACCTTTCATCATTCAAATACTAGTAGAGAATGCCATTAAACATGCGTTCCATAATCGCAAGACAGGTAATGTTATTGATGTGGTTGTGAAACGAGAAATGGATGAGATGCAAATTTCAGTTTCGGATAATGGTAATGGTATTCCGATAGAAAAACGTGACAAAATCGGTTTGATTGAAGTAGATTCAACCTTTGGTACAGGTAGTGCGTTAGAAAATTTAAATAAACGTCTTGTAGGGCTATATAATATGGATGCGAGATTGCAATTTGTTACGGGAGACGAGGGGACGAAGTTTTATACACATATACCATATGAAGAAAGGAGTACTATCGATGAAAATATTGGTGGTTGATGATGAACCTTTAGCACGCAATGAACTACAGTATCTTATTCATGAAATAAATGACGAACATGTAACGCATGAAGCGGATTCTGTAGAAGAGACACTCACTGCTTTGTTATCAGAAACGTATGATCTGTTATTTTTAGATATCAATTTAATCAACGAAAGTGGACTTGATTTAGCACAGAAAATTAATAAAATGAAGTCCCCGCCAATGATTGTATTTGCAACAGCACATGATACGTATGCTGTGAAAGCATTCGAACTCAATGCGTTAGATTATATCTTAAAGCCATTTGAATTAAAGAGAATCGAAGTAGCGCTCAGTAAGGCGCAAAATAGTCTGCACAAAAAAGATAAAGTAATACAACACATACCGTCAGTTTCAACGATTTCAGTTCAAATTGATGATAAAATTTATGTGATTAATACACATGATATTATTGCATTGTTTGTTGAAGAAGGAAAACTCAATATAGTGACAATCAATAATACGTATGTCATTAATGAGCCTCTCAGTGCATTTGAGAAAAAGATGCCACAAGATATCTTTATGCGTATACATCGTTCAAGTATTATTAATAAACATCATATAATATCCGCGGAACAGTGGTTTAATCATACGTATCAGGTGAAGCTAACTAAAGATGTGAAGTTACAGGTTTCAAGATCATATATCAAACAATTTAAACATGAAATAGGGCTGAATTAATTTTAGCCTTATTTTTTTGCATTTCAGCATTACTTTTTTGCAACTCAACCTGAAAACGCTTTATACATGTATTTTTCATTGTATGATGAACTCAAGATAAAAACGGGAGGTCATTCAAATGACAAATACAAAAACTTATAACTTCTTTCACCAAATCATCGTTATTTCAGTAATTTTACTTATTTCTAAAATTATTGAAACATTTATGCCGATCCCAATGCCAGCGTCAGTCATTGGACTTGTATTACTCTTCATTTGTTTATGTACAGGAATCGTAAAACTAGGACAAGTTGAAAAAGTAGGAACAGCATTAACTGATAATATCGGATTATTATTTGTACCGGCAGGCATTTCAGTGGTTAAGTCTTTAGGGTTAATTAGTGCACACCCATTCTTAATTATTGGCTTAATCTTTATCTCAACACTATTATTACTACTATGTACAGGATTCTTCTCTCAAATGATTGTTATGATGACAGAACGTAAAGAGCATTTACCTGAACAAAATAAAAATGAACTTAAAAAATATCGCAATGTGGAGGTGCGTTAGTTATGACAATGATGGATCACTTAGGTATTAATACAGTATACTTTGGCATATTACTTACAATCGTACCTTTTGTTATCGGGCAAATATTATTTAAGAAATCAAACGGATTCTTCTTATTTGCACCACTATTTGTAGGAATGGTTTTCGGTATCACATTTTTAGCGGTTACCGGTATTGATTTTGAAACATATAATAAAGGTGGCAGTATTATCAGCTTCTTCTTAGAACCTGCAACAATCTGTTTTGCAATCCCACTATATAAAAAGCGCGATGTACTACAAAAATACTGGTTACATATCATAGGTGGTATCGCTTTAGGAACAACAGGAGCAATCTTTGGTATCTTTGGTGTCGCAAAATTATTTGGCTTTGGCAGTGATATTGTTGCATCAATGTTACCACAGGCAGCAACAACAGCAATCGCTTTACCAGTATCAAAAGGCATTGGTGGTATTCCTGAACTTACATCACTGGCGGTTATCTTAAACGCAGTTATAATTTATGCACTAGGTAATAAAATGTTACGTTTCTTTAAAATTAGTAATCCAATTGCCAGAGGATTGGCATTAGGAACAAGTGGACATGCACTGGGTGTATCTGCTGCTACTGAATTAGGTGAAACAGAAACATCAATGGCAAGTATTGCACTAGTTATTGTAGGTGTCATCGTTGTAGTGATTATTCCGATGCTTACACCGATATTACTTGGTGCATAACACATACGAGTTAAAAGTAATTAAAATAGACGAACAATGAAAATGATAGGTTTGATTGTGAATCCGCATTTTAATCTCAACAACTGAGTTGAGATTAAAATGCGGATTTTATTTATTGATCGTCAGGCAAAAATATTCTATGTTACATAAATATCTGTTATAATAATTATGTAACATAGGAGGACGATATGATAAAATCTTTACCGATTAAATCTACAAATGAGATTCAGACACTTAAAAATTACTTTTTAAAAGTGCGTATGAGAGATTATCTGTTATTTATTCTAGGCATCAATGTACCGTTAAAACTACAAACCTTACTTGAAATGAAAAAAAAGAATTTAGCGAAAGAAAATGATCAGTATATTTTTGACGTTAATGGCTACAAAATTTATCTGAACGCACAAGATAGCGAGTTGTTAACGCATTTCATACACGAGAAATCTCCGGATGATTATCTTTTTGAATCTATTAAAACAAAATCCCCATTAACCAGGCAGCAATTCCACCGTATATTAAGTACAGCTTCATGTGAGATAGGATATGAGCAGTCACTTGGACCACAAGCATTAAAGAAAACATTTGCTTATCATGCATATATTCAAGGTATAGATATATACGATTTAATGCACGTATTAGGACATCAGACAAAATCTGAAACATATTATTTTATAGACATAACTCCCCCAGACAACAAAAGTATTCAAATACATATTTAATATAAAGGACGTGAACAATGTTATTTACTATTCTAATTCTCGGATTTGTAACGATATTTTTAATTCAAGTATTACAGCGATACATTTCAAATAGAACGATAGGGATAATTTCTCTGCTATTTCCATTAATTTCAACAGTTTTAATCTTTCAAGTACCACGCAATACTACAAATACATTGCCGTGGATGCCGGACATAGGTTTATATTTTTCATTTCAGTTAGATGCACTTTCTTATTTTTTCTTTCTACTAATTTCCTTTATTAGTATTCTCGTCATTTTTTATAGTTTATTCTATATGAAAAAATATGATAGACATGGTTACTTTTATAGTAGTTTAACGCTATTTATTATTGCGATGTATGGGGTAGTTCTTTCGAATAATACAATTATTCTATACTTGTTCTGGGAGCTTACAAGTGTTTCTTCATTCCTGCTAATAGCTTTTCATTTTAATAAATCAGCTTCTTATGCTGGTGCATTAAAGTCATTTGTCATTACTGTAATTGGTGGTAGTTTTATGCTTGTAGGATTTCTGCTACTTAATCATATTACAGGCACAGCTCAAATCGATCAAATACTTGAAGCGGACATCAGTCAACACCCGTTATTTACATTAAGTATGATTTTAATATTTATTGGTGCATTCAGTAAATCAGCACAATTCCCGTTTCATATTTGGTTACCGGATGCGATGGAGGCACCTACACCGGTAAGTGCACTACTTCATTCAGCAACGATGGTGAAAGCAGGTGTCTATTTACTGATAAAGTTACTCCCACTCTACAGTGGTCATCAATTATTAGCTGTTATTTTGATTACAGCAGGAGTCATTACAATGCTTATGGGAAGTATCGTTGCAATTTCTAAACACGATTTAAAAGCTTTGCTTGCTTATTCTACAATCAGTCAGCTAGGTATGATGGTGTTATTTGTGGGTATCATCGCTTTGCCTGCTGCAGATGAAAATATTAAAAGATATGCATATAATGGTTTGTTTCTGCTGATACTAAGTCATGCTTGCTATAAGGCAACGTTATTTATGGGGACTGGTATTATTGATTTAGCTACAGGAACACGAGATATGAATAAATTAAGTGGTTTAAGACATAATTTACCGATCACGTTTGTAACCATGTTAATTGCGGCATTAGCAATGGCAGGTCTGCCATTTTTAAGTGGATTTTTATCAAAAGAACTACTGATTACCTCATTATTCGAATTAACACATTCAGATATTTTTATAACTGTTATCCTGGTCCTATCTATTATTGCGAGTATAGGCACATTTATTTACTGTTTTGTTTTAGTGATTAGACCATTTTTAGGGCCGAAGACAACTCAGACAAAACCGTTACCTCCATTGATTGATTTAAGTAGCATTATACTAACAGTGATAACACTTATACTGTTCTTTATCCCAAACAATGTACAATCATTATTTATATCACCTATTCGCACACAGCAGGTTAATATTCAGGACAAAGTAATTACAGCCTGGCATGGATGGACGGTACCTTTATTTATAACTATTGCTATTTTTACGATTGGTTTTATCGTTATTAAAACAAGAAGTTATCAATATTTGTACAATGCCTTTGATAAGGTTGCACTCAATAAAGCATATATTTTCTTAGGAAAGTCAAAAGAATATATTGCTAAGCAATCGTTATCGATATTAATGACAGGTACGTTAAATGTATATGCCATTTATCTTTATTTGTTTATAGCATTTCTGACATTACCGGTTATTTTACCGATACAGAATATACACTGGACGATAAAATATGACGGTAACTTATTTATCATTATGGTCGCAATTGTCATGATTGTAAGTAGCTTAGGATTATTGTTTGTTAAAAGCAGGATGACTGCAGTTGTGATGATTGGATTGGTTGGCTATGGTGTAAGCATCTTATTCATGGATATGAAAGCACCAGATTTAGCACTGACCCAATTGGTTATCGAAACAATTACTACCGTATTGTTTCTTGCTTGTTTCTATCACTTGCCTAATTTAAAGAAGGAAGAACCGAATATTACTTATAAATTATTTAGACATGGTATAGCATTTGCTATTGCTGCACTTGTATTTAGTGTGATGATTCAGAGTCAACATATTGATGCATTTGCTACGATTTCGACATATTATAACAACAGTTATCAACTGACAGGTGCAAAAAATGTGGTGAACGCCATCCTGGGAGATTTCAGGGCGTTTGATACGATGCTTGAAGGCGTTGTTATCATGATTGTTGGATTTGGTATTTATACAATTCTGAAGAAAGGAGCCTCACATGAAGGAAAATGATTTATTATTAGAGTCTATTTCTAAGATCGTTATTGTCATCATCTTAACATTTGGCTTTTATATTTTTTTCAATGGCCATAATGCACCCGGTGGAGGATTTATAGGGGGACTCGTGTTTAGTTCCGCTTTTATATTAATGTTCCTGACGTTTGATGCAGCACATATTCGTAAATTGCTGCCGTTTGAATTTCATAAATTGATTGCGATAGGCACCATTATTTCCTTATCTGTGATGGTTATTCCGGTATTCTTCGGACACGCATTTTTGAAGCATGAGGATATTTATATTCATTTACCTATTTTGAATGAATTGCATTTATCCAGTGTTACGTTATTTGAATTTGGCATATTACTCACGGTTGTAGGTGTGGTAATGACGATATTACTTTCGATTAGTGGTGATTATAAATGACATTAATTACAATTATTACGACCATTTTAGTATACGTGGGTGTTAACTTAGTGCTTTCTAAGAATTTAATCCGTGTGGTGCTTGGAACAAGTATTCTGAGTCACGCAGCACACTTATATTTAATTTCTATGTCATATACCGGTAATGATCTACCTTTTGTGGATAAGAAGTTACCTGACGTCGATGCCTTACCACAGGCACTCATATTAACAGCCATCGTAATTAGTTTTGCGACGACAGCATTACTTTTAGTTTTAGTATATAAGAATTATCAAATGAATAAAGATAACCAAGTCGATAGTTTAGGAGGTATAGATGAGTAATTTGTTAATTGCACCATTATTAATACCTATCTTATTAGGTGTTTTCACTTACTTAAAGAAAAAAAGAATATATGTGATTGCAATAGTAGCTCTGTTAGTGAGTTTAATTTCATCTGTTGTCCTTGCAATTTACTCAGTTAAATCTCCTATTATATTAAGTCTTGGAGGTTACACCGCACCGTATGGCATTCAGCTATACGGAGATGTAATGAGTTTGTTATTTGTGATTGTAAGTACAATAGTGGTAATTGTTGTGCTTTATTTTCACTATATTAATCAGTTAAGAGACTTAACAGTACCCTTTATCTTATTCATATTAGCTGGGGTAAATGGTTCATTTCTGACAGCAGATATTTTTAATTTATTCGTTATGTTTGAAGTGATGCTACTTGCTTCATTTATTCTCATTGTGCTTGGAAAAAAGAAATATCAATTTAAAGCAAGTATTACTTATGTGGTATTGAATTTAATCGGTTCATGGGTATTTTTGATTGGAATAGGAATATTGTACCGTGTATATGGCACTTTAAACTATGCACATCTTGGTATGCGTATGCAGGAAGCTGGATTTGTACAGGAGCATGCGATTATTGTATTGCTATTTGTAGTTGTGTTTAGTTTAAAGTCTGCATTGCTTGTGTTCATCTGGTTGCCAAGATCTTATAGTGTCCTTTCATATGAACTAGGAGCAGTGTTTGCCGCGTTGTTAACTAAAGTTGGTGTATATGCCATGATCAGAACAATGACGGTCATCTTTGTTCCTTATCAGGAGATGCTGTCACCAATCATTTTGTATATGGCGACAGCTACTATTATTGTTGGAATGCTTGGCGTCATCAAATATAAAGATATTAAGTTAATGTTTTGTTACCAGATCATTTTATCAATCGGGATAATATATTATGGTATCTCAACCTTTACGCAAAACGGTATCAATGGAGCAGTAATGTACACATTGAACGATATGTTAGTTAAGGCGTGTCTATTTTTGATTGCAGGACTCATCATTAAGCGTTTTGGTATTATTGATTTAAATAAAAAACATGGTCTGTTTCACAATGCCAAGCTTACTGCAATGGTTGTGTTGTTTTTAGCGTTTGCCATTGGGGGAATGCCTTTCACTGGGGGATTTCCCGGGAAATTATTACTGCTTGAGGCAGGGATTGATACACACCCAATCGGCTATGCAATAGTTGTTGTACTAGGTACGTTTGTGGGTATGTTTGCGATGATGCGATTATTTATTGCAATATTTTTTGGCTCGAAAAACACAAATCATGAATTCTTTTCTACTGATCAGACATTTGAATTAAATCAGCCATACAACAAAAAATTAATCACATTAATATTAGTATTATGTATGACGATATTAATATCTATATTTGCTTCAGATATTAATCAATATCTATCAAATATTACTGATGAACAATATATTAAGCATGTGATGATGGGAGGTTAATAAGATAGCACAGATTGTATTGAATTTATTTATAGCGATGATTTGGGTATTGATGGTGGATGAAGATAAAATCTATTTTTCTACTTTTGTTAAAGGATATTTGATTGGTATTGTAATACTTTATATCATTCATCGTTTTTTCGGGCATCAATTTTATTTGTGGAAAGTTATTATACTAGCTAAGTTAATTCTTATATTTAACTATGAATTAATTAGTTCTAGTTTATCAACGATGTATCATATATTGTTTATTCCGCATAAAATTGCACCTGGTGTCGTCACATACACAACAGCAATGAAAAAGAACTGGGAAGTTACGACATTGATGATGCTCATCATACTGACACCTGGTTCGGTCGTATTAAGGCTGTCTCATGATAATAAAAAATTATTTATTCACACCTTACATGCAACGCCATCAGAAAATTTAAAGTTATTAAAATCAATCAAACGTTATGAACGTGTGATTAAGGAGGTTGGTGAAACTTGAGTATGATATTGATTCAGGCAGCACTTATAATATATGGTATTTCAATTATGATTGTAATGTACCGTGTAATAGTAGGTCCTTCATTACCGGATAGAATTGTTGCTTTTGATAGTATTAGTGCGATGATTATGTCAAGTGTCAGTATATTGTGTTTAATAATGGATACAACGCTATTTTTAGAGGCGATTTTAATCATTGGTGTACTTTCTTTTATCTCTACGATAGCGACATCAAGGTTTATCGAACGAGGTGTTATATTTGAACGTAAACGATAGTATCAATATAATACTCGCAATCATTATATTTGCGGGAAGCATAATGGCCTTAATCAGTGCCCTAGGTATTGCAATATTTAAGGATGTTTATACGAGAAGTCATGCAGCTACAAAAAGTTCTACACTCGCTGTGCTGTTAACATTAATTGGCGTATTCATTTACTTTATTGTTAATGATGGTTATGTTAGTTTTAGATTATTACTGGGTATCTTTTTCTTGTATTTAACTAGTCCTGTTGCGGGACATCTGATTACAAGAGCAGCTTACAATAGTGGTGTAGAAATGAATGTTAAAGGTTCTAAAGGAAAACATCTTAATGACATTCTGCCTACTCAAAAAAAACATGCTAAAGATAAGGTGAAATCAAAAACACAATAATGGAGTGACTCATTTTGAGTATACAAGCAAGATTATTTAATACGATGATTAAGACACTGGACTGTTATAAAGATATTTTTAATCAGGCACCTGAAAACATCCGTATCGCTAGAAATATAGCTTATAGTACTCGAACACAAAATAATACCTTAAACATTTATTATCCAGATAAAAAACAGGATACTTATCCTGTAATTGTGAATGTCCACGGGGGTGGCTATGTATATTCGAGTAAAGAAACATATGACGTCTATTGTATGACACTAGCTGCACACGGATTTGCAGTCATTAGTTATGACTATGATCTCGCACCTCAAATGAAATATCCGACACCACTTGTGCAATTGAATGAATGCGTGCAGTGGCTGAAAAAGAATTATGCATTATATCATTTAGATATACATCAACTATTTATGATCGGTGACTCTGCAGGCGCTCAAATTATGGCTCAATATGTAACGATGCTGACCAATACTGATTATGCCAGAAGATTTAATATGGAGCTTCCGGTAGTGACTGTGTCAGGTATTGCAATTAATTGTGGCTTCTTTAATGCGATAGATATTGCAATCGCTGAGAAAAAGTCTTTTATACGTTTTATGGTGCGTGGTTTAATGGAAGATTATATCGGAAAAGATTTTCATGAGAAACACGCGGAAATAAATTTTGAACAATATATCAATAGTTACTTTCCTCAGACTTTTGTAGCCAGTAGTATAAATGATATGTTAGTAGGGAAAGCGCCTGATATTGTATTAAACTTAAGAAAAAATAATGTACCAGTCATTTACAGAGAATATGGACAAGGTGATTTTTTTGCCCAGCATAATTTTCAAATGGATGTTAGAAGACCGCATGCAAAACAGTGCACACTGGATGAAATGACATTTTTTAAAACGCTAATAGATGAACGAAGAGACTGAGCCAGAAGTGTTTTATCATAAACAAAAACCGAAGATACTTATAAATCGCTTTTGATTTATAAGTATCTTCGGTTTTTGTCGTAGGGGCAATTTCTATTCCGCCGTTTCTTAAGATGAATAGCTTATTTTTAATTATTTCTGGCAAAATTACCGTGTACTTCTGTCGTTTCATAGACATTGATAAAACAATTTTCATCATTGGCTTTTGCTATACGAATGACATTTGGTAATTCATAGCGCGTAAGTACCATTGTAATCATATGTTTCTGATCATTTGAATAACCACCATAGACATCTGTGACAGTAATGCCGCGATGAATCTCTTGTATTAATCCTTCTCTTACAGCTGGGTAGTTTGAAGTAATAATATTTACGGTTAGTTTCATATTCGAAGTAAAGATTGTATCAACGGTCTTCCCGGTAATATAGATAGATAAGAGTGTCATTAATGCTAAGTTCCAGTTGAATAAAAAACCAGAACACAACACGATAATCCCGTTTAAGATAGTCATGACTAAACCGATAGAAATATTGCTGTTTTGGCTGATAATCATCGCAACAATATCCATCCCACCAGTAGTCCCTGAATATTTTAATATCAATCCAACTCCAATGCCTACAATAACGCCACCAAATATCACATTAACAAACAGTTCATTTGCAATGCTTTTCGTTGGGATAATTGTCAGGAAGAATGAAACGACTGCAACACTGAGTACTGTATTATACATGACAGATTTCTTTAATTTCATGAAGCCTAATATGAGTAGTGGTAAGTTGAATAAAAGATTCAGTAGTCCGGCATCGATGTGTAGTAGTTTATTAAATAATAATGCTAATCCACCGATACCGCTACTTAATACATCATTTGACAGTAAAAACACATTGAAAGCAAAGGCGATAAGGAAAGATCCTATAATGGTAATAAAAGTTTTGAATAAAAAGTTTTCCTGATAGTTCATGATAAAGCTCCTTTAATAATGTATCGCTATTATATCAATAATATTTTATAATGATAAGCTTTATTCTACCAGGTTACTTGCCTGACTACGGGCATAGAATCCTTTCTTTATCGGTTCAAATCTTGGTTTCATAATAAGGCCGAATGCAAAAATGATGCCGGTAATTAAGTATAAAATAAGGAATTTCGACCATACAAGTTCAGGCGTTATACCCCCAACGGCTTCACGTAGTAAATCCACTGCATAAGTAAATGGCAGGAATGGATGAATACGCTGGAAGAATAATGGGGTAACTTGGATAGGGAATGTTCCACCGCCCCCTGCAATTTGTAATACCATGATAATGATTGCCAGTGCTTTACCGATGTTACCAAGTAAACTTACTAAAGTATATACGATAACAGTAAATGCTAAACCAACGAGTATCGCAAAGATGACATTTAATACGGGATGTTTAGCATAAGCATCCAGAATGAATAGATTTCCAAGTACAACAATGATAGCCTGAGCGATACTGATGAGTAAGAATAAAATCATGCGTCCAAGATAAAGTTCGCGTAAACTGAATTTATCTTTAATGGATTTATCTTTTAATTCAGTTGTAAGTAAGTTCCCGCATAATAATGCGCCTACCCAAAGTGCGAGTGCTGTATAAAAAGGTGCACTTGCTGATCCATAGTTAGGGATAGGGAATATTTGAGTTTCATCTAAAACGATAGGCTTTGCAAAGTAATCAGATTCATCCTGCATATCATTACGCAATAATTTAATTAGTTTATTTAAAGTATCTTTATCATCTAATTTTCTTAATTTATTCGCAGCTTTTGTAATATCTTTTTCGATACCAGGCAATTCATTGCGTGAAAACTGCGCTAACTCATGTATACCATTTTGTGCTCCTGGTAAATTCTTTTGAAGCAGATTAGCCGTTTTGTCATACTTATTCATAACACCCGGTAGATCGTTTTGCGCAAAGTTGCTTAATCGATTTAAATCAGATAATACACTAGGTAATTGTGTTTGAACAAAATTACTTGCTTGACCAACTTTCGTTCTAAACTGCGGATAATAAGTTTGAGCCGTATTATTAATTTTAGAAAATCTCTGTTCCAATGAAGGTAATTGCTGATTGACCTGTGTTAATGTCTGATTAGCTTCTGTCGTTACACGTGTTGCTTCACTTAAAATACTATCAACTTTATCAGCAAATGTGCTTGCTGTATTTAATTTTTGAGCAATCGTATCTAAATCTCCATTTAAAGTAGATAGTCCATTCTCAAAAACATTTTGCATATCAGAGCTGGCAAAATCACTCAGATCTTGCATTGCACTTTGTGCCCCGTTAAGAGCATCTTTATTAATATTGACCGGTTGTTTCGCATTTGACTTTGCAATTGCCTGATCCAGTGATTGATTGAGTGACGTTAGAGCCGTATTTGTGTTTTTAAGTTCAGTTGAGATAGCAGACGTATCAAACCCAAGGTCATTAACTTCATCCATAACTTTAATCAGTTCATTATGGTAACGCATAGACTGATTAATATTATCCTGATATATTTTTAAGTTTTTAGTCAGCGTTTCTGACGGACCAGGCGACTGATTAGCAAGTTCACTTAGTTGACTGAGCATATCCGAAGTAGTATTTGCTTGTTCAGTTGTAAGGTTACTCATTGCCCCAAGGCCATCCTGCAGAGCGTTGTATGCTGGATTTATATCTACAGTGCTTAGTTTTTCTTTTCCTTTATCATTAATATTTTGAGCAGTATTGATTTTATCATGTACTTTAGGCATCGCATTTTGAGATGTATTTAACACAGCTAAAGCTTTTTCAGTAGCAGTAAGTCCGTTTGCAACTGCATTGTTAATCTGCGGAAATTTTTGTTCGATGGCATTTGCTTTGGCTAATGCATTTTCTATACGTGGCATATTATTATTCAGCTTAACGATAGTCTGACCTAGTGCATTAATATCTGCTGCATGCTGATTTGCCGCTATTAATTTATTAGCACCACCATTTAATTTATCGCGATACTGGTTAAGACCATAAAATTCATCAGCATATTTTGAAATATCTCCTTGATGATTATCAAGTTTAATCATCGCTTTTCTGAACTTTTCAATATCAGGTAATGCATTTTCAGCTTCAAATACAGCATTTTCAATTTTATGATAAAGCGGTAGCTGATTTTCAATCTTCATACCTGCACGATTACTTTCCTGTAATAGAGCTTTCGTAGCAGTTTCGATAAACTTTTCACTTAAAGATTCGGTGATAGCTGTAGCGCCTGCAGTTGTCATCTTTGGTGCAATGGCATTGATTTTTTGATTCACTTTATAGTCGATATGCGCGCGTTCCGGTTTTTTGTGGAAAATACTTGTCATATCACGTGAAAAGGTCTTTGGGATATGGATAATTGCATAATATTCACCCATACGAAGTTTATGATCTGCTTCATCCACGTCTTCGGTGAATTGCCAGTTGAATTTATCGTTATGTCGTAAAGTTTTGACAAGTTCGTTTCCTACGTTAATTGATTTTCCTTTTAATTTAGCACCGCTGTCCTCATTTATTACAGCGACCTGAAGATGTTTTGTATTTGAATATGGATCCCATGATGATTTTAAATTAAACCATGCGTAAAAAGACGGAAGAATAGATAAACCAACTAGTAAAATGATGAAACTAGGTGTTCTTTTTATATTTTTTAAGTCATGTAAAAACAATTGAAATGCATTTTTCATAGAAACCCTTCTTTATATTAATATAGTAAAATTTAATTTTTATAGTATTGATTTTTAGAATTAGCATATATCAATATAACAAATAGGGTAAAAAGATACAACAAAAAAGAAACAAAAAATACATGTTTCTTTTTTAAAGGTTATACTGTTGTTTTAATTAAAGCGTCAATGACGTTAGTCGCTTCTTCAGATGAGTTGACATCAAAAATAATGATTCGACCATTACTCAGCAAATGGATTTTTCGATTTTGAAAAGATAGTAATTTAAAGTGATTATTTTGATGCTTTATATGATGATTTACGGCGTTAAATAACTCAGGTGTCACATGCGTTTGATACTTACCGTGACACATCTTCGTCATGAAGGATGTATTTTGTTTAAGTTTTGAATAGTCATTTTTAATACATGTTGAACACGATGGGTTACGAAGTAAATCGATATTTCGGGTCTTAAAATTCATTAAATCACAATCAACAGTCATCAGTTTACCGGAAAATCGCTCGTGACTTATAAAGTGCATTACTTCTGCGACTTGCAGGCTTGCCACCATGTGTGCAGTATACGGCATAATTCCTGAGAGTGAACAATCCTGACCGGTAGAAGGTTCCTCAGGCAGGATACAACGTAAGCAAGGACCATTCTGTATACCGTACACTGTACCACTCACTCCAAGACAAGCACCATAGACCCATGGCAATTGATGTTTATGACAGGCATCGTTAATAATGTAGCGCGTTTCAAAGTTATCGGTGCCATCAATAAGTAACAATGGCTGATATTTATCGATAATTTGTTCTATATTATGTGCACCAATTTCGTAAGGTATTTTAGTTACTTTGACGTCTTGATTAATACGTTGTATATGTGTAGCGAGTGCGTCGACCTTTAATTGATATGTTTCACTATCCTGTTCATCAAATAAACTTTGGCGATGGAGATTGCTAATCGATACAATATCCATGTCACAAATCACGAGATGTCCTGCGCCGCTTCTTGCTAACATTTCACATACAGTGCTTCCAAGTGCACCGCCCCCAATAATGAGGAAGGTGCTATGAGCTAACTTATTTTGTGCTGTTGAACTGAAATTGGGTGATTTGATTTGTCGGTCAAATCGTTCACTCATAGAAAGTCAAGACCTTCCATTGGACTTGAAGCCTGAGCAGTATATTTTTTAGGGATACGACCTGCTTCAAATGCCAGTTGACCTGCTTTTACTGCATATTTCATAGCTTCAGCCATTTTTACTGGATCTTGTGCATTAGATACAGCAGTATTGAGTAAGATGGCATCAGCCCCAAGTTCCATAGCAAAACTTGCATCTTTAGGAGAACCTATGCCTGCATCAACGATGACTGGTACGTTAACAGCATCGATAATATATTTTAAGTTAAGGGGGTCGTTAATACCTAGACCTGTCCCGATAGGTGCGCCAAGTGGCATAATTGCATGACAACCAAGGGCTTCTAATTTTTTGGCAAGTACAACGTCACATGGAATATATGGACAAACGATAAACCCTTTTTCTAAAAGAATTTCACATGCTTTATATGTTTCGATACTATCAGGTAAAAGTGTTGTATCATCTCCGATAATTTCTACTTTAATCATGTCACACATACCTGCAATACGTGCAATGTCAGCAATTTTTACTGCTTCTTCAGCTGTTTTGGCTCCGGCTGTATTAGGGAAGGTGATGTACTTATCAAGATCTACAGATTCTAATGGGTTGGGTAATGACTTATCATATAGACTCATACGTCTTACAGCAAAAGTTAATGCATTTGTTTCACTCATCTCCACAGCTTGTTTCTGTGTTTCTCCATCTTTAAATTTTCCTGTACCTAATATTAAACGAGATGATAATTCTAATGGTCCTATCTTTAACATATTAACCGCCTCCTACGAATTCTAATAGTTCTAGTTTTTGTTCTGGTTTTAAAATAATGGATTCCCATTTTGACTGTTCTATAGGCACGTCATCTACTAAAGCGACAATCCTTTTCTTGTCAGATGTAAATTCAGTGAGTAACTCAGATAAATTAGTTTTATCTGTTTCAACTACTTCATCATTGATATATATTTTCATATTGCTCTCCTAACCTAAAAGAAAATTTAAATTGCTGATAGAGTTCTCCGTGCTGGCATATTGTCTGACGAATAAGCTCAGCAGTAATACGTGATAATAATATGCCGTTCCGATAATGTCCGGTCGCAACAAATAAGTTGTTATCAATCTGACCGATAATGGGATGATGTTGCTTGATTTCAGGTCTAAAGCCACAGTCAATTTTAACGATAGTGCTTGATTCAAGCGCAGGGACAAGTTTAAATGTTTCATCAAGTAGCCATTTAACACCGGCTGCCCCGGGACTTTTTTGCGTATTAAGAGATGTTGTTGCTCCAATTAAATAATGATGGTTTGCTTTTGGCACGATATAATGGCCGTTTGTCTGAAAAAGTGTTTCATTAAAGTGAACATCTGGATGATGTAAGGTCAAGACTTCTCCTTTAACGCCTTGCATCGGACATTCGTAACCTACCATATTCAGTAAATGATCACTTTTACATCCGGCAGCTATAATCAGTTTTTCGCAATTGATGGTTTCACCGGAAGTGCTGAGACAATATAAATGATTTGATTTACTGATGTTAATGACTTTTTCATTGATACGATCAATAGCTGCATTAGCGTGTTTAAGTGCAGTAAGGTATTTTAAGGCATTGACCTGACCGTCTGTCGGAATCCACATCGCCTGCTGAAAGCTACTGCTGATCATTCCATTCGCAAATTGAGACATGTGGTGATCATCAATCCAGTCGATTGTTTTAAAGTTTGATCGTAAAAATTCATACTGTTTAATAAGACGCTCTAAATCACCAGGCGAAGCAATTTTAAGTAAGCCGTGTTGTTTCAAATCAATGGATAAGCCGGTTATTTGTTCTAATTTCTGGATATGCTCAGGCATCATTTGTTGTCCAAGCATTGACAGTTGATAGAGCGCGCTGTCTTCTGTGAATTCATTCTGAGCACCGAGCATACCTCCGGCAGCATGCGTTGCCTTATACCCATCCGTATCATCAATTAATGCAATATGATTTGTTTCTGATTGAAGGGAGTAAGCAATATTTTCTCCAATAATGCCTCCACCAATGATTACGATATCGTAGTACGTAATAACCACTCCTTTTTTACTTTAAGAAACTCCTGTGTATTCATGAATAATCTGATACCTGCCACACCAGAAAACTTGGTGTTGAGCTTATTTATGGTTGAACTATTTATGCCGCCTAGCGCAACAACAGGTATGTTTAAGTTTGTAATATCAATACTTAAATCATGTGCCCGAGGCGGTAAGCCAGGTTTTGAAGTAGTAGGGAAAATATGTCCAAATAAAATAAATGACAGCTCTAAAGCTTCAGCCTGTTGTGCAGAAGATAGTGAATGCACACTTTGACTCACAATAATTTCTGGATGATTGTTGATGAAAGTTTTGATATTTGAATAGTTTTCTTTAAAGTGAATACGATGCAATCCACACTTAAACAATATTTTAGGATTGTTATGAACAATGATTTTATCTTTTGGAAAGCTTAAACATAATCGGTTGATAAAATCGATGATTTCTTCTTCTGAAGATTCAAAGCGTAGAATAACACCATCAATTTCGTCTTTTATATTAATCATTTGATGCATGACATCCGTCGAAGGAATAGATGGAGTAATCATAATAAACAACTGTTTCACCTCAAAAAAACACCCGTTAGACTATGCTAGCGGGTGTTGGATAGTAATATTAAAACTACTTATCATGCAATCACGCTTCCCTACGTTGGTGTTAACCAAATCAGGTTCAAAGAGTCGGAAGTGAATTCCTCTCAGCTCAAATGAGCACCCCTAGCTAAATATTTAATTCTATATAAGCCTACCATTAGTTATATGTAATTTCAATCAACCGATATTCGTGATAAAATAAATTATGTAGAAAATGAGGTGTGACGAATGAACGAAGAAGAAAAAATCTCATTATTAATTGATGAACGTACTGAGTTAATACCACATGAGATTGTTTATGATAAAGAAGCAATGATGCAAAATAATGAAGATCCACTGAATGATATGCAATCATTGATACAACAAGAACGTATGACGACTGAAGAAATATTAAGAGAAATTGCTGAAGAGGAAGAACTGGAAACAGAAAATCTGCAGGCAGAAGAAGAGGTCAAGCTCTATAAATATATTGTAAGTACCATCAAATATCACGAAGGTGATAATATTACTATACAACAGCTTTATAATATTGCAGCACACGAATCATCAACTCTTACAAAAAGTGACCTGGATGTGCTGTTAAATGATTATGTAGAAGCGGGATATTTAAGGGTAGAAGATGAGCAGGTATTTGTAACGTTTTTAGGCCAACATGTAATGACGTTATTATAAAAGGCTGGAACTTAAAAATTCTGTTCCAGCCTTTTGCTATTTTAATAGGAATCTTTCTTCATCGCGAGAGTGGATTTCATTCACGATGATTAAACTTCTAAAGTAATCAATAATTTGAGTTGAGAAGCCCTCTTGTTCCATTTGAGTTTTAATCTTTGCAACAATTTGGCGCATAATATCATGATCACGTGTCAATTGCTGAATTTTATCGTGGAGCTCAGGATTTTTATTGACAGCTTCTGTATAGAAACCATCTTCTTCTTCCTCAGCATCAGCATGACTAATGACACGTGATTCAAAAAAATCAACGAGTGCGATAACTTCCTGAATTATTTCTTCTTCTGTGCCATTTTGATACGTTCTAATGAGTTCATCTGTCATGTTTATCGCAAGACTAAGGCCGGTATCATGTATTTGTTTGTGTGCGTGCAACTGTCTTAAAGATGGTCCGACTGACATATCATCATCTCCAATATAGGTAGTTTAATACTATTGTATTATAGAAGGCACAATAAAAAGACTAGGGGATTCCCTAGTCTTAAATATTTGTTTTATGATTGTTTGCTGTGCCCACGTTTACTCGTTACAAATCCAATCACTAAGATTGAAAGTAATACACCCCAGAAGATAAGTTGCCATTGCAATGAATGTGGGAATGCGTGTGGTAGTATATGGATTGATTCGTGAGCGAGCACTAATACTACTAGCTTAACACCAATCCAGCCGACAATTGCAAAAGCGGCTGCTTCAAGTCCAGGATATGTTTCAAGAATCTTGATAAAGTAAGTTGCAGCAAATCGCATTAATACGACGCCGAGCATCCCACCGATGAACATGACTGTAAATTGACCTGCATTTAATCCCATGAAGTCAGGGCCTACTTTAGGCAATGTGA